>VFJY01000027.1 GCA_009885825.1 Rhodobiaceae bacterium | reverse complement strand
GGTCAACATGAGACCAATTGCAGTCGTCAACGCATGTCGGCTGTGTCTTTGTTTGCAGACCAAATTTCCGAAAAAATGGACATCGCAAGTTCAATGTCGGCTGTTCCATGATAAGCAGACAAATTTCATTCTGGCCACGAGGTCTCAAACGGGCCATGGGCAGACGTCCTGTTGAGAAATTCAACAAGCAACACTAGCATCAATGGGATATTATGATGCCACAAATCTGGTCGCGGAGGCTTGCATAGTGCTAATAAAGTTTCTCGGTTCCGGCGACGCCTTTGGCTCCGGCGGTCGCCTGAATACCTGTTTTCTGGTCAATCGGGGCAATGCGCGTTTCTTGATCGACTGCGGTGCCTCCGCGATGATCTCTATTCGGCGTTTCGGTGTTGATCCGAATAATATCGACGCAATCGTGCTCTCTCATTTGCATGCCGACCATTTCGGGGGCCTGCCGTTTTTCATTCTTGATGCACAGTTGGTCAGTCGTCGCGCACGCCCCCTAATGATTGCTGGGCCCATGGGCTTTGGCGCTAGGCTCGATGCTCTGATGGAAGCTCATTTTCCAGGTTCGACAAAGGTGGAGCGTAAATTCTCAATTGAACTCATCGAATTGCCGCCTGAAGTGCCCATCGACATTGGGATGACTGGCATGTGTGTAACGGGTTACGTTGTTGTGCATCCGAGTGGAACGCCGTCACTGTCGCTTCGGATCGAATGCGATGGTAAGATTATAGCGTACACGGGTGATACAGAGTGGGTCGATGCTTTGATCGAGGCAGGTCGCAACGCCGATCTGTTGATTGCCGAAGCGTATTGGTATGAGCGCAAAGTCCGGTTTCATCTGGACTACACCACTCTAAGGCAGAAACTGCCGTTGATCGGGGCCAAAAGGCTCATCCTGACGCACATGTCGCCCGACATGCTGGGGCGGGTCAATGAACTACGCGATTGCGAGGCAGCAGACGATGGGCTGGAAGTTGAAATCGCTTAACTGACGCGCTTTTACCGGAGATGTGTGCTTCGCATCAAAAGCGGCCGAACCCAACTATCACCCTATTCGTTCACTCAGGGTCAGCAGCGGGCTGCCTCTAAGCCCTCTGGCAAGGTAGTTGTCGCTTTTAGTCAACAGGACATTACTTCCATCTTGCGAGCCCATGGCGTCATGCCTTCCTCTTGCTGTCAGTTGGATTGGCCGGCTGTGTGTGGAAACCCTCATAGCCTGGAAGCGACTTGACGCGATCCAGCCAAGCAGCTCGCGAACGGATGAAGGTCTGCGCATCGGGTCGATAATCGTTTGGGTTCTCCATTGTGGCAGCGTGGACGTGGGTCTCTTCTGGCCACCTCACCGACCGAAAGTAGAGCCGTGTGCCACACAAAGGACAGAACCCTCTATAATTCCCCGGACTGCTCTCAAAATGTTCGATCTTCCCATTCCAATGAAGCTGCTTCGAAATCATGCCTAAGAAGGCTGTAATGGGAGAGGACGTCGCGCGCTGACAATCGGTGCAGTGACAGACAAGATTGCGTATGGTTTCGCCTGAATATGCCCACGTCACTGCTCCACACATGCAGTTACCTGAAAGGTGATCCTTACCCATCCTCAAACTCCTTGCTTCGTTCCGCACCATCGACCATATAACGCGGGAGAGTTTCGGGGCTGCTCTCGACGGGTCACTACGGGTGCCGATGCACGCTGCCAGGCTATAGTGGCTCCATGTCGGCGGATTTCAAACTGAGATATTACCGAAATTTGCCCAAATTAGTGCGCTTGGCAAGACCGGACTTGGCAAACGATGTCGCAACACTTCAACGTCACAATGTCGGCTTGGGGTCAACATGAGACCAACTGCAGTCGTCAGCGCATGTCGGCTGTGCCTTTGTTTGCAGACCAAATTTCCGAAAAAGCGGCAAATACTGACT
>VFJY01000163.1 GCA_009885825.1 Rhodobiaceae bacterium | reverse complement strand
GGAATTTATGATGCCGCGCGTGTCAGGCGTCGATGCGCAATTGATGGAAAGAAAATCACAGTGGGGCAGCATGCCATCAAGCTTGGCATGATAGGCGGCGCCATGCTCAAGAACAGGATCCACGCGTTTGCGATTATGATAATGCAGCTCCATGTTGAAGGCCGCCGCCCGTTTTGCGACCGCTTGGCCAATTCGACCCATGCCGAGGATGCCTAGTCTCCTGCCGCTCACATCAAGCCCCAAGGGTGTTACCATTGAGGGTGGAGGCCATTTGTTGCCCTTCACCATCTGGTGGCCCCAGACGGCGCCGCGCGCGGCTCCCAGCATGAGAAGCAGGGCGATGTCGGCGGTGGCGTCAGTCAACACGTCTGGTGTATTGGATACCGCGATGTTCTTTGCCTTGGCAGCGGAAAAATCAATATGGTCCACGCCCACCGAAACGGTCGCGATCATGCGGATGGACGCTGGCAGGCTTTCAATGACACTGTCACGAAACTTGTCCAATGAGGCGATGAGCAGGGCGTCAAAGTCCTTGGCCTTTTTGGCAATCTCCGCAGAACCCATGCCCCTGTCTTCGGCGTTCAGCGTCACCGTGAAATCCCGTGCCAAGCGCTCTTCTACTTCATCGGGAAGCTTGCGGGTCACAAGAATTCTTGCTTTTGCCATTGTTGTCGCCTTCTCTATGCCTTAACCTAAATGCTATCAAATCAAGTTGATTTGCAAGGCAATGGACCACTACAGCGACGGAGATTCAAGGGTGTTGAGAAGAGTTCTATTATCTGCAGGTTTGTTGACATTTAGCAATGCCGCGCTGGCTGCGGCGGTTGTGCCCCACCGGGCGGTTTATGATTTGAAGCTTCTGCGCTCCAGCCAGGGGGCCGCGATTGGGGCCGTTTCAGGACTAATGGCCTATGAAGTGACTGGCAGCGAGTGTGATGGCTGGACCGTGAACTTTCGCCTGGTGAACCAGTTTGACTACAAGGAAGGCAATTCACGGCTTATCGATTCACAGTCATCGTCCTGGGAAACTGGCGACGGCTTGACCATGAATTACAGCCAGAAGGAATTTGTCGACAGCAAGCAGGAAAGCGAGAAGCGATTGAGTGTGACCCGCGCCGAAAAGGATGGTCCGGGCGAGGGTGTTATCAATTTGCCGAGCGTGAAGAATTTTACCATTACGCCGGAAACCGTTTTCCCCATGCGCCACCAATTGCGCCTGATGCAAGCGGCCGAGAGTGGCGATTCGCGCGATACGTCGCTGGTTTATGATGGGTCAGATGAAGACAAAACCGTGCGGGCGATCAGCACGATCGGTAAAAAGGTAAATGCGGGAGAGAGCAAAGAAGATAAGGAAAATCAGGCTGCCGCCGCGCTGAGCGCGGTGCCTTCATGGCCTGTCAGCATTGGCTATTATTCAACGGATGATGCCAATGTCGAAACACCAATCTATGAAATCAGTTTTGACATGTATCAAAACGGCGTTTCCACCGGACTTGTGATGGACTACGGCGAATTCGCGCTTGAGGGCAGGCTGAAGAATCTTGAACTGTTCAAGGTCGAAACCTGCCAATAGGTTTTATGTCATGGCCAAGCCACCCCATTCATTGCCTGAGAAAAGCGAGGGCGATGTTTCAGCTTTTCTGGAAAAGGTTCGTGGGCTGCCGCCGGTTTCCAAAAATGGAGTCCGCGGCAAGCTGATATTTGCCATGGATGCAACCATGAGCAGGCAGCCGAGCTGGGACCGGGCGCTATCCATACAATCTGAAATGTTTGCAGAAACGGCCCGCATCGGTGGTCTGGATGTGCAGCTTGTGTATTTCAGAGGTTTTGACGAATGCCGGGCGTCCAAGTGGGTGAGCGAACCCAAGGCTCTGGCAAGGCTCATGACCACTGTGGATTGCCGGGGTGGTCATACACAGATCGGGCGGACACTGGCGCACATCAAGAAAGAGATAAGTGCCACCAGGGTGAATGCGGTGGTTTATGTGGGCGATGCGATGGAGGAAAACATCGATGCCTTGTGCCAGGCGGCGGGTGAAATCGGCTTGCAGGGGACACCAATATTCATGTTTCAAGATGGAAATGACGGCGTGGCTGCGAAGGCGTTTCGGGAAATAGCAAAGCTCAGTCGCGGCGCCTATTTCAAGCTCAATGAAGGTTCAGCGCATATGCTGCGGGAGTTGCTGTCAGCTGTCGCTGTTTATGCGGCGGGCGGCAGAACCGCGCTGGAGCATCATGCAAAAAGCAAGGGCGGTGGTTCCGATTTGTTGCTAAAGCAGCTCAAGTAGGAACGCCATGCCCAATTTCATTATCGCCTTGATTATCGTTTTTGGCGGCCTGTGGCTGATCAGAACTTTTGCTCGTGCAACACCGGCCCAATCCAAGGGATTGTCGAAGAAGCTGGCGGGCGGTGCGCTGATTATTGTTTCCGCCGTTTTGGCGCTAACTGGCAAGGCGCAGTTCGCCGCGCCTCTGTTTGCCATCGGTCTTGGCCTGATTGGTCATGCCTCGGCTTTTCCCAATGGGTTTCCCTGGGCGGACAAATCCGCCGGGCAAAAATCCCGGGTCGCAACATCCATTCTGGCCATGGAGCTTGACCATGACTCGGGAAAAATGTCGGGCTTGGTTTTATCCGGTCCGTTCAAAAACGCCAGGCTCGAAGCAATGAGTTTGGAAAACCTGCAGCAACTTTATAAGCAATGCGCGGGCGTATCAGACCAAAGCCTTTCTCTTCTCGAGGCTTGGCTTGATCGCCACAAGTCCGAATGGCGAGATAGTTGGAAAGGTGAACAGCGGGCCTCAAATTCCGGCGCGAGCGCCATGTCCGTTGAAGAGGCGCTGGCGGTTCTGGGGTTGAAGGCCGGGGCAACGCAGGAGGATATAAAAAGTGCCCACCGCCGCCTGATGAAAGAATTTCATCCTGATCGCGGCGGCTCCGATTATCTTGCCACAAAAATCAATCAAGCCAAGGAAATGCTAACTCACGATTGAGGTGAAAGGGTCACGCATTCCAAGCCTTTTTTCGAAAGTTTGGAACAGGCGGCCTTGGCGGTTTTTTGGGTGAAACCGGAAAAATGAGCGCGATAGATGGTTTCACTGCCTTTTTGCACCTCGACGGTGAAGGCCTGCTTGCCACTCAAAAAACTGTAGCCGGAAGCGCGAATTTCCTGAAGTTTCAGGCGGGCGTCCTCCTTTTTGGGATAGGCACCAATCTGTATCTTCCAGGTCGGATCAGCAGTTGTGACAGTGACTTCTTCGGGTACATTTTTGACAGCGAAGGGCAGCTTCGCGGGCAGGCCCAAACCAGCGCTAACAGTTTTCATCGGTTCTTCTGTTGGCTCAGCAACCAGGTCCTCGATCTTTGCCTCTAAAACCTTGGTTTCAAGCGGCCCATCGCTAACCGCTGCCTTGGCCGGCGTTCTCAACTTCGCAAGTGGGTCAATCGCACCTTTTGATGATCCAGCCAGCGCCGCAATGGTAGTTCCCTCGGCACATTTGGGAAATGCCTTATCCAACATGTTCATCATGTATTTGTTGCGGCCACTGCCGGAACTGGAGCCCAAAACGACGCCGATAATCCGCTTTTTACCACGCTTGGCTGAAGTCGTGAGATTGAAGCCGGACGCGGCAGTATAGCCCGTCTTGATGCCGTCAGTCCCCTGAAAGCGCCCGAGCAACCGGTTGTGGGTCCGGATTGTTTGGCCCTTGTAGGTGAATGAGGTGAGGCGGAAATAGGGGTAGTATTCTGGAAAATCCCGCTGAATCCGCAAGCTCAATGTGGCCATGTCGCGGGCTGTTGTCACTTGCGCTGGATTGGGCAGGCCAGAGGCATTCTTGAAGGTGGTTTTCGACATGCCGATGTCACGGGCCATCTTTGTCATGCGGACGGCAAAATTGGCTTCGCTGCCGGCAAGGTTCTCTCCGATTGCAGCTGCCACATCGTTGGCGGATTTTGTCACGAGTGCCTTGATGGCATTTTCGACAGAAATGGTTGAACCTGGTTTCATGCCGATTTTGGACGGTGCCATGGCCGCAGCGCGGCGGGAAATGATGAGATTGGTATTGAGCTTGATCGTGCGGGATTTAAGATCCTCGAACAACAGATAAAGCGTCATGACTTTCGTGAGTGAAGCGGGATGGCGGATTTCGTCGGCGTTATTTGCATAAAGAATTTTGCCAGTTCGGGCATCTATGGCAATTGCAGAAAATCCGGGTTTGGCCTCGGCCAAACGGGGTGTTCCAAAAACTAGAGTGCAGGCCAGCAGCAATAGCATGATGCGGGCAAATACACTGCCACAGGCTTCGCGCGGCTTTCTTAAGTCGGCAAAATTCATTCCAGTCCCACCAAGTCGAATTAAGTCTTTGTCAATTAACCTATCGTTTCTAGCATTACTAATAGGTAAATTCGCGACTCGCACCAACGGAATTCACTTTTTGTATGTTGCAACGCAAAATAAACTTGACACTAATGGTGCAGTGCACATATAAAGGCTAATCAGTGAACGACTGAGATCAACGGAGAGAATTATGAACAAGTCATTTGAAGATTTTCAGGCTATGGGTAAAGACGGTTATGAAGCGTATATTGCCTCGGCCACAGCACTAACCAAAGGCCTGCAGAGCATTGCTCAGGAAGCCACTGATTTCTCACGCAAATCCTTCGAAAAGGGCACCGAAGTTGTTGAAAAGGCGACTGCGACAAAATCCATCGAGAAGGCTTTTGAAGTTCAGCAGGGCTATGCCAAGGAAGCTTACGAAGCTTTCGTAGCACAAGCCACCAAGATGAACGAACTTTATGTTGCTACCGCCAAGGAAGCCTTCAAGCCTTTCGAGGCCAGCTTCGCTGCGTTTGGCGTAAAAGCACCTAAGTAATTCCCTATAATCCCCTGCAGAACCCGTCGGCTTTTTTGGCGGGTTTTTTTATATCTCGATCACGAGGGGCACATGGTCGGAGGGTTTTTCCCAACCACGCACATGTTTAGCAATTTGCGCTGATATGAGTTTGTCCGCCGCTTGTGGTGACAGCATCATGTGGTCGATGCGAATGCCATTGCCGCGCTGCCATGCACCGGCCTGATAATCAAAAAACGTGTATTGGCTGGCAGTTGTAGGGTGCAAGGCGCGGAATGCGTCAGTCAATCCTAAAGCGGCCTGTTCCTGAAATCTTAAACGGGTGGCCGTCAGAAAAAGTGCGTCATTCACCCATTGGCTGGGTGTCTTGGCATCAATCGCAGCCGGGATGACATTGTAGTCGCCGGCCAATACCAATGGCTCCTCGAGTTTCATCAGTTCGCGGGCATGGGCTATCAAGCGGTCAAGCCAGGCCAACTTATAAGGGTATTTGTCTGAATTCACTGGATTGCCATTTGGCAGATATATTGAGGTGATGGTTGGATTGCTCTTGCCATCAATCACAGTTGCCTGAATGTAGCGCGCCTGTTCATCGCTGTTGTCGCCTGGCAGTCGACGAACGACATTTTCGAGCGGAAATTTGGAAAGGATGGCTACGCCGTTATAGGTCTTCTGGCCATGAACCGCTGCGGTATAGTTCAGCTCCTCGAAAACCGCTCGCGGGAAATTCTGGTCTTCGCATTTGATTTCCTGCAAACACACAACATCTGGCTTGGCTTCGCTAAGCCAGCGCGCCACCACATCCAAATGCGCTTTGACTGAATTGACATTCCACGTGGCAACCCGCATTGCGTTGCCTTAAATAGTAAAGCTAGTGCCGCAGCCGCAAGAGGCCTTGGCAAGCGGGTTTTGCACCTTGAAAGCCTGGCCTATCAGATCATCGACAAAATCCACCGTCGATCCTGCCATGTATTCCAGTGAAACCGGGTCAACGAGCACGGTCGCACCGTCTTTTTCGAAAGCAATGTCATCGTCGGCGCGGTCGTGGGCCATCGCAAATTCATATTGAAAACCCGAGCATCCGCCGCCGTTAACCAAGATCCGAAGGCCCAGCTTTTGACCTTCGGCGGCTGTGATCTCGCGAATGCGGTTTGCGGCTCGGGCAGTTATGTTTATGGTGGTTTCCATAGGTGTTTATGTCGGTCCTGCGGGGCCGAATGTCAATGGCAGGGCGGAATGAAGCGATTGATTGCGAGTTATTCGGCACAACCTGAGGAGAGCAGGGGGCGGTTGTTTCCCGAAGCCGAAAGCCCGCCACGCTCGGTTTTTGAGCGCGACCGGGACCGTGTGATCCACAGTTCTGCCTTTCGCCGCCTGAAGCACAAGACCCAGGTTTTTGTCTATCATGAGGGTGATCACTACAGAACCCGGTTAACACATTCCATCGAGGTTGCCCAAATCGCCCGTTCCATTTCCCGGGTGCTGGGACTGGACGAGGATTTGACGGAAGCACTGGCGCTGGCGCATGACTTGGGGCACACGCCGTTCGGCCACGCGGGAGAGCGCGAGCTTGACAAGTTGATGCAGCCTTTTGGCGGTTTTGATCACAACGCGCAATCTCTGCGGATTGTCACCAAGCTTGAAAAGAAATACGCGAATTTCGATGGGCTCAATCTTACGTGGGAGACCCTTGAAGGGCTGGTGAAACACAATGGTCCGCTGATTGACTCACGCGGACATGGTGTTGGTCACTTTAAGGACAGGGGGCTTCCCCAAGCTGTTATCGAATACAACGAAGCCCATGATCTTCATCTCACAAGCTATCCATCGGCGGAGGCGCAAATCGCAGCCATTGCCGATGATATTGCTTACAATGCCCATGACATCGACGATGGCCTTCGCGCCAAGCTTTTCGACATCATCGACCTGGGCGATATTCCGCTGGTAGGTGAGGCGCTGTCCAATGTGCTCAAGCTCTATCCTGGTTTGGAGCGCTCCCGGATAGTCCACGAAACCGTGCGCCGGGTCATATCCGGAATGGTTGCAGATGTAACAGCGGAAACACGAAAAAATTGTTCCGAGGCCCAGGTCAAATCGAGCGAGGCTGTGCGCTCGCAAGCCAAGGCGATTGCACAATTCAGCGCCCAGATGTCCGAAAACAACCGTGTGCTGCAGAGCTTCCTTTCCACCCGCATGTATCGGCATGAGCGGGTGCTGGAAATTATGGAGCGGGCACGACGGGTTATTCGTGATCTTTTTGAAGCTTACATGAATGACGGGTCGCTGCTGCCACCGGATTGGCGCGATGATCTGTATGCGGAGAACTCGGGTCACCATGCCAGGCAGGTGTGTGATTTTCTGTCAGGCATGACGGATCGTTTTGCGCTGGAACAGCACAAGCGCTTGTTTGACCTTGATCCGCTTTTCCGGTAGGCACCAAACACCACAGATTCAATAGCTTAGAATGACGATATGAACCTTTTTGGATACTTTCAAACAGTTGTCAGAGGCGAACTGTCTGCCATGATGCTTGCTGGCGAACTGCCAGCCAATCTTGATTTTTCGCGTGTTACCGCAGAACCGCCGCGTGATGCAACGCACGGCGATGTGGCCACAAATGCGGCGATGGTGGTGGCCAAGCCCGCCAACATGCCTCCAAACGTCCTGGCCGAAAATCTGGCGAGGAGATTGGCGAAACAGGCGGATGTCGCGTCTGCTGAGGTCGCCGGACCGGGGTTTATCAACCTGCGGCTCAAAGAATCGTTCTGGCCCAAAATAATAGAAGCGACGTTGGCTTTGGGTGATGCCTACGGTCATTCGGATCTAGGCAAAAACAAGAAGACCAACGTCGAATATGTGTCAGCCAATCCTACTGGCCCGCTGCATGTGGGGCATTGTCGCGGTGCGGTGTTTGGCGATGCTCTGGCCGCTCTGCTTGAAGCCACTGGCCATGATGTAACCAGGGAATATTACATCAACGATGCGGGTATGCAGGTCGATACGATCGCAAGATCTGCGTATCTTCGCTACCTCGAAGCATTGGGCCGGGACATTGGTGAAATTCCCGCTGGCCTTTATCCCGGTGATTATCTGAAGCCCGTTGGCCAAGCGCTGGCTGATGAACATGGTGATAAGCTGGAGAAGGTTTCGGAGGAGACCTGGCTGCCGCTCGCGCGCACGAAGGTCATGGCGATGATGATGGAGTTGATCAGGAATGATCTCGCAAGTTTGAAAATTCATCAGGAGGTTTTTTTCTCTGAAAAGTCGCTGCATGATTCAGGCGAGGTGCGCGATACGGTCGCTGATCTGCGCGCTGCGGGTCATGTCTACGAAGGTCGCCTGCCTCCGCCCAAGGGGGAGGTGCCGGAGGATTGGGAAGACCGCGAGCAAACCTTGTTTCGCGCCACGGAATTTGGCGATGATATGGACAGGCCATTGCTGAAATCGGATGGCAGCTACACATACTTCGCATCGGATGTTGCCTACAGCCGCAACAAGATCAAGCGCGGCTTCAAGGAACTGATCTATGTTCTGGGGGCTGATCATGGTGGTTACGTGAAGAGGCTTGAAGCGCTAGCTGCTGCGATTGCGGGCAGGGGGCAAATTCACGTTGTTGTAAGGCTTTGCCAGTTGGTGAAACTGTTTCGAAATGGCGAGCCGGTTCGGATGTCAAAACGTTCTGGCGAATTTGTGACGCTTCGCGAAGTTGTCGATGAAGTGGGGCCGGATGTTCTGCGCTTCATGATGCTCTATCGGAAGAATGAGGCCCCGCTGGATTTTGATTTTGCCAAAGTGACGGAACATTCAAAAGACAATCCTGTGTTCTATGTTCAATATGCCCATGCGCGGGTGTGTTCGGTGCTCAGGAATGCTGCATCGCAGGAGCGGGCATCGGTCACGCCTGATTTTTCGCTTTTGTCTGATGTGGCGGAAAGAATTTTAGTGCGCCGAATCGCTGGTTATCCTAGGATGCTTGAGGGTGCTGCGCTGGCCCATGAGCCGCATCGCATTTCCTTTTATTTGTATGAGTTAGCGAGTGATTTCCATTCGTTATGGAACAAAGGCAAAGAGTCGCCGCAATTGCGATTTATTGTTGATAATGACGTACTTATAACCGACACGCGGCTCGCTTTTTTGAAGGCGATTCGTTATGTTCTTGCTAATGGTCTTCGAATCCTGGGGGTAACCCCTGTTGAAGAAATGTAACAGCGGAAAATACTGTTTATGGATCAAAGCTCCTCAAATGACACAGATAAACGGAATTGGCGGGAACGCTTGGGCATAGGAAATCGGGAATTGCCTCGTATTTCGGGAGAGTTCTCCAGAGCGAAAGAGGCCACATTGGTTGAAGTCAAGCCTGAGGAGCGCAGTGCGCAACCTGTTGCCGTTGCCAAACCAGCACCCATGGCGCCTCGTGTGCCGCCAAAAACCGAGGGTGCTGCTCCACAGGCGGAGCGGCAATTTTCGGCGCAAAACTCGAAACCGATGCAGCCGTCGCTGCCACAGCCGCAGGATGCCCTGGCGGACAAGTTGCGCAGCCAGCGGGCTGCGGCTGAAAAGCTGGCGGAGCAACGTGTTTCCTCGGCCCGCGAACGCAATGATAATCCGTCGCTAGCACCTGCAAAGCCGATGGCTTCAGCTGCCGGAGAAAAGCCGAAGTTCACATTTGCGGAAGATGAAGCGAAGCCCGACTATATTCGCAATTTGCAAGGCGCGACTCCCGGCAGGCAACAACAGAGGCCGGTTCAGCAGACACAGCTTTCACCACCGCGTCCAGCGCTTGGCGGTGAGCGGATACTGGGCGTGCCACAAAGACAGCCGGGCCCGCCACCTGTTGGTTATCAACCGCAATTCAGGCCACAGCCCTCTCAGGGTTACCGGCCAATAGAAGGCCTCAATGGTTCAAGGCAACCATCGATGCCGCCAATGCAGCGGCGACCTGGAGCTGGGCCCATGGGGCAAGCGGTTGCCAGTGAACCTCGGTTGCAACCGCCACGCCAAAACCCGCCTCCCTATGCAAGGCCCGCACAGGACGATTTTGGCTATACACGGCCCGCATATGAACCACCTCAGCGTCCGGCTCTGCGCCAAGAACCGGTGCGGATGAAACCCCAAGTTTTTGATGACGATTTTGCCGACGAGATTTTTGAGGACGCGCCATTGCCAAAGGGCAACCGCCGCGCCAGCGCGACGGACTACAATCAGGCTTACCGCGAATCAGAAGATGCCTACGGAGAAGAGCGTCGGCGTTCATCGGCACCACTGATTATCTTGTCGTTGTTGGTTATTTTAACCCTCGCTGGGGCTGCTGCGGTTTGGTACGTTAACGGCAATTCAAAAACTGAGGCTGCGGCGGTTTCAACTGAATCAGCTCCTGTCGTTGCGGCGCCTGAACAGGCGGCAAAGGTGGCGCCCGAGCTGCCTGTCAAGGCCGGGTTGCCTGATGAAGGTGTCGCTGGTTCTTCGAAGAAGGAAATTTACGATCGCATCATCGGGGATCGGGAAGTGCCTGGCGGAAAAGTTGTGCCCACCGAGGAAGTCCCTGTGCAGTTGGACAATACGCAGGTTCCGGAACCGACTGGCCAGACTATTCAGCCGTCCAACGACGAAACCATAACAGATGAGGCGTTACCCTTATCTATGCCGCCACCTCCTGGCTCAACGAACGATACACAAGGGGCCATGCCTGCTCCCACATCAAAACAAACCGTTGCATTGGCCGCTCCGCCCGTTGTCGAAGAGCCTTTACCCCCCGAGACAGCCGTTAGTGAAGAGATACCGGTGGTGGAAACACCAGAAACCACAACGACTGATGTGGCGGCGAATTCAGAGCAGGCCACGCCGCCAGCACCAGCAGCGCCTGCTGTAGAAGAAATTGCTATCGTAGATCCCGTTCCCATCCAGAAAAAAACGACCCTAAAGGCTGTGGAGAAACCCAAGGCAAAGACAGAACAGGTTGCTGCACTAGGCGCTGAGCCAGTTGTTCTGGTTCCGCCATCTGATTCATTTGTTCCCGCCGAAAATGCTGGCGTTCCGGCTGTTCAGCAACAAGCCGTTGCAGCGCAACCTGCGCCTGTGGTGAAAAAGAAGAAGACGTTATTGGATTTGTTTAACGGCACGAAAAATGACACTGCGGATGCATCTGCTCCAACGCCTTCTGCGCCGAAGCAGGAAGTTGCTGCGGTGGCTGAAACAGCGCCGAAACCTTTGCCTCAGAAATCCGTTGAATCTGTTCAGGTAGCCAGCGCGGCAACGGGATTCTATGTACAGCTTGCGTCTTTCCGGTCAGAAGCGGAAGCCAAGACCGAATATGCCCGCATCAAGACCAAGCATGGCGCTGTCATCGGCAATCTTCCGCCTGTCATAAATCCTGCCAGCGTTGGCGGAAGCACGCGTTACCGCTTGGCTGTCGGCCCGCTTCCGTCGTTTGAAAAGGCGGATGGTGTCTGCAAATCATTGCGCGCTGCGGGCGTGCGCGATTGCCTCGTGCCGCGCCAATAGACATGAAAATTAGAAGTTTTATCAGCGGGTGCGACAGCACAACGCTGTCACATGACGAAGTTGTTTTCTTTCGTGAAAATAATCCGTGGGGCCTGATCCTGTTCAAGCGCAACTGCGAGACGCCCACACAGTTGAAAACACTGACGAGCGCATTTCGCGAGGCGGTTGGGCGGAAAGACGCACCGGTGTTTATCGATCAGGAAGGCGGACGGGTTCAGCGCCTGGGACCACCTTCCAACTACTGGAAAAAATATCCACCCGGTCGTGCTTATGGCGACCTTTATGGGTCAAACCCAATGGCAGCCTTGCGAACGGCGCGCCACGTTGGCCGCCTAATGGCCGAAGACCTGATCGAAGCGGGGATCACTGCGAACTGTCTTCCCGTGTTGGATGTGCCGCAGCCGGGTTCCCACGATGTGATTGGCAATCGCGCTTATAGCATGAACATTGAGCAGGTTATGGCTTTAGCGCGCGCCCACGCGGCAGGTTTTGTGGATGGTGGTGTGCTTCCAGTCGTTAAACATATTCCGGGCCATGGTCGGGCGGAAGTGGACAGTCATCTTGATTTGCCCGTGGTGAAGGCCACGCGCGATGAGCTGGAGAAAACAGATTTTCCGCCATTTGCCGCTTTTGCCGATGCGCCAATGGCAATGACGGCGCATGTTATCTACACGGCGCTGGATAAAGTCCATCCGGCCACTCTTTCCAAAAAAATCATTAAAATAATCATCCGCCAGAACATTGGCTTTCGCGGGCTTTTGATGACGGACGATTTGTCCATGAGAGCCCTTCCGGGGACTCTGCCGGACAAGTGCACGAGTGCGCTTGCCGCTGGTTGCGATATGCTTCTGCATTGCAATGGCAAACTTGATGAAATGAGAGAAGTCGCTGCCGCATCTGTCGAACTGAAGGGCAAGGCGCTCCGCCGGGCGAAGGCAGCGCTCAAATCGGCGCGCAAACCGCAGCCCTTTGACAGGTCAGCCGCGCTCCGGGACCTTGAGCGGATCGTTTCCTCTTGAATGTGGGGATAAACTAAGGTCAATCAGGCGAATCAGTGGCGCGTTTGAGAAGCTGACATCGAGAAATTTTGGGGCAATGCATTCCGTGGCAGACATGAGAGAAATCAAGGCGCAAGACTTATGGCCCGATGGCGAGGGGCCAGTCCGCAAGGATGTTTCATCTTCACCCAACGAGGCACTTATTGTCGACGTAGAAGGTTTTGAAGGCCCGCTGGACCTGTTGCTTGAGCTGGCGCGCCATCATAAAGTTGATCTGGCGCAGATTTCCATTCTGGCGCTGGCTGAGCAATATCTGGCTTACATCGACAGCGCCCGCAAAATGCGCCTTGAAGTGGCGGCGGACTATCTGGTGATGGCCGCCTGGCTTGCCTATCTCAAATCACGCATGCTGATTCCCCAACCGGCAGGGTCGGAGGAAACGCCACCTGAGGATTTGGCCGCCCGCCTGGCTTTCAGGCTGCAGCGCCTGCAAGCGATGCGCGATGCGGCAGCTAAATTGATGGCGCGCAATTTATATGAACGGGATGTATTTGGCCGGGGCAATCCGGAGCCGCTCGTGGTTGAAACCCAGCGGGAATATGCTGACAATCTCATTGATTTGCTGAAAGCCTATACAGAGCGCCGTCAGCGCAAGGCCCGGCACCAGAACTATACACTGAAGAGGCACACCACATGTTCAATCAAGGAAGCCCGCGAGGCACTTGAGCGGTTGGTGGGCACCATGCGCGATTGGGGTGCATTTGACACCTGGATCGCCGAATACCTCGCACCGCCTGAAATGCGTCGCTCCATGAGGGCCTCAAGTTTCACCGCCAGCCTCGAACTGGTGCGCGAGGGATTGATAGAGATGCGGCAGGACGATGCTTTCCGGCCAATTTTCATGCGCAAGCGAGCATCATAATGGATGCAAAGGATAGATCATGATACAAGCAAACATGAGCAACGAAGGCAACGACGCCCAGGGGATGGAAGCCGCCGAAGAACAGGACGCAACTGTCCATATTCATCCGCGTGCCGACAGAAGCCAGCATTTGCGCATCATTGAGGCTATCCTGTTTGCGGCCGATGCGCCTCTGGCGATTGAGAAAATACAGGGCTTCCTTCCCGAGGGCACGGATGTATTGGCTCTCCTTACAGATTTGCAGCAGAACTATGCGAATCGCGGGGTTAACCTGGCGCAGGTCGCCGGATTGTGGACCATTCGGACGGCGGAGGATTTGAGCTTCATTTTGCGGCGCGAGACCTTTGAGCAGAAGCGCCTTTCCAAGGCTGCGCTTGAGACCCTGGCCATAGTAGCCTACCACCAGCCGGTAACGCGCGCTGATATCGAGGATATTCGCGGCGTTGCGATTTCCAAGGGCACATTGGACATCCTAATGGAAGTTGGCTGGGTGCGCATGCGTGGCCGCAGGCGCTCACCTGGAAGGCCCGTTACATATGGTACAACTGACACATTTCTGAGCCATTTTGGCCTTAATGAACTCATAGACCTGCCCGGACTTCAAGAGTTGAAGGGTGCCGGGTTACTCGATGCCAGTTTGCCTCCAGATTTTGAAATGCCATTGCCAAGGGGCAGTGACGAACTTGCTGCAGACGAAGAGCCATTAGACGGTGATGAACGGTTGCCGCTCGAAATGCATCTGTCAGAGGCACTCGAAAATACGGAAGAAGGCTCTACCGGCTGAACCGACGTTTACCTTAACGCTTCATTCTAATCTGCGAAAACTCAGCGTTTACCATAGGTTGCACTAGGGGAGTGATGAGAATTCGTGTAAAGATTTAATTGAAATCAGGGCCATTCAGACATATCTCTCAAAATAGCTGGACGGCCAAAAAAGGGGTGGCGAGACCTGCGCAATCTTGCAGCTCCGGAAAGACCTAGAGACATTGCTTTCCCCACGGTTCAGGTAAACCGCATCACCTGGAACGAGGGGTAAAAGGCCGGTCCGGGACGGTTTTGAGTGGCCTCCTCGATCCGAGTAAACCCGGGCCGGTACCTGCATTCACAAGATGCCCCGAATCGAAAAAGGCACCGCCTGCGCAGTGCCTATGGTTTGAACAAAATCGCAAAATTACTTGATTTTTGTTTCCTTGAATTCCACATGCTTGCGCGCAACCGGATCATATTTCTTGAACGAAAACTTTTCCGTCTTGGTGCGTGAATTCTTCTTGGTTACATAGAAATAACCGGTGTCAGCAGTTGATGCCAGCTTGATCTTGATAACATTGCCTTTGGCCATAACAGTCTCCGAACGGGATTTAGGGGCGGATAGACCCTATCCCAGACAGAAAGTCAAGTTTGGGCGAGAGACAATGTTTCAACGATCCAGGTCTTGCCCTGGTTATGGTGAAACGAAACCGGGCAATCCTTTGGAGGCAGGGAATTTTGCTCAAGATGGGGCTGAAGAAGCCCCAGAATGTCGCGCGTTATCGACGGCAGATCTAGAGCGAGAGCCTCCGTCAGGGTCACCCAACTGAGTTGCAAAAGTTCGACAGCATCAAGCGGATGGGGATTGTCCAAATTGGTGATGTAGGCCGCGTTAGCCACCAGAAACCTTGAATCAAATCGGCGGCTCCGTCCGGGTGGTGTAATCGCCCGCGCGAAATAGATCAGGCTGGAAACGTCTGGGGGCATTTCCAGATGCGCGCGCCCGAAGAGCAGGCCCGTTTCCTCGTAGGTTTCCCGAACGGCCGCCACGAGCAGGCCGGCGGCGCGCGCGGCCGATGGTCTTGACCGCATGCGCAACAGCAGCTTCTGAATTGTGACGCCTTCAGGCGTTCGCCAGGCTGCCTTGCGGCAATCGGCGACTTCAAGACGCCCGCCCGGGAAAACATATTTGTTAGGCATGAAAGCATGTGAGTTATGCCGCTGGCCCATCAAAATGCGGGGCGTCGCACCATCAAAGCGAACCAAGATGAGGGTGGCGGCGTCCTTAGGGCCGTTCTTTCTCGCTTGCGTGTTCAAAGCCAAATCCATGCATCCCCAGGGCCCATTGCAGACCCACCACGGCCCCTTTTACGACGGGCATGAGACTAAGTGTCAAGCCAAGCGTGAGGGGCAGCCAAAGGGCCGCATGCAGCGCATACGGCGGATGCCACGTACGCTCCACGATGAACACCAGCGGTATGATCATGTGTCCAACAATGAAAATGGTGAAGTAGGGCGGCGCATCGTCGGCCCTCTGGTGGTGCAGCTCCTCACCGCACTTGTCGCAAGTCTCAGCAATTTTCATGAATTTGCGAAAAACAGAACCAGTGCCGCAAGCCGGGCATTTGCGACATGCGCCGCGCCACATCGCCTGTTTCCATGACCTTGTATTGGAGAGCTTTTCCATCTCAACAAAGTGGACACGCGTATTGATTTGGAGAAGAGGTTGCCGTGCCGCGCGGCGGCATGCCGCAAGCGCCTATTTCTTTCGGCGGGGTTTTGGTGTCTGTCTGCTGAGGCGAGTGGGTCGGCCTTGGCGCTGTGGTGGTGGCTTGCCTTGTCTGCCGTCAGACACCATTTCAAATCGTAGTCCACCAGACACCGGGGCCACTTCAAGCAACTTAACTTCAACCTGGTCGCCAAGCTGGAATTTTTCTCCGCTGCGCTGGCCGATCAGCGCGTGTTCTACTTCGGAGTAAACAAAATAATCCGAACCCAGGCTTGAAACGGGCACAAAACCATCCGCACCGCTGTCGTTCAATTTGATAAATAACCCAGCACCCACAACGCCGCCAATGCGGCCGCGGAACAGCGCTCCGGTTTGGCCCGCAAGATGCGAGGCTATCAGGCGATCTGTTGTTTCACGTTCAGCCGCCATGGCACGGCGCTCGGCATCGGAAATCATGTCAGCGGTTTCTGCAAGACGGGAAACATCATCCACTGACAGGCCATCCTGGCCAATCCCAAGGGCGCTGACCAAGGCTCGATGCACAATCAAATCCGCATAGCGTCGAATGGGCGAGGTGAAATGAGCATAGCGCTTGAGGGCCAAACCGAAATGGCCCCTATTGTCGGGCGAATATACAGCCTGCGCCTGGGTACGGAGAACTACATCATTGACCAGGTTTTGATAATCTCTGCCTTTAACTTCGCGCAGCAAGTCATTGAAGTGTTTCGGCTTCATGACCTGGCCCAAGGGCAGGGAAAGCTCCACGGTCTTCAGGAACATCGCCAATGCGCGCACTTTCTCAGCGGAGGGCTGCTCGTGGACACGGTAAAGCAGTGGCGTTTTTTTGGCTTCCAGTTCTTCTGCCGCAGCTACATTCGCCTGAATCATGAATTCTTCGATGAGCTTGTGCGCATCGAGACGGAGTGGAGTGACCACGCGCAGCACATGACCTTTGTCATCAAGGACAAGCTTGCGCTCGGGAAGGTCCAACTCCAGTGGTCCCCGCCTGTCGCGCGCCTTCACCATCGCCCCATACGCGGCCCACAAGGGCTTGAGCACAGCTTCAACCAGTGTCTCTGCCTTGGCACTGAGCCTGCCATCAATAGCGGCCTGAGCCTCCTCATAGGAGAGATTTGCCGCCGATCGCATGATGACGCGGGCGAAGCGGTGGGATCTTTTGGTGCCAGACCTGTCGAAAACCATAAAGCAGGCGAGTGCTGGTCGATCCTCCTTTTCCCGCAGCGAACACAGATCATTCGATATCCGCTCGGGCAGCATGGGCACGACGCGATCCGGGAAATAGACCGAATTGCCGCGAAAGCGCGCCTCTTTGTCGAGCGTGGATCCCGGCCTCACATAGGTCGCGACATCTGCGATCGCGACAATGGTTTGAAAGCCACCCACGTTCGTCGGGTCATCATCTGCGGCCGCCCAGACAGCATCATCATGATCGCGAGCATCTGGTGGGTCGATGGTGACCAATGGAACTTTGCGAAGATCGAGGCGGTGCTTATGTTCAAATGTCGTGAGAGCTTCGCTTTCGGCAAGCACACGCGCGGAGAACTGATTAGGAATAGCGTGATGATGGATGGCGATCAATGAAATGTTGCGCTGGTCGTTGAGATCGCCCAGACGTTCGCGCACCCGCGCAAGGGGGAGTCCGCGGCCATGGTCCTTGAGGATTTCGGCCTCGACCAGTTCGCCATCAAGCGCACCGTTCTCATCGCCGATGCGCACCTGCAATTCGTTGCGGGCTTTCTTGTCAACGGGGATGAGCCTGGCACCATGGCCTCTTACCAGCCGATAGACGCCAAGCACCAGTTTGGCGCGATCCGACAAGGCGCGAATTATCCGCGCTTTGAATTTGTAGTCATCGCCTGGTGTGGGTTCGATTTTTGCTAAAACGCGGTCACCTTTTGCTGGAGGCTGGACTCCTTCGCGGTGTTGAATTTCGATCAATACGAAGGGCGGTTTGCCTGCGATGCGCTCGTCCCACTCGATGGGCTCGCCAAAGGTTTCGCCATGGCGGTCGATGCCTGTTACTTCAATGACGGTGACAGGCGGAAGGGTGGAGGTATCAATCAGCTTGCGACGACTCCTGGCCAGCTTGCCATCCTGTTCAAGTTTTCTGAGCATCGCCTTCAATTCAACCTTGGCGGCGCCTGTCAGGCCAAACGCCCGCGCAATTTCGCGCTTGCCTACGACGGAGGGGGAAGTCTGGATAAATTCCAATAAAGCGGTTTCGCTAGGAAGCCCCTTCTGGGTTGCTTTGCTAAGTTTGACCATGTCACGGGATTAGCGGGTATACCAAGATTCCGATAGAGTACTCACGTTTCGGTAGCAATAGCTTCCATTCCACTCATCTTTATTTTCGTGTTTGAGCACAATGGCGTCCCGTCCAAAATAGAACCGGAGGCGTCGCAGCCTCCGATCCGTTGAGTTCATTGGACTATTTTGAGTCTTCGCCCTGCTCGTTTTCCATCATCTGCTTCAAGAGCTTTTGATAGTTGCTTAGCATAGCCTGATGCATTTTCATCATTTCCATCTGACCATCGACCATTTCAGTCGTCATTTTCATGAATTGCATGCGCATTTCGGCCATCTTGTTCGCATTTTCAGTATTTTGATCAGCGAAGGATGCTGTTGAAAGCAAAACAAGAGTAGTCACCGTCATAAACAGTTTCTTCATTGGAGTTCTCCAGTTTAGTGTTTAGTTTTGATGTCTGAATCACCGAAAAGGCCATTCTGACAGCGGCCAATCTATCTATTTGAATGGACAACTCGAGTCAAGTTGCATAACAACTCGGTTTGCAATTATTGTAGCAATTTCAAAATCGTACCTGATTTTAAGAACGTGTCATCAAGCCTTAGACACACTCGGTAGCGCTCCAACAAAACAGCGTGTTCTTGATTTTGAGTCGAACAGCGTGAACGTGATCAGTTCGTGATCAGCTCAGGCGGCCACTTTCTTCGTGGGCTTTCTGACGGCCTTCTTGGCTGGTGTTTTTTTTGCTGCAATTTTTTTTGCCGGTCCTTTTTTGGCAGCCTTGCGAGCGGGCTTCTTTTTTCCGCCGCCTCTCAGTTCGCGCTCCTCGATGAGCAAAACAGCTTCTGCGAGTGTGACGGTCTCGGGTGTCTTGTCCCTTGGCAGCGTGGCGTTTATTTTGCCGTGTTTTACGTAAGCGCCGTATTTGCCGTTGAAGATCTGCACATTGCCTGTGCCATCCGGGTGGGCACCCAGATCCCTCAATGCGGCAGCGCGGCCACGGGGACTGAAGCCTTTGGCTTTCTTTGCGGCCAGCATGTCCACCGCGCGATTGATGCCAACCGTAAACACTTCATCGGCGGACTCGAGGTTCACATACGTGCCATCATGTAAAATAAAGGGTCCGAAGCGGCCAAAATTTGTGACGATTGGCAATTGGGTTTCGGGATGAATGCCAATTTCACGGGGGAGCGACAGGAACTTCAGTGCCGTATCCAGGTCGATATCGACGGGATCAAAGGCGCGGGGGATGGACGCGCGTTTGGGTTTTTCCTTGCTGCCTTCGGGCACGTCGCCCAGTTGCAGATAGGGGCCGAAACGCCCCATGCGGCGGGTGACCTTTTCACTGGTATCGGGATGAACGCCGAGTTCTATGCCTTCTGGTGGAAGGGCGGAGCCAGATTCATTGCCAGCAGTCATCTGCCGGGTGAACTTGCAATCGGGATAGTTGGTGCAACCCACGAATGAACCGAATTTGCCGAGTTTCAGCGATAATTGCCCATCGGCGCAGGATGGGCACTTGCGGGCGTCGCTGCCGTCGGCGGGCACGGGGAATACGTGGGGGGCCAGAATTTCGTTCAATGCGTCGAGCACATTGGTGACACGCAG
>VFJY01000125.1 GCA_009885825.1 Rhodobiaceae bacterium | reverse complement strand
TATGGGCGCACCTGGACATTGCCTCCGTTCAACTGAATCTGATCCGTACTCTTGTAGATGACGTCAGGCACTGAATCGAGGATCAGGATGCTCGATCCGGCGTTCCACACGCGGGCCGAATCTTCTTGTCGGGATGCCGCAGGTAGGTCACAATTGACCCAAAGCGATGATATCAAACAGAACATCTCGCCAGAATCAACAATTCAGGTGACTTTTGAACGTTCAGGATATTCTGCAAATTCTCGGCGGCATTGGCGTGATCGCGTCAATCGTCTATACCGGCTATCAGATACGCGGCAACACGCGGGCCTTGCGTGCCGCAGCTTATCAGAATGTCTCGCAAT
This sequence comes from Rhodobiaceae bacterium, assembly GCA_009885825.1. Taxonomy (GTDB): domain Bacteria; phylum Pseudomonadota; class Alphaproteobacteria; order Rhizobiales; family Aestuariivirgaceae; genus Aestuariivirga. The sequence goes on along the minus strand of VFJY01000125.1, from coordinate 789 downwards.
CATTCATATCCTTGTGGAGCAGCCTGTTTGCAGATCCGGAAATCCTGGACCTTATCCTACGCTCGGGCGACGATTTTCAAAGTTTGACGCGCATCGAAAAAGCGCGGGTCCGGTTTGCCACGATGACATTTATGCGCACCTATGAGAACGCCTATTTTCAGTATAAGATCGGCATCTTGCAGGATCAGGACTGGGCAGCGAGCGTCGGAGATCTTGAAGGCAATCTATCGCGACCCTGCGGCCCGATGATTTGGCAGTTGGTGCGTGATTGCAGCGGCGCGGATTTTCGCGGAGTCGTCGATCAGATCATCGACAGGCTAGGCAATGAAGCCGCCAAAAACTAGAACAACCAGCTTTAGCAGGCTGCTGAAAAACTCGTCGATTTTGCTGTTGTGATGTGATTCAGTCTGTCTTGCAAGACGGAGTGATTTGCGATGCGCGGTGGGCCTGAAGAGACGAAGCAGCTTTTCTCTTATGTTGATATTGAGGACCGGATTGCGGGCGATCATCCGTTGCGGGCTGTCAGGGACTTGGTTGAACAGGTGCTTGTTGGGCTCTCGCGGGAGTTCGCAAAGCTTTATTCGCATACCGGAAGGCCCTCCATTCCGCCTGAGCATCTTCTGAAGGCCACGCTGTTGCAGGCCTTCTTCACCATCCGGTCCGAGCGGCAGCTGATGGAGCAGATCAACTACAACATCCTGTTCCGCTGGTTTGTGGGGCTTGCGATGGATGATCAGGTCTGGGACGCCTCGACCTTCTCCAAGAACCGGGAGCGGCTGATGCAGGCGG
>VFJY01000198.1 GCA_009885825.1 Rhodobiaceae bacterium | reverse complement strand
TCAGAAAATTACAATTCGCTAAAGCATTGATTTCATTGAAGCTGAAATTTTGGCGGCTCGACTTTAATCATAATTTGATCCGTTCTCTGACGTTTTCACACAGCCTCGGCCCTTCTGCGACATGGCAACGGTAGCCGATTACGGCCGCTTTCACTTCGGAAGCAGACACCAACTCGCTTGTTCGACCAAGCCCCCTATAAGATCAAGCCCTAGGCTGCCAACCGAAGGTCACGGAGGTCCTCCAGAACACGTCGGAAATCTGCGCTTGGTGCGAGGCACATGGTTCGATATCGAGATATGAAGGGGAGCCAGTTTCAAAGGCCGATTCCGAAAGGGATCGGCTTTATTCTTAAGCCTTGCCCTGCTAATTTGAACAGTCAACACGATGAGGAGATCAGGCATGGACAAACCTGAAGATCGCACGATCATGGTATCACGCAGCTTCAAGGCCCCGCACCAGGCGGTATTCGATGCCCTGACAAAGCCCGAAATTGTAAAGCAGTGGATGCTTGGCCCCCCCGGCTGGTCCATATCCGTCTGCGAAATCGACTTGAAGCCGGGTGGCAAATATCACTACGTTTGGCGGCAGGACAGTGACGGAACACTCATGGGAATGGGCGGTGTCTTTCGCCAGGTAAAATCGCCCGAGCACTTCGTCGCCGAAGAAATATTCGACAAGCCATGGTATGCGGGCCACGCGCTTGTCACAACCGCCCTCGCCAAAAAGGATGACCAGACTGTTCTTTTGACAACAATTCAGTACGAATCAAAAGAGGTTCGGGACAGCGTTTTAAAAACACCCATGCTCAACGGCCTGGCCTCAAGCTATGACAATCTCACGAAATTCCTGGCGGCTTGATGATTTGACGAACTCAGCCATGTCGGGCATTGCTAGTGGGATCATTCGGAGTTTCCCATGGATATCAAAGACGATGTTGTTGCCGCCATTGGCAACACCCCTCTCATAAAACTGAGAAAGGCCTCGGAACTCACGGGCTGCACCATTCTCGGCAAGGCGGAATTCATGAACCCGGGCCAGTCGGTGAAGGATCGGGCCGCGCTTTTCATTATCCGGGATGCCATCGCCAAAGGGCAACTGAAACCCGGCGGCACCATCGTCGAAGGAACCGCCGGGAACACTGGCATCGGCCTCGCTGTGGTGGCCAGGGCCATGGGATTTCGCACCGTGATCGTGATCCCTGTGACTCAAAGCCAGGAAAAGAAGGACGCAATTCGCCAGCTCGGCGCTGAACTGGTGGAAGTGCCCGCCGTGCCGTACAAAAACCCCAACAACTACGTGAAATATTCCGGCCGCTTGGCCAAGGCCCTGGGCGCCGTTTGGGCCAATCAGTTTGACAACGTCGCAAATCGCCAGGCCCATATTGAAGGAACCGCCCCGGAGATTTGGGCCCAGACCGATGGCAAGGTGGATGCGTTCGTGTCGGCCGTCGGCTCAGGCGGAACATTAGCCGGCGTCAGCATGGGGCTGAAACCGCGCAACAAAAACATCAAGATTGTTTTGGCTGATCCGCCCGGCGCTGCCCTTTACAGCTATTACAAGACCGGCGAACTCAAGGCCGAAGGCACGTCGATCACCGAAGGCATCGGCCAGGGCCGCGTCACCGCCAATCTCGAAGGCGCAATCGTCGATGAGGCCTTTCTCATTCCCGACAGCGAATCTATCCCGCTGGCGTTTGATCTGCTGGAACACGAAGGCCTCTGCATGGGCGGCTCAACCGGTGTGAATGTGGCAGGAGCCATTCATATGGCCAAGCAAATGGGCCCCGGACACACCATCGTCACCATTCTCTGCGACTACGGCACGCGCTATGCCTCGAAACTCTTCAACCCAGAATTCCTGCGCGAGAAAAATCTTCCCGTGCCGGAATGGCTGACCGAGGCGCCAAGGGTGCCTGAAGTGTTTGAAGCCGTGTAAAAATGACAAAGCTTCTCTTCCGCGAAGATGCCTATTTGAAATCGGTGGAAGCAGTGGTTCAGGACATAAACGAACGCGGAATCATTGTGGATAAAACCAATTTCTACGCGGCGGCTGGCGGACAGCCCGGTGACATCGGCTCCTTGGCTTTCGATAGTCAAATCATAGAAATCGGCGCGACCATTTACAACGAACTAAAATCCGTGGTCCATGTGCCTGCGAGTTTCGAAAATCTTCCCGCCATCGGTGACGCTGTAGCACTTGATTTGAATTGGAATATTCGTTACCGCAACATGCGCGCCCATACGATGATGCACCTGCTCTGCGCCTGTGTGCCCTTTCCAGTAACCGGCGGCGCAATTTCCGACGACGGTGGGCGCATTGATTTTGATATTCCGGAAGGCCAGATTCCAGACAAGGAAGAACTGGCGGCGCGCATCAATCAGCTCATCCTCGAAAATCATGCTGTGACTTTTCGCTGGATCACCGATGAAGAAATGGAAGCCAATCTGCATCTGGTGCGCACCATGTCGGTGAAACCACCCATTGGAACGGGCTCGGTGCGCCTTGTGATGATCGGCGAGGAAGGCAGGATAGACCTGCAGCCCTGTGGTGGAACCCATGTCAAGACCACTGGCGAAATCGGCCCCATGCGCGTTGCCAAGATTGAGAACAAGGGTAAGATAAACCGCCGCATCAGGCTGGCGTTCGCGTAGACAGGAATTGGCCATGACCCAGGACATCGTTTCAACCCAATGGCTGGATGAACACCGAAACTCACCTGATATCTCAATCATCGATTGCTCCTGGCATTTGGCCGCAGCCAAGCGCGACGCGAAAGCCGAGTATTTGGCGGCGCGCATTCCAGGCGCGCAGTTTTTCGATATCGATCTCATTGCCGACACCGAAAGCCCCCTGCCCCACATGCTGCCCAGCCCGGAAAAATTCTCGTCCCATGTGCGCAAGATGGGCATCGGTGATGGCAAGAAAGTTATCTGCTACGACAGCGCTGGATTGTTTTCCGCAGCGCGCGTCTGGTGGATGTTCAAGATTTTTGGCCACAATGATGTGGCTGTTCTGGACGGCGGCCTGCCAAAATGGAAAGCTGAAAATCGCCCGTTGGAAGATGGCCCGCCCGCCAGGCCGCAGGAGCGCCATTTCACGCCGCGCTTCCAATCCATGATGGTGCGCGACAAGGCCGATGTGCGCAAGGCATTGCAAATCGCCGACGCGCGCTCTCCGCCAAGATTTCGTGGTGAAGAGGCCGAGGCAAGACCCGGCGTTCGCGCTGGCCATATTCCAGACGCCAGGAATGTGCACTACGCCACGCTACTGAAGCACGACGGCACATTAAAGCCGGCGTCTGAAATTGCGAAGGTGTTTGAGGCTGCGGGCATTGACATCGCCAGGCCCGTGATCACCAGCTGCGGATCTGGCGTGACGGCGGCAATCCTCACCCTTGGCCTCACCATTTTGAACGCCAAGGATCATGCTCTCTATGATGGCTCATGGACGGAATGGGGTTCAGCCGCCGATACCGCAGTGGCAACCGGCGCATAATCCCGTGCGCGAGTTTGAGACCACCGTCACTTTTCTGGAAATGAATTCCGAGGCGCTGCACCATGTGACGCCGCCTTCGAATGTGAAGCTCATGTTGCTACGGGCGGAAAATATCACACCCGGCTTCTACCGCTATCTCTATGGCACCGTGGGGCGCGACTGCAATTGGCATGATCGCAAACTGATGGGCGAAGAGGAACTGGCAACCCTCATTCACGCCGACGGCGTTGAAGTCTGGGTGCTCTATGTCTGCGGCCAGCCAGCCGGGTATTTCGAGCTTGCGCCCCGCGAGAAGGCCACAGTGGAAATTGAATACTTCGGACTGATCGCCGAATTTCATAGCCTGGGCCTCGGCAAGTGGTTCCTCGCCGAAGCCATCCGCGCCGCCTGGGCCAAGCAACCCAAACGGGTGATCGTCGAAACCTGCACCCTCGACGGCCCCGCCGCCCTGCCCCTCTACCAGAAGTTGGGCTTCGTCCCCTACGGCCAGAGCGAGAAGGAAATGGAAATCAGCGGCTGAAGGCGGACCGCCGCAACCAGGAAGCAAATCCATCTTCGGTCACTTCGCTCGCCGCCAGGCCATAGACCATGGTGACAATCATCGCTTCATCGAATTCGACTTCGATTCCATTGAGTCCAAGAAAAACCACGGCGCAGAGAACGCCCGTCCGTTTATTGCCATCAATGAAAGGGTGGTTCTTGACGACGCCGGTGCAATAGGCTGCCGCCAACCGGAAATGATCAGCTTCTGGTTCATAGGCGTGAATGTTTTCGGCGCGGGCAAGAGCGCTTAGCAGCAATCCTTCATCACGCGTTCCATCAGCACCGC
>VFJY01000164.1 GCA_009885825.1 Rhodobiaceae bacterium | reverse complement strand
CCACCCGCCTCCTGCTCATCAGCACCGATGCGATTGACCGACCGGGCCGCAGGCTTGAGCATCACAGCAATGCCATTGCCACCGCCGAAAAGGCAGGCGTCGCCCACGTCATTTATACCTCCATGCCAAACCCCGAAAATTCACCTCTGCTGCTAGCTCCCGATCACGAGGGAACCGAAAAGGCTTTGACCTCAAGCAAACTTCCGGGCTGGACGATTTTGCGCAATCACTGGTATTTCGAGAACCTGTTCTATTCCCTGCCCCACGCCATCAAGTCCGGCACCTGGTACACCGCCGCAGGTGACGGCAAGATCGCCCACATCGCCCGCGAAGATTTGGCCAAGGCCGCCGCAGCCGCGTTGGCCTCGAATGAGACAGCGAAGAAAACCTACACCCTCTCAGGCAAAGAAGCGCGCACCACCGCTGAAATCGCCAAACTGGTGAGCGATGCGGTTGGCAAGCCCATTTCGGTTGTGCAGGTTCCACTCGAAGGCCTCGTGCAAGGCATGGTGGGCTCCGGCATGCCGGAAGTGATCGCCCGCGTCTTCGCCTCCTTCGACACCAACACCGCCGCCGGCCGCGTGGCCGACGTGACGGGTGACTATAAGAAGCTCACCAGCAACGACAACACGCCGTTCACCAGCTGGCTCGCCAAGAACAAGCAAGCTTTCCTCGGCTGAGTATTTACCACTCAACGAAAGGGCCCCAACCGGGGCCCTTTTTTATGATCTGCGGAACTGCCGCCTTGTCATGGCGCGCCATTGCTCCCTGAGAAATATTCTGCCAGAAATGGCGCGTGTGTATTTGGAGAAGCATCCTATAGGTGGTTCGCATGAACATAATACAGCGCCGCATCCTCCATTTCTTTGTCCTCGCTTGCGCCCTGTCCTGGTTTGGGCATCTCGGCAACTGGATTTTCCCGTCCGGCTATTGGCCGTTGCCGATGAACCCGCTTGGTCCGCTGATTGCGGCACCAATCGTCATTTGGGCAACCGAAGGCCGCGCCGGGGTAAGCGCCTAGCTAAGGCGATCGGGAAACTTCCGGGCACCCTTCTGGATTTATGCCGTGGCATTTTTCATACCCATCGCCATCATCCTCCTGTCCATCTGGCTGGCTTCAATGACCGGCGTTGTGGTGCAGGCGCTCCCACCGCGCGGGATCATTGAGTTTCTTGTTCTCGTCCCGATCATTCTGCTGTTCGGTCCGGCACCCGAGGAGCTTTCCTTCCGAGGCTACGGGCAGCATGAATTGCAGACGGCGATGACACCTCTGACTGCGGCTTTGCTGATTGGCTTGGGGGTCCTTATCTGGCACATTCCCCTTTTTCTCCTCGGCGAAGTGCCATACCCGTTCGTCATCACGCTGGTTGCCGTTTCCGTGGTCTATGCCTGGCTCTATCAAACGGGTAGCAGCGTCTGGCCGCTGGTGATGCTGCATTTCGCGGTAAATTACTTTGGCGGCAATTATTTGAGAACCATGATCGCCGGGCAAGCAGGCCAAGTCATCTACGCCTGGTTTTTCGCAGCCTTCTATATTCTCTGGGTCGCTTTCATCCTGTGGCGCCACGGCCCGGAATTGGGGCCAGAGGCCAAAAGCACTTAGTCGGCAAATTTAATTCCTCGCCTTGTCCACCAGCTTGTTCTTGCCGATCCATGGCATCATCTCGCGGAGCTTTGCACCAACGGCTTCGATCTGGTGGCTGTCGTTGTTGCGGCGGATGGCCTTGAAGCGGGCGGCGCCGGCGCGGTATTCCTGCATCCATTCGGAGGTGAACTTGCCGGTCTGGATATCGGACAATACGCGCTTCATCTCGGCCTTGGTCTCGCTCGTGATGATGCGGGGGCCGGACACATATTCGCCCCACTCGGCAGTGTTTGAAATCGAATAATTCATGTTGGCAATGCCGCCCTCGTAGATCAGGTCGACGATCAGCTTCACTTCATGCAGGCATT
>VFJY01000062.1 GCA_009885825.1 Rhodobiaceae bacterium | reverse complement strand
TGCGCATGGCGGAATATTGCAACCAGTTGCCGGTGCACCCGCGCCACCCCTATGCGGGCGAACTGGTGTTCACGGCGTTTTCCGGCTCGCACCAGGATGCGATCAACAAGGGCTTCAAGGCCATGAAGGCGTCGAACCGGCCCCTGTGGGAGGTGCCCTATCTGCCGATTGATCCCATGGACCTGGGGCGGAGTTACGAGGCCGTGGTGCGCATCAACAGCCAAAGCGGCAAGGGGGGCGTGGCCTATATCCTGGAAACCGAACACGGCATCGAGCTGCCGCGCCGCGCGCAAATCGAATTTTCCAAAGTGGTGCAGGCCATTGCCGATGGCGAAGGCGTGGAGCTCAGCGCCGAGCGCCTGTGGCGCAGCTTCGAGGCCGAATATCTGGAAGGCAACGGCCTCTATGGCTTCATCGAGCACAAGGCCAAGTCGGACCACGGCGACCAGGAAATGACCGCCAAGGTGTCGGTGGACGGCAAACACAAAACCATCCACGGCCACGGCAACGGCCCGGTCGATGGCTTCGTTGACGCGATGCGGAAAGAGTCGGGCCTTGCCTTTGACGTGGCCGATTACCGCGAACACGCCATGGGCCACGGCGCCAACGCGGCGGCGATTGCCTATGTGGAACTGCGGCTCGCCGATGGGGCCACGCTGTTTGGCATCGGCATCGACAAGAACATCGTGGTGGCGAGCTTGAAGGCGGTGGTCTCGGGCGTCAACCGGGCGCTGAAGCGGGGGTAGCGAAAATTAAATGGTGAAGAAGAGGATGAAGAAATCTGAATTCCTTTCCTCGCTCATTCGCAATGCCTATTTGCCAAAGGAAGTTCCTCCGGTTGTAACTGCAAAATATTTTGCTGATTTTAGTGAAAAAGAGGCGAGCTTTCTCGAAGGGCAACTCACCAGTCTGTTAAGAATATCGACAAAATATGATACATTTACCGCACCTCGCTTTGGACATGCACGCCGAAATCTAGCAATTGTGCATCCACTTGGCCAACTTGCGATATCACTGCTGATTTCAAAGAACAAAACGAAGATAAAAACTCATTTCGAAAGATAACACCAGCTATTACGATGTTAAAGAAAACCGGGAGAAATCTTTAGCTTTTTCGGGGTTAGATTTCTCGCGTTGGAAGGCCGACTCGCGGCAGTTGCTCTCGGAATATGCCTATATTCTTAAGGCTGATATTTCGCGCTTTTTTTATACAGTCAACACGCACTCACTACCTTGGGCCGTATTGGGGAAGGAGAAAGCAAAAAATTGGCACTTCAATAAGAGAAAAAGCCTCGATAAGCACTGGTCAAGCCATCTCGATAAAGCGCTGCAGGCATGCCAGTCGCGCGAGACATTCGGTATTCCTGTTGGTCCGGATACGTCGCGAGTTATTGCGGAAATACTTATGTCAGATGTTGCGAGAGTGACCGGATTGAATGGTCCAGTTAATGAAAGTCGGATGATCCGCCTTGTAGATGATTTCTTGATTGGTTTTCATGATGAGCAATCCGCTTTCAAGGCGTTGGCGAAACTTCGAAATTTTCTTTGGACATATAATCTTCAACTCAACGAAGCAAAGACAGGTGTGCATGCTTCAAAGACCCAGTACAATGACAATTGGGAGCACGATTTTGAACTTCTTCATATATCCGAAACTGACGTATCTCAGCAGGCTAAAGATATTAACAAAATTCTAGACTTGGCCTTATCTATCAGTTCGCACCAACCTTCTGCCAATGCCATAAATTGGGCGTGCTCTCGAATGTCACTGGTGAAAAACAACGTCGAGAATTTTGAGCTTATTCTAGAGGTTCTTTTGAGATTGGGAAGGGACTTTCCGGCGTCATTGCCGCATGTTTGCAGCTTCCTCATTAACAATCAGGATCTTTGTCACTCAAAGAATTTGGTTCCAAAGATCGAACGCAGTTTGAAGCGATTGGTAAACCTTCATCACCAACATGGGCATGATAGCGAGGTTGCATGGTGTCTGCTTGCAGCGTCTGTACTACGAGTGTCGTGGGATTTTGTTGAACTTGGATCACCTGATAGCCTGCCTCGCCCTGCTGTGTTCGCAATTGTCGGTTTGATGCATGAACACGGACTACTTAATTTCAGTCTGTCGAAGTGGCCATGGAAAAGTCAACTAAAAACAGCTGGTATTATGGGGGATCATTGGTTGCCCTTTTACGAATCTGTTAGAAGAGGATGGACAAAAGATAAGGTGATGATCAACGCTGTAAAATCTCACCCAGTGTTATCTAAAATGCTGTCTCATGATGTAACCTTTCTCGAAGACTCTGCGTTAAAGGCGCGTAAGATAGATTTAAAGAAGCGCGTATTTAAAAAAGGGTATAATAATAGCTCGGTCGCTAGCAGAAGAGAAAAGTTGCTATTCCAGATTTCTGTCGAAGGTTATGAATAGGAATTGTGGTGACGGTGTACTATCCTGACCTGACCGGCTTTTTCTGAACCAGACGATATGAGAGTATTGAACTGGAAAGGAGAAAGACGATGGCAAGGAAAAGACTTGCG
>VFJY01000165.1 GCA_009885825.1 Rhodobiaceae bacterium | reverse complement strand
TGAACCAATGTGGGTGTTTCTGGCGCGGCTAGTGGTTCAGTGGCCGCTGGCGCAGTTGATGGCTGTGTCGTGGTTTGCTGTGCGAAGGCGGAAGAACAAACAAACCAAAAAACCATAGCCAGCAGCAGATCGCGAAAAAGCGGCATGTTCATTGTCCCCGATCAATTCGTTTGGCACAGGTAACACCAGAAACAAAAGAACGGCAATAGGGCTGTTACGCTGCTGTTACAAAACTGTCTAAAACGCGTTTTTCGCCGGCCTTGTCGAAGGCGATGGTGAGTTTGTTGCCGTCAACTGAAGTTACGCGGCCATAGCCGAATTTTTGGTGGAAGATGCGGTTGCCGTTGGTGAACGACGGGCTGTCGGACTCGCGGACGGTCATTTCGCCTTCGATGAATTTGGGCGTGGCGCGAAGGGCTTCGCCCTTGCTCCAGCGGTCTTGGGCGCGTTGCCAGCCGGGTGTGGCATAGGTGTTGGTGAAGGGTTTGGTTTCCTCAAAGCGGCTGGTGCCGTAGCCGCCGTATGGGTTGCTCATGGGGGCAACCTCAATGAGGGCTTCTGGCAACTCATCCACAAAGCGCGAGGGCAGCGCGTTTTGCCACATGTTGTGGACGCGGCGATTTTGCGCGAAGGAAATAAAGGCGCGGCGCTTGGCCCGTGTGATGCCAACATAGGCAAGGCGGCGCTCCTCTTCCAATCCGGCACGGCCCTTTTCATCAAGGGCGCGCTGATGGGGAAACAGGCCCTCTTCCCAGCCGGGCAGGAACACGGTGCCGAATTCCAGGCCCTTGGCGGAGTGAAGCGTCATGATGTTGACCTTGTCTTCGTTCTCACCGCCTGAGTCCCTGTCCATCACCAGGGCAATGTGTTCGAGGAAGCCCGCCATGTTTTCGAAATCACCCATGGATCGCACGAGTTCCTTGAGATTTTCAAGGCGGCCCTGGGCTTCCGGGCTTTTGTCGTTCTGCCACATTTCGGTGTAACCGGATTCGTCAAGAATGATTTCGGCGAGTTGCGTGTGGGGAAGCCCCTGCAGCGATTGACGCCAGCGGCCGAAGCTTTCGGTGAGCTGGCGAAGCGCGGTTCGGGCCTTGTTCGGCAGATCATCGGTTTTGGTTAGCTCTTCGGCAGCAGTGTAAAGCGATAGCCCACGAGCGCGGGCGAAATTGAACATGCGCTTGAGGGAGCTATCACCAATGCCGCGCTTGGGTGTGTTGATGATGCGTTCGAAAGCCAAGTCGTTGTCAGGTGAAGCGGTAACCTTGAAATAGGCCAGTGCATCGCGAATTTCGGCGCGTTCATAAAAACGTGGTCCGCCGATCACTCGGTAGGGCAGGCCAAGCGTTATGAACCGGTCTTCGAAGGCGCGCATCTGGAAGGACGCACGCACGAGGATTGCCATGTCATTGAGTTTTTCCTGCTTGCGTTGCAGGCTTTCGATGTCATCGCCAATGGCGCGTGCTTCTTCGTCGCCATCCCAATGGCTGCGGACGATGATGGGTTCGCCCTCGCTCTTGTCGGTGTGCAGGGTCTTGCCAAGGCGGCTTTCGTTTTTGGCGATGAGGCCGGAGGCGGCGCCCAGGATATGCGGCGTGGAGCGATAGTTGCGCTCCAACTTGATGATCTTGGCACCGGGAAAATCCTTTTCGAAGCGCAGGATGTTGTCGACCTCGGCGCCACGCCAGCCGTAAATCGACTGGTCATCATCGCCCACACAGCAAATGTTCTTGTGGCCTTGCGCCAGGAGCCTGAGCCAAAGATATTGTGCTACATTTGTATCCTGGTATTCGTCAACAAGCATGTATTTGAAGCGTTGCTGATAGGTTTTCAAAACATCGGGGTGATTCTGGAAAATGCGCAGAACTTCAAGCAGGAGGTCGCCAAAATCGGCGGCGTTCACAACCTTCAGGCGTTGCTGGTATTCGGCATAGAGTTTTCCGCCAATGCCGTCGGCAAAGGCATGGGCCTCGCCTGCGGGAACCTTGTCGGGCAAGAGGCCGCGATTTTTCCAGCCATCGATGAGATTTGCCAGTTGGCGGGCGGGCCAGCGCTTTTCATCGATGTCGTGAAGCGTCATGACCTGTTTCAGCAGTCTGATTTGGTCATCGGTATCGAGAATGGAGAAGCCGGATTTGAGGCTTGCGAGTTCTGCATGATTGCGCAAGATCTTGACTCCGATGGAGTGGAAGGTGCCGAGCCAGGCCATGCCTTCCACCATGTCGCCAATCAAGTGGCCGATGCGTTCCCGCATTTCGCGCGCTGCCTTGTTGGTGAAAGTGACCGCAAGCAGCTGGTTCGGAAAGGCTTTTTTTGTAGCGAGGATGTGGGCAAGCCGGGTGGTGAGGACGCGGGTTTTCCCGGTGCCGGCGCCGGCCAGAACCAGAAGCGGACCCTCGGTTGATTCAACCGCCGCCCGCTGCTCGGTGTTTAATCCCTTGAGATAGACAGGATCGCCTCCCGCCATGGCACGGGCGGAAATGCTGCCGAGCTTTGGCGAATCATCACAATTTTCAAAATCTATCGGTTTGGCGGCCATGGGGTCTCACGATTCTCGAGACCCCATTATAGCAATGGATTTACAGATTAGGCTGCTTTCTTCATGTCCGCAAATTTCAGCGCAAACTGGACATGATTCCAGAGTTGCGCTGTTCTCATTTCACCTAGTTTCTCACAGAATGCGGCCTGTTCAGCCGCTTCGACTTCGGCATTGGAGCCATGGACAAATACTAACGCTTCGGCAAATTGCATATAGCCGGATTCCCGCATCTTCGCCTCCCTAGTTTATTGTTGTTCCCGGTCAGTTGGCTATATGACGTCAGATTGTTGCGAAGTTATGACGTGCCTAACTTTTCCACCGAATTTCAATTTTGTGCCCGACCTGTTTTGGAATGGGCAGTGACTTGTGGACTTCGCGCATGGTTTTGAATTTGGCTAATATTTCATCCGGAAAGGGCGACGACCTCTTCGTTGTCATATCAACATGCATCACGATAACTTCATTCATGCACGCTATCCAGTTTTCTGCGGCGTGATGCATCTGTTGTACGTAGTGCAGACGCTTTGTATCATAATCCAAAATTTGCGTGGTGATCACGACACGATCATCAGCGCGAAGTTCGCGGAGATAGCTGACATGGGCTTCCAACGTGAAGTAGGAGTTGCCAGTTCGCTCAATGTAGCTGGGGCCTAGACCCACAAGCGTCAGGCCCACATCTGAATCCCGATCAAACAATACATTGTAATAGGCCATGTTGAAGTGGCCATTGTAGTCAATCCACTGGCTTTCGATGTTGTAGGGCTGGCTTATGATCGGGGCCGGAAAATTCATCGCAATTTTCATCTCATCTGCTACTTATGCTGAATGATTACACAGGATCGCAAGAATAGCACCCGGCAAACGATTGCTGAAGTTCGGGAATTTCTGGGCGACAGGCTGTCAACTTCCATGGCGGTGCGGGAGCAGCATGGCAAAGACCAGACCTGGGCCGCTGGTGCGCCGCCGGATGCGGTGGCTTTTGTGGAAGATACGGTGGAGGTGCAAAAGATTGTCAAGATTTGCGCCAAGCATCAAACGCCGATCATCGCCTATGGCACCGGCACCTCTCTGGAAGGCCATATCACGGCGCCATTTGGGGGAATCACCGTCGACACTTCAAAAATGAATCGCATTCTTGCGGTGAACGCCGCTGATCTTGATGCGCGGGTGGAGGCTGGGGTTACGCGCAAGGCCTTGAATGTTCATTTGCGGGATCAAGGGCTGTTCTTTCCCATTGATCCCGGCGCTGACGCAAGTCTTGGTGGCATGGCGGCAACGCGGGCTTCGGGCACGAATGCGGTGCGTTACGGCACTATGCGGGAAAATGTCATGAGTCTTACCGCTGTGATGGCCAATGGTGAAATTGTGCGGACGGGAACGCGGGCCAAAAAATCTTCAGCGGGCTATGATCTCACGCGACTGCTGGTCGGCTCGGAAGGAACGCTTGGAATTATCACGGAAGTGGGCCTGAAGCTCTATGGCATTCCGGAAGCCATGACGGCTGGAGTTTGCTGTTTTCCCTCGATCGAAGCAGCGTGCAATGTGGCAATCGATACGATCCAGCTCGGCATTCCGGTGGCGCGCATTGAGCTAGTGGATGAGGAACACATCAAGGCGATTAACGCCTATTCGAAGCTTGAACTCAAAGTCGCGCCGACGCTGTTTCTGGAATTTCATGGAACAGCGGCTTATGCGCGCGAACAGATTGAGAGTTTCCGCGAAATTGCCGAGGGCCACGGTGTCGGCGCCTTTGAGTGGGCCGAGCGGGAAGAGGACCGCCAGAAGCTTTGGCAGGCGCGCCATGATGCGTTTTGGGCGACGCGCGCTATCGCACCCGGCAAGCAGGATGTGTTTGCGACGGATGTGTGCGTTCCCATTTCACGGCTGGCGGAATGTGTGACCGCGACGCAGGAGGATTTGCGCAGCAACAGTCTTTATGGGCCTATTATCGGCCATGTGGGCGACGGCAATTTCCATGTGGTGCTGTTCTGCGACCCTGCGGATGCTGCGGAAGTGGGCCGCGTCAAAGGTTTCTATGAGCGGCTTATCCACAGGGCGATTGCCATGGACGGCACTTGCACCGGTGAACACGGGGTGGGAAGCGGCAAGATAAAGTTCATGGAAGCCGAGCACGGCAAGGGGCTTGCCGTCATGCGGCAGATCAAACACGCACTTGATCCGCTCAACATCATGAACCCAGGAAAGATTCTTGCCTTGTGAATGACGCAAAGACTTGCGACTTCATAGGGAAATCCTATTGTAAAGCGTCATGCGAGTCTGGAAGTCACCGGTTTTCTATTTTGGCGTCGTTCTTGTGCTGGTTGTTGTCAGCGCATTGCTGGCGCCGTTTGTGGTGGATTGGAACGGCTACCGCACGGACTTGCAGGCCTTTGGTGAAAAACTCACAGGCCGCAAGGTGGAAGTTGCCGGGCCGGTCAGTGTCAGACTGTTTCCGTGGCCCAAGCTGACGGCGGGTGATGTGCGTGTGGCAAATCCGGAGGGCAGCGAGGACCAATGGTTTGCCACGGCCGACCAGATCACGGTCAGCATGACGCTTGGCGCGTTGCTCAACGGCGTGATCCAGGTTGAAAGCATCAATATCGATAAGCCAAAGATGAAGCTGCGCCGTACGCTCAAGGGCGTTGGCAACTGGAATTTTGAGCCCGTCGAGAATATCCGGAACAACCGGCTGCTGGAGCATGTGATGCTGGATAAAATAACCATCACCTCGGGTTCCATTCAAATGGTTGACGACCGGCGTGGCAATCACGCGGATTTTGAGAATCTGAACGGGACGTTTTCCGCTGCCAATTTCACCGGGCCGTGGCGCTCGGCCGGTTCGTTTACCTATAACGCCTTGCCCCTGTCATTCACGGCGAGCACCGGCGAGTGGGTCACGCAAGAGCCGCTGCGGCTGGCATTGCGGGTTTCATCGCAATTGAGTTCGGGCTATTCCTATGCGGTTGATGGCGTGCAAGGCGGGGACAAGTTTGATGGGACCTTGCGTGTTGCCCCTGTCGAAAATGAGGGTGGCAAGGGAGATACCGAAGGTCAGTTTCGTCCGGTCACCCTCAAGTCCAAGCTCGCGGCGAATTTTGAAACAATTGCCCTGAGTGACATTGAAATCAGGCCGGCGGATGCCAAGGATCAGGGAACCCTGCTGGCGGGCGATGCCAATTTCACAATTGGCAAGGTGATCATGGCCGAGGCCAAGCTTACGGCGCCTCGCGTGGATTTAGATGCGCTGGCGGGGGCTGGTTCGCGGCGCCTGCTGCGCGATGGTGGCGGGTTGTCGCTGGTGAATGGACTGCTCACGACGCTGCCTGAGGATATCGAGTTGCGGTCGTCCGTTAAGGTTTCAGCGCTTCGGGCGGGCGGTGAAATTCTGGAAAATGTCCTGTTGGATGTTTCGGCCAATCGGCAGGCCGTTCGCATTCATGAACTATCGGCGTCCATGCCAGGGCGCTCACGCTCAAAGTTTAGCGGTGTTTTTTTTCCGGGTGAGAGGTTCGCGGAACTGGCCGGGGATTTGGCGCTTGAATCGCTCGATGCGCGCCAGCTTTCGTGGTGGCTATGGCCTGAAAGCAAGGCCGACATCAACAAGTCCTGGACAGGGAGCCGGGGTCGATTGAAACTGCAAACCGCCGTGGCGCTCACGGCTTCAAAACTCGACTTCCAGAACATGGACTATGAATTGGATGGCGAAACGGGCAAGGCCAATCTTGCCATTTTGGTGAACGGTGAACGCCCGATTATTGATTTTCAGGTGGCTGCTGAAACCATTGATATCGACAACTTTGTTGCGGACGGCCTGGTAGCGCTTTCACCAACAAATGGCGAGGCCAGTTTACCCGGCATCATGGAAAATTTTGTTGATGAACAGGTGAAGCGGGACTTGCGGTTTGCGCTGGAGGCCACAACACTGCGGCTCAATGGCGTTGAAACCAAAGATGTCGCAGTTGAATTGGAAACCACCGTCAAGGGTTTTGATCTCAAAAAACTTGAAATCGGTTTTGCTGATGGCGCAAGACTTAGCGCCAGTGGTTTGTTCCTGAGCACATCCAATGGCGCCGACGGCACCGCCGAGATCAAATTCACCGCCGAAGACCCAAGGCCGCTTTTGCGCCTGAGCGGGCTTTTGCCACGGGAAAATGACCCTCCATGGGCGGATGTTCTAGGCAAGACAGATGTTAAGATTGGTCTTCAGGCGAGGCCGTCGGGTGTGGAACCAGCGACCAGTTTCAACGTGGCGGGCACGGTTGGGAATTTGAAAGTATCATCGGATGGCAATTTCGTTTCAGCGGCAGAAGGCGGAGGCACGCGCATCAATGGCGTTACGGAGTTAAGCAGCCCGGCAAGCTCCACAATGTTCAAGCTCTTCGGAATTCCTGCCGACATTTCTGACACTGTTCCAGCAAGGCTTATGGTGACGGCAGATGGAAAATTCTGGGATGCCTACAAGGTTGATGTTGACAGTGATGTCTATGGCTCGAAGCTGCACTTCTCTGGTTCGCTGAGTTCGCGCGAAACGGGCTGGGGTGTTGATGGAAAACTCGCTGTGGCGAGCGAAGACGCAAAGGATTTGCTGACCGCACTGAAAGTTCCCACAAGCTCGGCGCATGGCGGCAGACTTTCAGTTAATGCAAAAGTGGATACGGTTGCAAATATCGTCACCTTTGACGAAATTGATGCCGGATATGCGGACCGGACTTTCGGCGGAACACTGGCTCTGGAGGATGGCCGGAAAATTACCGGTGAGTTCACGGCCAGCAGCGCTTCGCTGGCGGGCGTATTGGCTCCGGTATTTTTGCCTTGGAATGGCAGAGTTGCAAACCTTGAGCAGACCTTTGGCAAAGGTCTTCCATTTGGCTTGACCGGAGAGCTATGGATCAGACCCAAGACGCTGACGATCTATCCCGGGCTGGATGTGAACGAAGCGCAGGTTGGCATCACTGGCGATGGCGTCGAATCGCGCGTCACAGTTTTTGCAAAGACTGCTGAAAACGGAAAAGTTGCCGTCGAGGTTGCCGCAACTCAAGCTTCTACCGCGCACAAGATATCGGGCCATCTCGTGCTGCCGATTGATCTCTCGCGGCAACTGAAGCTGAATGACGGAACAGCGATTGCTTCCGGCGAGGTGAATGTCAATGTGACTTTTTCGGGTGAGGGCCGCAGTCCCGGCGCCGTGTTGGCTGGTTTGCGTGGCGGCGGATCATTTGCGCTTTCGAATGGGAGGCTTCTGGGTATTTCGCCTGAGAGTTTCTCAAAAAAAGTTGCCGGGGTGAAGGATGCAAGGACGTTGAACGACGCATTTGCTTCGCTGCGCAAAGGCAACGGCGTGGCGGTTGGAGCGGTCTCTGGCGAGGTTAAAATTGATGGTGGTGCCGCAACTGTTGCGCCGTTCGGGGCCAGCACTGTTGACGCGGATGTTTTGATCAAGCCAAGCATGGAACTGGTGGGTGGTCTCATTGAGATAGATGTCGGGCTTGATCTCAAGGCCTCGGCCAATTTGCCTCCGATGGAGATTTCCTACGCCGGGGCCCCATCGCAGTTGTCAACCCGGGAGGACACAACCGCGCTTGCCTCATTCCTGGGGTTTAAGGTTCTGCAGCAAGGTGTTGACGATCTGGAGAAAATCCAGGCGGAGCAGCAGCGTTTGGCAATCGAAGAGGAAAACCAGCGCAGGGAAGACCAGGAGCGGCTGGAGGCGTTCTACGCCCAGCGGGTTGAGCTACGGCTGCGCATGCGGGAGCTTAGAACCCACGCCAACCAGCAAGTGCTGGATGCTGAACAGGCAAAAATTGAGCAGGCGCGGCTGATCAATGAAGGCGAAGAACTCAACCGCCTGGAGCTCCGTCAGCGCATGCGTGAGCTGAGATTTTTCCGCAAGCTGTTGGCGGATGCGACGAGGCCCGCCGCGCCGGTGAAGCGGAAAGTGAAACCGGCGGCGCCAACGGAGTTTATCCAGGTTCCGTTGATCCTGGTTCCGCCGTCTGAACCTTAACTTTTCTTTCCACGTTTGAACAACCAGACGCGAATAGCGCTTGAGAGGTTCCTTTTGCCGCGGCTCTGGTCCAGCTCGCCCACGATGCTAGCGATTGTGCGGTTTTCGGTGGTGGCTGCATCCTGCAAGGCATGCCAAAATTCTGGCTCAAGCGAGAGCGACGTACGGTGACCGGCGATGGTGAGGGAGCGTTTGTGGTCCTTGACCATCAGTCTTCGCGTTTGTGATCTTCGAGCTGTTTGGTTTGCAGTTCCTGCTTGGCCTTGGTCAATTTCTTCTCTGATTTAGGTCGGCCAAAGGCGGCGCGATTTCTGGCGGCCTCGGCCTCTCTGTCAGCGCGCTCTTTGCGTTTGCGGAATTGGCTCAGGTTCACGACGGTGGCCATCATCTTGGCTCCAGCATATCTTCCGGCCTGACAATAGCATCAAAATCAGCTGCAGGTACACCATCTTTTATGGCCTCTTCGCGCAAGGTGGTGCCGTTCTTGTGGGCGGTCTTGGCAATCCTGGCGGCGCGGTCGTAGCCGTATTTTGGGGCCAAGGCTGTCACCAGCATGAGCGAGCGATCAAGGGCCGCCTTGATGCTGTCTTCGCGGGCCGTGATGCCCACCACACAATTGTCGGTGAAGCTGTTTGCGGCATCGGCCATGAGGCGGACCGATTGCAGGAAATTATAAGCCATGACCGGATTGAACACATTGAGTTCGAAATGGCCCTGGCTTCCCGCAAATGTAATGGTAGCGTGATTGCCAAAAACCTGTACGCACACCATGGTGAGGGCTTCGCACTGGGTGGGGTTTACCTTGCCTGGCATGATGGATGAGCCAGGTTCGTTTTCTGGAAGTGACAATTCACCCAGACCGGAGCGCGGGCCTGAACCCAGAAACCGAATGTCGTTGGCGATTTTGAAGAGCGAAGCCGCCACCGTGTTGATCGCGCCATGGGTCATCACCATCGCATCGTGGGCGGCGAGGGCTTCGAACTTGTTGGGCGCTGTTGTAAATTTCATTTTTGTGATTGCGGCGATGCGCTCGGCCACGAGTTCAGCAAAACCTTTGGGCGCATTGAGACCGGTGCCGACTGCAGTGCCGCCTTGCGCCAATTCCATCAGCATGGGCATGGTTTGCTCGATGCGCGCGATGCCGTTTTCAATCTGCTTTGCGTAGCCTGAAAATTCCTGGCCCAGCGTTAGGGGTGTCGCGTCCTGCGTATGGGTGCGGCCGATTTTGATAATGCGCTTCCAGCTCTGGGCCTTGTCGCTCAACGCATTGCGAAGTTTTTGCAGCGCGGGCAACAGCGCATGGTGAATTTCCTCGGCGCAGGCAATGTGCATGGCAGTGGGGTATGTGTCGTTGGATGACTGGCTCATGTTCACATGGTCATTGGGGTGAACAGGCTTTTTTGACCCCATTTCGCCGCCCAGCATTTCGATGGCGCGGTTTGAGATTACCTCATTGGCGTTCATGTTGGACTGGGTGCCGGAGCCGGTCTGCCAGACAGCAAGCGGAAAATGATCGCTGAGTTTTCCTTCAATCACTTCCTGCGCAGATTTGACAATGATGTCTCCAATCTTTGCGTCAAGCCTGCCAAGGGACATGTTGGCCTCGGCGGCGGCGCGTTTCACAATTCCCAAGGCGCGCACCACGGACGCGGGCTGCTTCTCCCAGCCGATTTTGAAATTGCCCAGCGAGCGTTCGGCCTGGGCGCCCCAGTAGCGGGTGGCATCCACTTCGATGGGGCCAAAGCTATCGGTCTCGGTGCGGGTTTTCTTCATGGCTGTAATTCTATGAGTTGTTTTCACTTTGATATCATGGCTAGAAAGAAGAATGCAAAAAATTCCGCGTGGCGTCTGGGTGCTGGGATTTGTCAGCCTTTTTATGGATGTTTCCTCGGAAATGATCCATGCGCTGTTGCCGGTTTTTCTCGTGGGCACGTTAGGAGTGAGCGCCATTGTGCTGGGGGTCATTGAGGGCGTCTCGGAGGCCACAGCGCTGATCGTCAAAATGGGCTCGGGGGTGCTGAGTGACCGGTTGGGAAACCGCAAGATTCTGGCGCTGATTGGTTATGGCATGGCGGCGGCTGTGAAACCGTTGTTTCCACTGGCCGAAGCTGCTTCAACGGTGTTTGCGGCGCGGCTTGCCGACCGGATTGGCAAGGGCATTCGGGGTGCTCCCCGCGATGCTCTGGTGGCTGATATCACGCCGCCGGAACTTCGCGGCGCGGCTTTTGGATTGCGGCAATCACTGGATACCATAGGCGCATTTCTGGGGCCGCTGTTGGCCGTGGCGTTGATGATTATTTACGCCGATGACGTCCGAACGGTCCTCTGGTTTGCAATTGTTCCGGCAATAACGGCAGTGGTCATTCTGGCGATTGGCGTGAGTGAACCCAAGTCAGGTGTTTCCTCCCGCAAGCCTGGAATGAACCTGCTGACGGCAAAGCTGCTCGGACGGGAATTCTGGTTTGTGGCGCTGGTTGGCTCGATGATGATGCTGGCGCGTTTTAGCGAAG
This sequence comes from Rhodobiaceae bacterium, assembly GCA_009885825.1. GTDB lineage: Bacteria > Pseudomonadota > Alphaproteobacteria > Rhizobiales > Aestuariivirgaceae > Aestuariivirga. Next base: position 19,680 of record VFJY01000165.1, on the reverse strand, counting down.
CTTTTTTGCTAATCAAGGCCGCTGAAGTTGGATTGCCGGTGCGCTATATTCCGCTGGCGCTGATGGTCATGAGCCTCGCTTATGCGCTCACGTCATATCCTGTTGGTGCGCTTTCCGACCGGATTGGCAGAAGGGGTTTGCTGGCTGCCGGTCTTGCAGTGTTGCTTGTTGCTGATTTCATGCTCGGATTTGGCACTACGATTGGTGCGGTGTTTGCCGGTGTTGCCCTTTGGGGATTGCATATGGGGCTGACGCAAGGTTTGCTCCCGGCGATGGTTGCTGACACCGCGCCGACGGATATGCGCGGCACGGCATTCGGCGTGTTCAGTTTGCTGAGTGGCGTGGTTGTTCTGATTGCCAGCGTGCTGGCTGGCTATCTCTGGGACACGCAAGGGTCATGGGCTACTTTCATGGCGGGTGCGGCGTTTACTGCCGTGGCCATGATGCTTTTCCCGTTTATCAGGACGGCCAAGAACTAAAGCTCATCTTTCCAGATCGGATTGCTCCAGGCGCGTTTGCCAGCGTGGTCGATGCAAACTACCCGGAACCATGGGCTTATTTTGTTTAGCAGCCAGCCAGTTTCCAGTTTTTTTAAATCAAAGGTGGCATCGGTGATCGATTTCGCATTGCGCACAACCGAACGGGAATTGCCGCAGAGCACGGTGATGTTGTCCACTGGCGAGCAACTGATGTTGATTTCGCTGCCGGCGATGGAAACATCGTGGATCAGGGGACCCTGACTTGAGTAGTAGTGACCAGCCTTGAGCGCGTTCAACAAGAGATCGGGATCGAGGCTGTCAGTTTTGACCTGCACCCAGCCGCCGAAATAGTCCGGTGACTTGAAGTGGGCGTCATCGGTGGCAAAGGCCGAGAGGCGGTGGCCTTCATTCAGCAGTTGATCCAGCAGATACCAGCCATCAGCGCGGTCACTTTCAATAGCGCAGCCATGGTTGTAAATTTCGACGGCGTGAGCGCAATCAATGGCGCGGCCATCTTCAATGGTGAGCTGCGACCAGGCCGGGTGGGCGATGCCGATGAAAGCACCAGCTTCATGGGCGCGGCGGCAGAGATTTTCTGCACTCTCCGTTTTTCCAGCGGGCGCAAAATCAAGCGGCAGGCCGGCGGCGACGATGTGCCAGAGTTCGCCAACGGAGGTGACAGGCGCGTGGATTTCAGAACCAATGATCGTGGTGAAATTGTTGGACCTGAGGGCGCGGGTATCGGCGATGGGCCAGTTGTAATGTCCGATGAAATGATCTGACAGCATCATGAAATCATAGCCTGCGTTCTTGTAGGCATCGATAACCATGCCAGGGGCGAGAATGCCGTCCGAGAGGGTGGAGTGGGTGTGAAGATTGCCGCGCCAGAAACGACCGGGTTGCGAAAAAGGGGAAATACTTGCCATCAAATGCTCATCTGCATGCCGAGCTCGACGACCCGGTCGGGTGGAATTCTGAAGAATTCTATGGCCCTGGCCGATTGATTTGTCAGCATGATGAAGATGCGTTGCTGCCAGAAAGGAAGCGCTGATTTTGCTGAGGTGCGGATCACGCGGCGGCCAAGGAAATAGGACGCTTGCTGGGGATCAATGGATAGCCCATGGGCTTCGCAAGCGCGAAGGGCCGCCGGCACATCCGGCTGCTCCATGTAGCCAAATCTTGCCTCCACCAGCCAGGCGCCAAGCGGCAGGTGCTTTACCGAGACACGGTTTTCGGGATCGGCGCGCGGTTCATCGGTGGTTTCAAGCGTGATGAAAACCAGGATATCGTGCAGAACGCGGTTATGTTTGAGATTATGCATCAGCGCACTTGGGGCGTAAACCGAATCGGTTTGCATGAAGACGGCGGCGCCAGCGACGCGGGTTGGCTGGCGCTTCTCCAGGCTTTCAAGCAGTCCAACAAGTTCGATCGATTCCTTGCGAAGTTTGGCGGCCAATGCCTGGCGTCCCCGCATCCAGGTCACCATTATCAAAATGATGCTGGCGCCGATCAACACGGGCATGTAGCCGCCATTGGCCAGTTTCAAACCGTTGGCGGCAAGGAAGGTGAGTTCGATGATGAAAATGCCTATCATTGCCGGAATGACAACGTAGCGCGGGAATACACCGGCCTTCCAAAAGAACACCAGCGCCAGAATTGAATCAACAACCATCGACGTGTTGACGGCAACGCCATAGGCGGAGGCCAGGCTTGAAGACGATTTGAAGACCAGCACCAGCAAGACCACACCAGCGAGAACCAGCCAGTTGATCTGGCCGATGTAAATCTGGCCCTGTTCGGTTTCGCTGGTGTGGGTGATGTTCATGCGTGGCAGAAGGCCGAGCTGCATGGCTTGCTGGGCTATCGAGAAGGCTCCGGTAATCACAGCCTGGCTGGCGATAACCGTAACGAGCGTTGCCAAGATAACCAAGGGAATCAGGCCCCATGTCGGTGCCATCAGGAAGAACGGATTTTCCACATGTTGTGGGTTTGCGATGATGAATGCCCCCTGGCCGAGGTAGTTCAGCACCAATCCGGGGAATACGACGGAGAGCCAGGCGAGCCGAATGGATTTTCTTCCAAAGTGTCCCATGTCGGCATAAAGCGCTTCGCCGCCGGTGACCGCAAGGAACACACCGCCGAACACCAGCAGTGCAAGACCCGGTTGGTCAGTCAGCATATCCAGGCCGTATAATGGGTTCAATGCATAGAATATCTCGAGGTCGTCGCCAATGTGAACGAGTCCCATGAGGCCGATTATGAAAAACCAGAACGCCGTGACGGGCGCAAAAATCGAAGCGACACCGGCAGTGCCCCGGTATTGAAACATGAACAAGCTAAACAGCACAGCCAGCGTCAGGGGCACCACATAGGATTCAAATTCCGGATTGATGACGGCCAGGCCTTCAACGGCGGAGAGCACAGACATGGCAGGTGTAATCATTGCGTCGCCAAAAAAGAATGCCGCGCCAATAATGCCGAGCGCCAAGACAATGCCGCCTTTTTTCCGCAAAATTGTTTCAACAAGAACGACGAGCGACAGAATGCCACCTTCTCCCTTGTTGTCGGCGCGCATCAGGAAAACCACGTATTTCAGCGAAACAACAAGGATCAGCGCCCACAGCAGCAATGATACGACACCGAGAACAGCCAAACGCAAGTCGCCACCTGCGTTCACAACCGGATGCAGGGCCTCGCGCATGGAATAGAGCGGGCTTGTGCCGATGTCGCCAAACACGACACCGATTGAGGCAAAGGCCAATTTGAGTTTTGTGGATGAGAGGCCCGAACCGTTGGCTGGCTCACCGGTAGCATTTTCTGTGCTCGTCATGGATAGGCCCTTGAGGGCTCCACTCCTTAATGCAAATCAGCGGCGGTCAGGGCGCCGTCACAACGGCACGGCATTCAGCAGGAAGAGCCGCCAGTGTCAAGGCCGGGGCGGGTTTGAGCGGCTTGGCTTTGGGGTCGCGTTTTGGCTTTTTCCAGGGGACTTCTCCCATCCAATAGGCCATCTCCTCGCCACAGCCTGTTCCATCTTTTGGGGCCGCCGGGGCCTGGTTTTTGCAACCAGCATAACCGGCCGGACATTTCATGCGAATGTGGAAGTGGTAGGTGTGGTTGAAATAGGGGCGCACCTTGGCAAGCCATGAACGGTCGCCCTTGGCCCATTTGCAGAGCTCTGCCTTGATCGGCGGATGCACAAATATCCGGGCGACTTCCGGATAGGACGCAGCGCGCCGGATGAGCCTGGCATGGGCCTCGGTCCAAACCTTGTAGTCCAGGGATTTGCGGTCCTTGACCACGGACACGGCAGAAATATCGTCACGCTCTTTTTGGGTCAGCTTGCGGTCCGGCATGGGATTGAGCCAGACATCGGCATCGAGACCAATTTGATGGCTGGCGTGGCCGGTGAGCATCGGCCCACCACGAGGCTGGGCGATATCGCCCACCATCAGGCCATTCCATCCGTCGTTTGCTTTGGCTTCACGGGCCAGGCGCTCAACCAGTTTTACGAGGGCAGGGTGGCCCCAGTTGCGATTGCGGGAGGTGCGCATCACTTGCCAGGCAGTCCCATCATCCGGCATTTCCATGGCGCCTGACAGGCAGCCCTTGGCGTAACTTCCAATCGCCCGGGATTTCAAATTCGCCGGAATCCTGGCCGCGCCGAATATTTCCTTAGCGGCGGTGTGTTCAAGCTGCTTGGCCGACAATGCGGCCAAGCCTGCCTGATCCTTGGCAGATTGCCCAAGGGCCGGTTGCGAAAACAGCAGCGCCAAAGCCCAAAATGCAAGATTCGTGAGCAATTTCATGCCTAGCCTTATCCTTATTTTTTACGGAAAGAGTCAAGCGAAACAACTTTTGGCTTATCCGGGTCCTCGGCCTCCGGGTCAGCTTTTGATTCGGCCGATTTTTCGCCGCCTTCGGCCGGTTCAACTGCCACAACTTCAAACTGCAATCCGAATTGAACTGACGGGTCGAGAAAACCCTTCACCGCATTGAACGGAATCACCAGTCTTTCAGGAATATTGTCAAAGGAAAGCTGCACCTCGAAGCGGTCGTCCCTGACGATCAGGTTCTCATACTGGTGCTGCAACACGATTGTCATTTCACGGGGGTAGCGCTGCGACATGCGTGCCCCGATGTCGACACCGGGGTATTGCGTATTGAAGGCGATGTAAAAATGATGTTCCCCCGGGAGGCCAGATTTTTCGACACGCCGCAAAGCCTCGCGCACCACACCGCGCAGGGCGTGTTGCGCCAGTTGGTCATATCGCATCAGGTCTTCAGGCATGGATAGAGATCCTTGAAATAGGTCGACTCATACCCTCAGATACTACAGGTTATCGCCGTTCGCAGCCACCAACTCAACCTTATCCCAATATTTGAAAGTGCCGGTTTCTGTTGCCAGGTACCGGCGGACCCCGCCTAAAACTGCTAAGCCTTAGGACTTTGGTTTCGGCATTCGCGCTGCATTAAGCAGCGAGAGCTACCGGAGCATAGTTGTCATTTGCAACTACTTGTTTAGCCCGATAACGTCGGAACCATCACGGGCAAAGCTCCATCCTTTACACCCTCGTCGATCCTATTTCGCCCCCATCAGAGCCTGCAAAGCCGCTGCAATCTTTGGTGGAGGCGCCGGGTACCGCCCCCGGGTCCGAATGGTTTATTACGATGGCATTTTATCACCATAGCCGCCCATTGCTGGGTGGCAGGGAGAATATAGGAGGTAAGCCCGCCCAACGAAAGGGGCAGTTTCAATTTGGGTCAAGAATCGGCTAACTTGCTTTCCTATGCGTCAATATCTTGAACTTATGCGGCATGTGCGCGACCAGGGTGTGCTGAAATCGGACCGAACCGGCACGGGCACCAAATCGGTGTTTGGCTACCAGATGCGGTTTGACCTGGCCGACGGTTTTCCGCTGGTGACAACCAAAAAACTGCATCTGCGCTCCATCATTTATGAGTTGCTATGGTTGTTGGCGGGCGACACCAACATCAAATTCCTCAACGACAACAAAGTGACCATCTGGGATGAATGGGCCGATGAGAATGGCGATCTGGGGCCGGTGTATGGGGCGCAGTGGCGCTCATGGCCTTCGCGTGATGGCGGAGTGATTGACCAGATTGCCGATACGGTTGAGCGCATCAAGAAATCGCCTGACTCGCGGCGGTTGCTGGTGACGGCCTGGAACCCCGCCGATGTGGACAGGATGGCGCTGCCGCCCTGCCATTGCCTGTTCCAGTTCTATGTGGCGAACAGAAAACTATCGTGCCAGCTCTATCAGCGTTCGGCGGATATTTTCCTGGGTGTGCCATTTAATATCGCTTCGTATGCGATGCTGACCCACATGATGGCCCATGTGACGGGGCTGGATGTTGGGGAGTTCATTCACACGCTGGGGGACGCCCATATCTATCTCAATCATATGGAACAGATTGAAACCCAACTCGCCCGCAAGCCTTATAACTTACCCAAGCTGGTGTTCAAGCGGGATGTGAAGGCCATTGATGAATTTTGCTATGAGGATTTTGAAATCGTGAACTATCAATCGCATCCGCATATTTCAGCGCCCGTGGCGGTGTAGATCATGGCGATGCTTGGAGAAGACTTGCAGAAATTCGGTGCGCCATGGCTTTATGCGCCGCGCCAGCCTGCGGGGCTGTGGGTGGCTCTGGGCCTTTGGCTGCTCGTTGTCGCCGCATTTTTTTTGTTGCAGGCAATTGGGGCTTTGGCGGTCGTTGGGCTGTTTTTGAACGGTGACTTTGCCAATGAAAAGCTGGTTATCAAGGGGGCCATCATCGGGTCTTTGCCCGCCGCGATTCTGGCGGCCTGGCTTGTCTGGCGGATTTCCAAAGTGCGGGGCGGAATTCCACGGGAAATCTTGGCGCTGCGCAAGCCTGATCTCACTTGGCTAGGCTGGCTTGTGATTGTCGGCGGGTTCCTCGTCGGCATTTATATTGTGATGATGACAGTGGTGACGGTTTTTCAGATAGATCTTGAGCAATATCTGCCCGGTCCCGATGGTGGATCTCCGGCAACCGGCTCTGCCGGCGCCATGAAGGAGGCGATGTTTGACCTGGCCAATGAGCCACTGTTCTTCTGGCTGGCCTTTCCCGCAATTGTGATTGGCGCACCACTCATCGAAGAATTGATTTTTAGGGGGTATCTGTTTTCAGCTTTGGCCATGAGCAGGGTGGGGCTTTCAGGAGCAACCATCGTCACATCTTCATTATGGTCACTCCTGCACATTACCGAGCCTTGGTTTTCGATTGGGATGATTTTCATCATTGGCCTGACTTTGAGCGCGCTGCTGATCCGGTTTGGCAGCATTTGGATTACCATGGCCTGCCACACCGCGTGGAATGGCGCGAACATGCTGGCGGTATTTGTGGCACTGCGGCCGTGAGCCTGTCCATTCGAGAGGCGGTTGCGGGGGATGAGCAACTGGTGTTCGACTTTGTCCGAAAACTTGCTGACTATGAAAATCTTTTGCACGAGGTCCAAGCAAAGGTCGAGGATATCAGAGAAGGTCTTTTCGGGGCGCCGCCGCGCTGCCATTGTGACCTGGCCTTTTGGAACAATGAGCCTGTCGGATTTGCTTTGTGGTTCTACAACTATTCGACGTTTCGCGGGCGGGCCGGGATTTATCTTGAGGATCTGTTTGTGGACAAGAAAAGCCGCGGCAAGGGCATCGGCAAGGGTCTGTTGAAGCATCTGGCGCAGCGCTGCGTGGCCGAAGGCTTGCCTCGTCTGCAATGGTGGGTGCTGGACTGGAATGCGCCATCGATTGAATTTTACCAATCTCTGGGCGCAGTGCCGCAGGAGGAGTGGACGGTGTATCGTGTGTCTGGTGGAGCGCTCGAGGCTTTGGCGAAATGAGCAGGATTTCCCTTGTTGTCGCAGTTTCGCTGAATGGCGTTATCGGGCGAGACGGCAGCCTGCCATGGCATATTTCATCGGACCTGAAGAAGTTCAAGACGATCACGATGGGCAACCCCATCATCATGGGGCGGAAGACCTGGGAGAGCCTGCCAAAAAGACCGCTGCCAGGGCGGCAGAACATAGTGATCACGCGGCAGGCGGATTATAAGGCGGTGGGCGCCGTGGTTGCGCGTGATGCGAAATCGGCTTTGGCTGCCGCAGGCGGCGCAGAGGAGATTGCAGTTATTGGCGGCGGCGAAATCTACAAGATGTTCTTTCCTTTGGCGCATCGTGTTTACTTGACCGAAGTAGATATCGTTGTTGAAGGCGATACGTATTTCCCAAAACTCGATCCTTTGCAGTGGCAGGAAGTGGCAGTGGAAGTTCATCCAGCGGGTCCAAATGACAATGCCAGTTTCACTTTGCGGACGCTTGACCGCAGATCGTTCCAATAATGGTTTCCAATCCTGACATTGTCATTGTGGGAGCGGGTGCGGCTGGAATAGGGGCTGGGCTTGCACTTTCGCGATTGGGTATTTTCTACGTTATTCTTGAAGCCAAACATAGGGTTGGCGGCAGAGCCTATACCGACATATCAAGCATTGGCCACCTGTGGGATCAGGGATGTCACTGGCTGCACTCTGCTGACAGGAACGTGTTGCGGCTCATCGCCGAGAAGATTGGCCATGAATATCAGACGGAGCCCCATGACGGATATATGCAGAGCTTTATGAATGGGGCGTGGTCCCAGGTGCTTGTTGACGAATATTTCGTTTGGGACTTGCTCGGAAAAATAAGCGCCGCAGGGCGAGCCGGGAAAGATGTGGCAGCGGAGGAAATTCTGGATCGGGGACATGCCCTGTATCCGCTGATCCGCCATTGGTGCCAGATGTTGTACTCCATGGACCCGGAGAATATCTCGACGGGCGATGCTGGCAACTATTCAGACAGTGGCATCAATCTGCCGGTGAAAGCTGGTTATGGCGCGCTGATTGAAAAATTGGCGCAAAAATTGCCCATTCGTCTCAACATTGAAGTTACTGCCGTTGAAGTTCTACTTGGGTCTGTGCGGATTGAGACCTCATCGGGAACAATTGAAGCCAAGGCCTGCATCATGGCGGTTCCGGCACGTTCGTTTGAAACCGGGCGCATTCGTTTTCTTCCGCGCTTGCCCCGTCATCTTGAACAGGCTTTTCAAGATGTTCCCATGGGTTGGTTTGAGAAAGTGGCAGTTTCCTTTGACCGAAAGGTGTTTGAAGGTTTTGACATTCCCTTTGCCGATATATTTGATCCGGTTGCGGATTCCACGTGCCCGTTGAATTTTGAGCTGCATCCCTTTGGCCGCCCTATTGCTGTTGCCCATGTTGCCGGAAGCGTTGCCCAGGAGCTTTCCCGGGAAAGTGGCGCCATGGCGGCATTTGCGCTGGAAACGCTTTGCAAGGCCTTCGGCGGTGATCTTGGCAAACGTGCCGTCGCCGTCGCCGCTTCTGGATGGGGAAACGATCCTTTCATTGGCGGAGCTTACTCCTGCGCCAAGCCGGAGAAGGCTTCCGCTCGCAAAGCATTTTCAGAACCGGTCCACGAACGCGTGTTTTTGGCTGGCGAACATGTGCACCCGCATTATGTGGCAACTTGCCATGGCGCCTATGAAACCGGGCTGGATGCAGGTTATCGCGCCACCGCAGCCGCCGGATTTTCGGTGGGTGAGACAGACCCGCTCTGGCTAGCTACCTAAAATCATGGACTTTTCAGGGCAGGCTTCCTATATCGGCAGGAACGAGATTCGACCCGTAACATAGGGAAAGCGCTGCATGCCGTGGAATAGTGACGAAGGTGGTGGAAACAAGGGGCCTTGGGGGCAGGGACCGTGGGGCCAGGGACCGAAGGGGCCAAAAAACAACGGCGGAGGCGGCGGGCGGGGGCCGGTGCCGCCCAATCTTGATGATCTTATCCAGAAGGGCAAGGACAGCCTGAAAACCATTCTACCCGGTGGAATTGGCAACACATGGATGCTGCCGGTTGTTTTGCTGGCTGCTTTTTTTGTCTATAATTCGATCTATCAGGTTCAGCCTGACGAGCGTGGTATCGTGCTGCGCTTTGGCAAATACGCCCGCACCGCTGAGCCCGGCCTGCATTTTGCCGTATGGCCTGTTGAAACCATGGAGAAGCCCAGAACAGGTGCTGTCCGCCAAATCAACATCGGCATGGACAACACCGAAGGCCAGATGCTGACCAGCGACAAGAATATTATCGGTGTGCCTTTCTCGGTGTTCTGGCAGATCACCGACCCGAAGGAATTCCTGTTCAATGTGGCTGATCAGGAAAAAACCATTCGCAACGTGGCCCAAAGCGCCATGCGCGAAGTCGTCGGGCAAACCCGGGCGCAAATGATTTTGACCACCGGCAAGGACACGGTGGCGGCCGAGGTGCAGAAAATTACGCAAGGCCTGTTGAACGACTACAAGGCCGGCGTGTTGGTGACGGCCATCAACCTGGGTGATGTGCAACCGCCAGCCGAGGTCGCCAACGCCTTTGCCGAGGTCGTGCGCGCCGGCCAGAACCGGCAGCAATCGATCAACGAAGCGGAGCAATACAGAAACCAGCAGGTCAGGTTGGCCGAAGGCGAGGCCGCGAAACTCGTTGAAGATGCCAATGGCTACAAGGCGCGTGTCGTATTCGAAGCGCAGGGCGAGGCGGCGCGGTTTCTTTCGGTTTATGAAGAATACAAGAATGCCAAGGATGTTACCCGCCAACGGATTTTTCTGGAAACCATGGAAGATATCCTCGCGCGTTCGAACAAAGTGATCATCGAAGGCGGCCAGAATGGCTCGGGTGTTGTGCCCTACCTGCCTTTGCCAGAAATACAAAAGCGCGCGACTAGCCCCGCAAGTGCTCAATAGAATTGATGTAGGATAGGAACATGAACTTCAAGAGCATCTTGGGAATCTTCGCCGCAATTTTGGGTTTCATCGCTTACTCGTCTTACTTTGTTGTCGACGAGCGGCAGAAAGCGCTTGTCCTGCGGTTCGGAGAAATCAATCGCATGGTTGCTGATCCGGGGCTCTATTTCAAGGTTCCGTTCGCCGATACCGTGACAAATGTCGAGGATCGCATTTTTATCTGGGAGAATAACGACCGCCCAGTGCAGGATATTGCCAGTCAAGTCTACATTGTAGACGCCATCACGCTGGCGCGCATCGTCGACACGCGAAAATTCCGCGAAACCCTTGGCGCCGATCTGGGACAGGCGGAGACGCGCATCGCGGCGCGCCTGGATGCGGCTTTGCGACAGACCTATGGCCGTCGCTCGTTTGACGCGGCCCTGTCGTCTGACCGGGCCGTCATGATGCGCGAAATCCGTGATGAGGTGCGCAAGGAAGCCGTGTCCTTCGGCATTGAGATTGTCGATGTTCGCGTGCGCCGCACAGACCTGAATGAAAACGTGCTTGAGCAGACCTATAAACGCATGGAATCCGAGCGCAACGCGCTTGCCGCCGATATTCGCTCCGAAGGTGAGGCCACCAAGACGCGGATGAACGCCGAGACTGACCGGACATACACGACCAAGCTTGCTGATGCCCGCCGCCAGTCCGAAATTGTTCGCGGCGAAGGAGACGGTGAGCGCAACAAGGTGTTCGCGCAGGCATTCCAGCAGGATCCTGAGTTTTTCAGCTTCTATCGTTCAATGCAGGCCTATGCAAAGAGCCTCGGAACGGAGGGCACCACCTTTGTTCTTGATCCAAAATCCGCGTTTTTCAAATATTTTGGCACGGCACAAACCGGTGAAACCACGGCAGTTCCGCCTGCTCCATGATGAACTCGCTGCTCTTGGCCCTTGGTCTCGTGTTCGTGATCGAGGGCCTTCTTTATGCCTTGGTGCCGGGGCAGCTTAAGGGAATGATGAAAACAATGGGAACCATGTCGGACGAAGCGCTCCGCACCGGCGGAATATGTGCTATAGGGTTCGGTGTGTTTTTGGTTTGGATTTTGCGGATATCCATTGTCGGATGACTTTCGGGAGATAGCTTCAATGCGGGTACGGAATTTTTTGGGCAGTGTCGCGTTTTCCGCCCTGGTTTTCGGGGCAGCTTTTGGTGTCGCGACACCAGTTCATGCGCAGACGCAGGCGTTGGAGCAACTGCCGTCCGTGGCCGACCTCGCCGAGAGGCTGCTGCCTGCGGTGGTTGAGATTTCCATTCAATCCAAATCACCCAATGACACCAGCCCGCAGATGCAATTGCCGGAAATCCCGGAAAATTCTCCATTCAGGGAATTTTTTGACGAATTCCTGAAAAAGCGCCAGGGCCAAGGGCAGACGCCAGACCAGCCGCCGCAGGATCGCTCGGTCAGTTCCATGGGGTCGGGCTTTGTCATTGACGCCACCGGGCTGATTGTCACCAACAATCATGTGGTGGAAGGGGCGACCAACATAGAAGTGCATTTCCAGGATCAGACAATTCTCAAGGCGGAGCTGGTGGGGCGCGATCCCAAAACCGACCTTGCTGTCATCCGGGTGAAATCCGACAAGCAGCTGCCGACCGTGAGTTTTGGCGACAGTGATGGATTGCGCATTGGCGAATGGGTGATGGCCATTGGCAATCCTTTTGGCCTCGGTGGTTCAGTGTCTCTCGGCATCGTTTCAGCCCGCAACCGCGACATCAATGCGGGCCCCTATGATGATTTCATCCAGACGGATGCCGCCATCAACAAGGGCAATTCCGGCGGGCCGTTATTTGGCCTGAATGGTGAAGTCGTTGGCATCAACACGGCGATTTTCTCGCCAACGGGCGGTTCTGTGGGCATCGGGTTTGCGGTGCCCTCCAACACCGCCAAGAATGTCATCGCCCAGCTGGTGAAGTATGGCGAAACTCGGCGCGGCTGGTTTGGGGTGAAGATTCAATCGGTCACAGATGATATTGCCGAGAGCATGGCCATGGGCAAGGCCCGGGGCGCCCTCATCGCGGATGTGACGAAAACCGGCCCCGCCGAGAAATCCGGCATTGAGCCTGGCGATGTGGTGATTGAATTCAACGGCAAGCCGATCAATGAGATGCGCGACCTGCCGCGCATTGTGGCCGATACGGAAATTGGCGCCAAGGTCCCGGTCAAGGTTTTCCGGAAGGGCAAAGAGATTTCGCTAATTGCGGAAGTGGGCCGGCTTGAGGACGGCGAAAAAGTTGTGGCCCAGCAGGACAAGGATTCAAACGCTATTCCTGCGCCTGCGGTCGCCACGGTGCTTGGCATGACGGTTTCGTCGATGACTGATGAACTGCGGAAGAAATTTACGATTGACGCCGAAATCAAGGGTGCGGTTGTGACGGAAGTGACGCCCGACAGCGCCGCGGCCGACAAGCGGCTTGAGCCGGGCGATGTGATCACCGAGGCCGGCGAGAAAGCCGTGACGGGGGCTGCGGATATTTCAACCAGTGTTGAAGAGGCCGAAAAGGCCGGCAAGAATTCTGTGCTGCTGCTGGTGTCAAAAGGCGGCAAAAAAGCCGAGATGCGGTTTATTGCGTTGAAATTGAAGAAGTAGGCGGGATAGCAAACTCCTCCCGAATATACCCTTGCAAATACAGTAACGCGGTCAGATCACCGTGGTCTATTTGGTAGCCTGCCGCTGCCCGGGTTTTTGGTTTGGCGTGGAGGGCCACTCCCATGCCGGCGGCTTGCAGCATAGGAATGTCGTTGGCGCCGTCGCCCGCGGCCAGGGCATCGGCGGGGATCAGGCCGTGCTCGGCGCTCAGCCGTTCGAGGACCGCGACTTTGGCGTCTCTGCCGAGGATAGGGTCTGCCACTTTTCCCGCAAATTTTCCATTCTCGATGACGAGGTCGTTGGCTTCGTCGGTGTCAAACCCCACAAGCGCCGCTACTCTGGAGGTGAACTGACGGAAGCCGCCGGAGACCAGGGCCGTGACCGCCCCGTGAGCCTTCATGGTGGCCACCAAAGTCTTGCCACCGGGCATCAGGGTGATCCTTTCCCGCATGATGTCATCAATCACGCTGGCATTGAGCCCGGCCAATAACCCGACACGCTTTTTCAAAGCTCCTTCGAAATCGACCTCGCCACGCATGGCGCGTGCAGTTATGGCTTTGATCCTGTCGCCAACACCCGCCACGACGCCGAGCTCATCAATGCACTCCTGCTCGATCATGGTTGAATCCATGTCGGCAATCAGCAGCCGTTTGCGGCGGTTCGCCAGCGGAACAACGTTAATGTCAATCGGCAGGTGGGCCAGCGCCTCACGAAGTGCAGCAAGGTTTTGTGGCGGCGCGAATTCGGCAGCTTCGCCTTGAAACAGCCAGCGAGGCGAAGTGCCAACCAGCGAAATCACTCGGGCATTTATTGCGTTGGAGTGTGGGGCTGCTATGAGAACGAGAACGGATGACATGATGAGCCAACTTAAAACCAAATCTGCACTGCTTATTGCAGGCCCTACCGCCAGCGGCAAGTCTGCGCTAGCTTTGCGTCTGGCGCGCGAACGGGGTGGCGTGATTATCAATGCTGATGCGTTGCAGGTTTACCGGGAATTGCGGATATTGTCGGCGAGGCCAGGCGAGACTGAACTGGCGGAAGCGCCGCACCGGCTTTATGGGCATGTTTCTGGCGCCGAACCCTATTCAGTTGCGGCTTGGTTGGCTGACGCCGTGGCAGAGATCGAAGCCGCATGGGCTGGTCGGTTATTGCCCATCGTCACCGGCGGGACCGGGCTCTATTTCATGGCGCTGGAGCGCGGGCTGGCTGAGGTTCCGCCGATTTCGCCGGATATTCGTGAAAAGTGGCGCCGGTTTGATGGCGATATTCACGGCGAGCTTTTGAAGCGGGATCCAGCTGCTGCAACCAAGCTCAAACCCAATGACCGGCAACGCTTGTCGCGCGCGCTTGAAGTGATCGAGGGCACGGGCAAACCGCTTTCCCATTGGCAGGCCCAGGCACAGTCGCAGGCATTCCTTCGCGATGTAAAAGTTGAACGGCTCCTGCTGGATGTCCCCCGGGCGGAGCTCTATGCCCGGGCGGATGCGCGTTTTGACCAGATGCTAGCGGCTGGAGCGCTCGAAGAGGTGAAGCCGTTGCTTAACCATGATGCTGATTTGCCCATGATGAGGGCCATTGGCGTGCCCGAGCTGGCGCGGTATTTACGGGATGAGATTTCGCTGAAAGAGGCGGTATCAATGGCTAAAACCGCTACCCGCCGCTACATCAAGCGGCAGTTCACCTGGTGGCGGGGGCAGGCTGCGGGCTGGCAAAAGGCTTGACCTCCGGCCCATCTGCAACTACAAACTGCCGCATGAATACCATTCTTATCGTCGTGGGACCGCGTAGCGCCGTGGAGGGTTAACCCTCCGGGATACACGGTGTTGCGCGGAAATCAGGCTCCCTTGGGGGCCTTTTTTATTGTCTGGTAAGACAGTTCGTGTGAAAGAAAGTTAATGGAATGACGAGGATTTGAAATGGCTACGGGCGAATTGATGACGGGTGCGGAAATAGTGCTGAAGGCGCTGGCTGACCACGGCGTCGAGCATGTGTTTGGATATCCCGGCGGCGCCGTGCTGCCCATTTACGATGAAATCTTCCAGCAGGACAAGGTGAAGCATATCCTGGTGCGGCATGAACAGGGCGCCACCCACGCGGCGGAAGGCTATGCGCGCTCCACCGGCAAATGCGGCGTTGTGCTGGTGACGAGCGGTCCAGGTGCTACCAACGCGGTGACAGGCCTCACTGACGCACTGATGGATTCAATTCCGATGGTTTGCCTGACGGGGCAGGTTCCCACGCATCTTATTGGCAATGACGCGTTTCAGGAATGCGATACGGTTGGCATCACCCGGCCCTGCACCAAGCATAATTGGCTGGTGAAAGACGTGAATGATTTGGCGCGCATCCTGCACGAGGCCTTTTATGTGGCAACCCATGGGCGGCCCGGCCCGGTCGTTGTCGATATTCCGAAAGATGTTCAGTTTGCGAGGGGCAAATATGTTGGCCCCAAGAACATCGAGCACAAGACATACCGGCCGCAGGTGAAGCCGCATCAGGACGCCATCCGCGCTGCTGTTGATCTCATCGCCAAGGCAAAGCGGCCACTGCTCTACACGGGCGGTGGCGTCATCAATTCCGGCCTGGTTGCTTCGAAGCTGCTGCGGGAATTTGTGAAGCTCACTAATATTCCCCTCACGTCAACCCTTATGGGGCTTGGCGCCTATCCGGCGGCGGGCAAGAACTGGCTTGGCATGCTGGGCATGCACGGCACTTATGAAGCCAACATGGCCATGCATGATTGCGATGTGATGATCAATGTGGGTGCCCGCTTTGATGACCGCATCACGGGCAGGCTTGATGCCTTCTCGCCGGGTTCGAAGAAAATCCATATCGATATCGATCCCTCGTCGATCAACAAGACCGTTCAGGTCGATATTCCGGTTGTGGGTGATGTGGCTCATGCGCTGGAAGACATCATACGGGTTTGGAAGGCCAAGTCGCACGAGCTGGACAAGAAGGCGATGGCTGGCTGGTGGAAGGAAATTGACGGCTGGAAAGCCACCAATTGCCTGAAATACAAGGCCAACAAAGACGTGATCATGCCGCAATATGCCATTGAACGGCTCTATGCGCTCACGCGTGACAAGGATGTTTACATCACCACGGAAGTTGGCCAGCACCAGATGTGGGCCGCGCAGTTCTTCAAATTTGAAGAGCCGCATCGCTGGATGACGAGCGGCGGGCTTGGCACCATGGGTTACGGCCTGCCCGCGGCCGTTGGCGTTCAGATGGCGCATCCTAAATCATTGGTGATTGACATCGCAGGCGACGCCTCCGTGCAGATGACGATGCAGGAGATGTCCACGGCTGTTCAGTACCGTTTGCCGATCAAGATATTCATTCTCAACAACCAGTACATGGGCATGGTGCGGCAGTGGCAGCAATTGCTGCATGGCAATCGCCTGAGCGAAAGCTATTCGGAGGCCTTGCCGGATTTTGTAAAGCTGGCAGAGGCCTATGGCTGTGTTGGTTTGCGGGCGGAGAAGCCTTCGGAACTTGATGACAAGATCAAGGAAATGATCAGGTCTCCGCATCCCGTGTTGTTTGATTGCCGGGTTGCGGCCCTTGCAAACTGTTTCCCGATGATCCCATCCGGCAAGGCGCATAATGAAATGCTGCTGGGCGAAGATGTTTCAGATGAAGAAGTTGGCAGCGCTATTGATGCACGCGGCAAAGAACTGGTTTGAGGAGAGCATGATGGATAAAGTAGTAGCTTCAAGCCAACCACAATCCGCCTACTTCCTCGACATGAGCAAGAAGGAAGTGGAAACCCACACGCTGGCCGTGGTGGCTGACAACGAACCGGGCGTTCTGGCGCGCGTCATCGGGCTGTTTGCCGGGCGCGGATACAATATCGACTCTCTCACAGTTTCCGAAACGATTCATGAAAAACATGTGTCGCGCTTTACGATTGTGACGACGGGCACGCCCAAGGTTTTGACCCAGATCAAGCATCAGCTTGAGCGCATGGTGCCGGTGCATTCGGTGGCGGATTTGACCGTTCAAGGCAATTCCATCGCGCGTGAGCTGGCCATGGTGAAAGTTGCAGGCACTGGCGAAAAGCGCATGGAAGCCTTGCGCCTGGCCGACGCTTTCCGCGCCCGGGTCATAGATGCTTCGACGGAGAGCTTCATTTTTGAGATCACTGGCAAGCCTGACAAGGTTGACCAGTTCATTTCGCTCATGGTGCCGATCGGGCTGGTTGAGGTGGCGCGCACTGGCGTTGCGGGCATTTCGCGCGGTGCGGAAGGCATGCGGGTTTAGCTTCTATTTCCCTCCCCCTTGTGGGGAGGGATTAAGGGTGGGGGTCGCTCAACTGTCAGACCACCAGACCCCCGCCCCTAGCCCCTCCCCACAAGGGGGAGGGGATTCAAGTGGTCTGGAATTATTTATTAAAACCGGACTTTCAGGCATTCCATTGCGCGGCTACATTCCCGCGCTATGAGTTGCAAGCTTTCTGTGAATGTGAATGCCATTGCTTACCTGCGCAATCGGCGCGATTTGCCTTGGCCTTCGGTTGAGGGGCTGGGGCGGATTATTCTGGAGGCGGGTGCGGCGGGGCTCACAGTTCATCCACGTCCTGATGAGCGCCATATCAGGCATGCGGATGTGCCGGTGCTGCGGGGGCTCATACGCCGCGAATTTCCGTCGCGCGAATATAATATCGAAGGCTATCCGGACGAGCGGTTTCTGAAGCTGGTGGAGGCTCACAGGCCTGACCAAGTGACGCTGGTGCCCGATGCGCCGGGGCAGGGCACTTCTGACCATGGCTGGGATATTGCCAAAAACAAGTCTAGGCTGACGGACGTGATTGCGCGGCTGCGGGCTGGCGGAATGCGGGTGTCGCTGTTTGTTGATCCTGAACCGGAACCGGCCGATCTCGCCAAATCCGTCGGGGCGGACCGTATTGAAATTTATACGGGCCCCTATGGTGGCGCATTTGATCCCGCCCAACATAACGCCGAATTTGTGAAAGTGGTTGCCACGGGCCGGGCGGCGGCGGCGGCGGGCCTTGAGCTCAACGCCGGCCATGATCTGACGCGGGAAAACCTGCCGGCCCTGGTTCATGCACTGCCAAACCTCCTGGAAGTGTCAATTGGTCACGCCATCATCGCCGATGCGCTCACTTTCGGCATGGCGGAAACCGTGCGATTGTTCCGGCATGCCATTGGCGACATCTGATCTTTCCACGCTTGCTTCCATCGGCCTGGTTCAGCTTCTGGCGGTGATCAGTCCGGGGCCGAGCTTCCTCATCACCGCAAGAACCGCCGTGGTGCAATCGCGCGCGGATGGGGTGACGGTGGCGCTGGGCCTGGGGGCTGGAACGGTGATCTGGTCCAGTGCCGCGCTGCTTGGCCTCAACGTCATTTTTCACGCGGTACCTATGCTGTTCATCGCCATGAAGATTGCGGGCGCTTTGTTTCTCCTGTGGATCGCCTATCAGATTTTCCTCCATGCGGCTGATCCGATTGAGATCGAAACCTCCAAAGGCGAGGTCTTGCCCAATCCGTTTGTGAAAGGGTTCCTCACGCAAATATCCAACCCGAAGGTTGCCGTGTTTTTTGGCTCCATATTCATCGCAATGTTGCCAAGCGATGTGCCTGTGTGGATGATGATGGCGCTGATTGGAA
Organism: Rhodobiaceae bacterium; assembly: GCA_009885825.1. Classification (GTDB taxonomy): domain Bacteria; phylum Pseudomonadota; class Alphaproteobacteria; order Rhizobiales; family Aestuariivirgaceae; genus Aestuariivirga. The sequence continues at coordinate 1,113 of VFJY01000165.1, read as the reverse complement.
TTGTCACTTTCAATGAAGTGTGCTGGTACACGGTGGTGGCGCTGTTCTTTGGCGCTGGGCCTGTGCGGCAGTTCTATATTCGCGCCAAGGTTTGGATTGACCGGGTTACGGGACTTTTCCTCGGTGTGCTGGGTTTGAGGTTGCTGTGGGGCGCGCGTGACGGGGCTTAAACCCCCTGTTTATTGCCGCTTGCCTTAATCCTGCCAGCCCGCTAATTCCGCTCCCAACACTTCAACAGGGAACTTTCACATGCGCGTTTACTATGACCGGGATGCCGACGTTAATCTGATCAAGGGCAAAAAAGTTGTCATCGTCGGCTATGGCAGCCAAGGCCGGGCGCACGCGCTGAACCTCAAGGATTCAGGGGCCAAGCATTTGGCTGTGGCGTTGAAGGCGGGTTCGCCCACGGTGAAGAAAGCCGAGGCGGATGGCCTGCAGGTGATGACGGTTGCCGAGGCCGCCAAGTGGGGCGATCTTCTGATGATGGCCACGCCCGATGAACTGCAAGCCGATATTTACAAGGCGGAGATTGCGCCAAACATCAGGGATGGCGCTGCCATTGCCTTTGCCCATGGCCTCAATGTGCATTTCAACCTGATCGAGCCGAAGAAGACCATCGACGTCATCATGATCGCGCCGAAAGGCCCGGGCCACACGGTGCGCGGCGAATACCAGAAGGGGGGCGGCGTTCCCTGTCTCATCGCCATCAACCAGGATGCGTCGGGCAATGCCCATGACCTTGCGCTGTCATACGCTTCAGGCGTTGGCGGCGGCCGTTCCGGCATTATCGAAACCACCTTCAAGGAAGAATGCGAGACCGACTTGTTTGGCGAACAGGTGGTTCTCTGCGGCGGCCTGGTTGAATTGATCCGCGCCGGATTTGAAACACTGGTGGAAGCTGGCTACGCGCCGGAGATGGCCTATTTCGAATGCCTGCATGAAGTGAAGCTCATCGTGGATTTGATCTACGAGGGCGGCATTGCCAATATGAACTATTCGATTTCAAACACTGCCGAGTGGGGCGAATATGTGTCCGGCCCCCGCATCATCACGAGCGAAACCAAGGCCGAGATGAAGCGGGTGCTGGCGGACATTCAAACCGGCAAGTTCACG
>VFJY01000219.1 GCA_009885825.1 Rhodobiaceae bacterium | reverse complement strand
CGGCGGGAGAAGGCGAAAACCGCAAACATTATCGCCCTCTCCCGTGCTCGCATGGGAGAGGGTGCCCGACAGGTCCGCAGTTTTTGCAAAACTGCTGGGATGAGGGCCCTTTAAAGCTCTTCGGGCCTTGGCATCGAGATGATGTTGTAGCCGGAATCGACGTAGTGGATTTCGCCGGTGACGCCGCCGGACATGGGCGACAGGAGATACACTCCGGCGCCACCCACTTCTTCCAATGTGATCGCGCGCCGCAGGGGCGCGTGGGCGTTCTGGAAATTGAACATGGCGCGGGCGTCACCAATGCCCGCTCCTGCAAGGGTTCGCATGGGGCCGGCCGAGATGGCGTTGACGCGGATGTTTTGCGGGCCGAAATCGGCGGCGAGATATTTGACCGAGGATTCAAGCGCTGCTTTCGCCACACCCATCACGTTGTAGTTCGGCATGACGCGAACCGAGCCGCTGTAGGTGAGCGTGATGATGGAGCCACCATCGGTCATCAGCGCGGCGGCGCGCTTGGCGATTTCGGTGAAGGAGAAGCACGAGATCACCATGGTCTTCACAAAATTTTCGCGCGACGTGTCAGCGTATTTGCCCTTGAGTTCATTCTTGTCGGAAAAGGCAATGGCATGGACGAGGAAATCAATCTTGCCCCAGGCTTTCCGCAATTCGGCAAAGACATTATCCACTGTGGCAATATCTTCCACATCGCAAGGCATCAGAAGATTGGAACCAACACTGTCGGCCAAGGGCTTCACCCGCTTGCCAAAGGCCTCGCCCTGGTAGGTGAAGGCCAATTCCGCTCCCTGCTTGCGCAGCGCGCTCGCAATGCCCCAGGCAATCGAGTGGTCGTTGGCAACGCCCATCACAAGGCCGCGCCTGCCCTTCATCAGTCCATCCATGTGGTGATCATCCATTATAGCGTTGCAATACCAGCGTGGCGTTGGTGCCGCCAAAGCCGAAGCTGTTGGACATCACTGTGTCGATCGTCGCATTGTCCACGCGCTTGCGCAAAATGGGAACGTCTTCAAACTCGGGGTCAAGCTCTTCGATGTTGGCGCTCTCGCACATGAAGCCGTTCTGCATCATCAGCAGGCAATAGATGGCTTCCTGCACGCCGGTTGCCCCCAGCGAATGGCCGGTCAAGGATTTGGTGGAGGAGATCGCCGGAATTTCACCGCCAAACACTTCGCGGATGGCTTCAATTTCCTTCCGGTCGCCCACGGGCGTCGACGTGCCATGGGGGTTGATGTAATCGACCTTGCCCTGCACGGCTGCCAGCGCCTGGCGCATGCAGCGCACTGCGCCCTCGCCCGAGGGCGCCACCATGTCGTAGCCATCGGAGGTCGCGCCATAGCCCACAAGCTCGCCATAAATCCTGGCGCCACGCGCCTTGGCGTGTTCGAGCTCTTCCAGCACCACGGTTCCAGCGCCGCCCGCGATGACAAAGCCATCGCGGTTCTTGTCATAGGCGCGGGACGCCGTCGCAGGTGTCGCGTTGTATTTCGACGACATGGCCCCCATGGCATCGAACAGCACGGAGAGTGTCCAATCCAGTTCTTCGCCGCCGCCGGCAAACATCACGTCCTGCTTGTTCCACTGGATCATTTCGGCCGCATTGCCGATGCAATGGGCCGACGTGGCGCAGGCCGACGAGATGGAATAATTCACGCCGCGAATGCCGAAGGGGGTGGCCAGCGTGGCGGAATTGGTGCTGGACATGGCGGCTGGCACGGCAAAGGGGCCAACGCGCTTTGGCCCCTTCTCGCGGGTCACATCGGCTGCCGCCACAACGGTCTTGGTGGAAGGGCCGCCGGATCCCATGATCAGACCAGTGCGGTCATTCTTCACGTCCTTCTCTTCAAGACCTGAATCGGTGATGGCCTGCTGCATGGCCACATAGTTCCAAGCGGCGCCATCGCCCATGAAGCGGCGCACACGGCGGTCAATGGTGTCGAGATCATAATTCGGCGCGCCATGCACCTGGCAGCGAAAGCCAAGGCGGGCGTAATCGTCTGCCTTGACGATGCCGGACTTGGCGTCATGGAGGGAAGCGGTGACTTCCTGCACAGTGTTGCCAATACTGGAGACGATGCCCATTCCGGTTACGACCACACGACGCATCTCGCGAACTCCCTTAAGCCTGGAACAGGCCGACCTTCATGTCGGTCACGTTGTATATGGTTTCGCCGTCGGCTTTCATCAAGCCATCCGCGACGGCGAGCTTCAGCTTGCGCAGGATCAAGCGCTTCACTTCGACTTCATAGGTCACCTTTTTGACCGATGGCGTGACCATGCCGGAAAATTTCACCTCGCCCACGCCAAGGGCGCGGCCCCTGCCCGGCTCACGCAGCCAGCCCAGAAAAAATCCGGTGAGCTGCCACAGCGCGTCCAATCCCAAACAGCCCGGCATCACCGGATCGCCCTGGAAATGGCAGGCGAAAAACCACAGATCGGGGTTGATATCAAACTCCGCCACAATGGATCCCAAGCCATGGGCGCCGCCCTTCTCTTCCACCTGGGTGATGCGGTCGAACATCAGCATGGGGGGCAGCGGCAATTGCGCATTGCCGGGGCCGAACAATTCGCCCCGGCCGCAGGCCAGAAGGTCATCATACAGAAAACTTGACTTGCGTTCGGTCATTCCCGCCCTGCTCGATTCATGTGCTTTGCGGCGTTCCTTAACACACTGCGAGGGTGAGTTGAAAGCCTTCCAGAACTTGCGCATCGCCTTATTAACTGGCAATACTGTCAGGCGAAGATGATTGCACAAGGCGCCATTGCGGAAAAATTGCGGTCAGTTGGCTTGCGGCCAACGAGGCAGCGCCTGGCTTTGGCCAAAATCCTGTTTTCTGAAGGCGACAGGCATGTTTCAGCCGAAGTGCTGCACCGCGAGGCGGTTGCCGCAACAGTCATGGTCTCGGTCGCCACGGTTTACAATACGCTGAACCAATTCAAGGCGGCAGGACTCTTGCGTGAAGTGGCGATTGAAGGAGACCGCAGCTTTTATGACACCAACACCTCCAACCATTTTCATTTCTACCATGAAAAGGAAGGCCGGCTGTTTGACATCGGAACCGACAACCTGACCATCAACGGCTTGCCGGAAGCGCCGGAGGGCACGGCCATCGACCGCATTGATGTGATTGTCCGCTTGCGAAAAGCCTGAAGTCAGTTCACGGTTTCGCCGGGATAGACGCCCCACAGCATGTCCTGTTCGACATAGCCATCGTAGCCGCCAACTGAAATCCTGCACCATTTGCCATCGCAGCTTGCCACTTCGCTCATCGCACCGGCGGCAAGTTCGGCCTGAATCCGGCTCGCCTTAGCGGCATCTACATATAACGGGGTGAGCTGTTGCCCACGCCAAGGCGCCACAACGGCGGTGCGTTTGCCCGCCAGCATGCTCTGCAAAATCCAGCCCTCTTCGCCTTCACTATCGCGCACCCGACGCCAGTTTTCAAATTCAGCGACGATTTCCACTGGCAGGCCCTTGCGCTGGAATACCCAGGCCACCGGATGATCGCTTGATGGACCGCTGCGGACGTTGACTTTTTCCGCCTTGAGGGAAACAAAGCGGGGAATGGAAAGGCCCGACGGACCAACGTCCCTGGTGGCAGTCGAAATGGATGCGGTGGCGGCGCCACCGGGGTTGGCATTTGCACTCGAATCAGATCTTTGACCGAAAAGCGACCAGACTATGCCGCCAGCAACAACAAGACAGGCCAGCCCCAACAATGCTGAGCCTATCTGTTGTTTTCCCGAATTGCTCCTTGCCATATTATACGGCATTTCCCCTATTGTGGCCGCTGCCCTGATGAGTCTACATCATGGGCATGAAACTGCAACATTTGACCTATAACACGATTGGCTGGAGTAAGTTAATAATGTGTCAATATTTGAACATTGGAGCTGGCTCGCATGAGTAAACACAAGCCTGTGGTCGTCGTTACCCGAAAGCTGCCCCAGGTTGTTGAAACACGGATGATGGAGCTTTTCCATACCAAGCTGAATGCGACTGACCAAGCCATGAGCAAGGCTGATCTGGTGGAGGCCGTGAAGACCGCCGATGTGCTGGTGCCGACGGTGACCGACCGGATCGACAAATCCATCCTGATGCAGGCTGGCGAGCAGTTGAAGCTCATCGCCAATTTTGGCACGGGCGTTGACAATATCGATGTCGAAACGGCGATCGCGCGGGGCATCACCGTCACCAACACGCCAGGGGTTTTGACCGAAGACACCGCTGACATGACGATGGCGCTGATCATGGCGGTGGCGCGCCGGTTGATCGAAGGGGCGCGCGTCATCGGTTCTGACAACACCTGGCAGGGCTGGTCGCCCACCTGGATGCTAGGCAGCCGCATTTGGGGCAAGCGCATCGGCATTATCGGCATGGGGCGAATTGGCACGGCGCTGGCCAGGCGGGCCAAGGCTTTCGGCTTGCAAATCCATTATCACAACCGCAAACCGGTTCATGCCAAAATCGAGGAAGAGCTTGAGGCAACATACTGGGAAAGCCTCGACCAGATGCTGGCGCGGATGGACATTATCTCGGTAAACTGCCCACATACGCCCGCAACTTACCATCTGCTCTCAGCCCGCAGGCTCAAGCTGATGAAAAAAGAAGCGATTATTGTCAACACGGCGCGGGGCGAAGTGATCGACGAGAATGCCTTGGCGCGCATGCTCGAGGCGGAAGAACTGGGAGGCGCCGGCCTTGATGTCTTCGAGCACGAGCCAGCGGTAAACCCCCGCCTGCTGAAATCCAAAAGGGCGGTGCTGCTGCCGCATATGGGCTCAGCCACGCTTGAGGGCCGCATCGATATGGGTGAAAAAGTGATCATCAATATCAAAACCTGGGTGGATGGCCACAATCCACCGGACCGGGTTTTGCCTTCAATGCTGTAGGGTCTACGCCGCCTCGCGCATGGCGCCCGGGCCGGGGATGGCACCCTTGGGGCACTTTCCGGCGATGATCATGCCGAGGACTTCATCGTGATCCACATCGGTGATTTTGGCGGTGCCGACGACCTTGCCGTTTTTCATCACGCAGAGGCGATCTGCGAGATCGAAGACGTCGTGCAGATCGTGGCTGATCAGGAAGATGCCGATGCCTTCGGCTTTCAACTGCTTGATCAACTCGCCCACTTGCGCGGTTTCCTGTGGGCCCAGAGCCGCCGTCGGTTCGTCCATGATCAGGATGCGGGCGTTGAAGTGGATGGCCCGGGCGATGGCGACAGATTGGCGCTGGCCGCCGGAGAGTTTCGACACCGGTTCCTTGAAGCGGCGGAAGTTGGGGTTGAGGCGGTGCATCACCTTGCGGCATTCCGCTTCCATGGCCACGTCATCCAGCGTACCGAAACCCGTGCGCAACTCCCGGCCCAAATACAAGTTGGCGGCAGCATCAACATTGTCGGCCAGCGCGAGGGTTTGATAGATTGTCTCTATCCCCAGCGCCTTGGCGTCGCGCGGGTTGTTGATGGTGACTTCGTCGCCGTTGATCATGATTTGGCCGTGGTCGCGCTTGTAGGCACCGGACAGCACCTTGATCAGCGTGGACTTTCCTGCCCCGTTATGGCCAAGAAGACCCACAACTTCACCGGGGTGAAGATCAATCGAGGCGTGATCCACGGCCTTGATGCCGCCGAAGGCGATGGAAATGTCGCGCATTTCAATGAGGGGCGTGCCGCGCCCGTCCGGTTTCGCGTGCGGCTCACGGCCTTTGACGGCCTGCGGGGTTTCATGGGTCTCGATAGCTTTCGCTGCCTTTTTCGGGGCTGCCTTTTTTGCGGATGTTTTTGCCATGACTGCCTCTTCTTATTTCACGCGACGGGAATAAAGCTGGTCAAGCCAGACCGCCAGCACCAGAACAGCACCGACAACCATGTTTTGGTAGGCGGCAGGAAGATTGAGCAGCGACATGCCTGAGACAATGGACTGCATCATCAAGGCGCCAAGCATGGCCCCATAAATGGTGCCCACGCCACCAGCAAGAGATGTGCCGCCGATGACGGCTGCGGCGATGACATAAAGCTCACTCAGCACGCCCAACGCGTTGGTGGCAGCATTGAGGCGGGCGGAGGAGATGACGGAGGATATGCCCACGAGCGCCCCCATCAGCGCGAAGACCTTGACTGTCATCCATTTGGTATTGATGCCGGCGAGTTCTGCCGCTTCGGGATTGCCACCGATGGCATAGACATAGCGGCCAAACAGCGTGCGGGTTGCAATAAACGTCATCACCAGGCCAACCGCCATGGCGACGAGCACCGGCACGGAATAGCCGGTGTAGTAGATCAGCCCTTCCGTGCAGCGCACGACTTTGTCGGCAGCCATGCACACGGCACTGCCATCCCTGTTTTCAACGCCAGCGGGAACAACGACATTGTTGGCCTTGGCATAATTTTCGATCAGCTTGAATGGCCATGGATATGAGGTCATCACCGATGTGACGCCCAATACAACGGCGCTGCCAAGGGCGGCCAGGAACACTTCGGCCCACATCGGCCGCAGCGGAAACTTGAAGCGCTGGCGCTGACGTCGGCCATTGATGATGGCAAAGACAATCGCGGCACACACCACCACCGCGATCAGCCAGCTCCAGAATGGCCCAAGCCAGCTGATGGTGATGCCGCCGCCGAAGATTTCATAGGTCTTGTCCATTGGCGCCACGGTTTCGCCCTTGGCCAGGAGGAAGGCCAAACCACTGTAGGCAATGAGGCCGCCAAGGGTCACAATGAAGGCTGGAATTTTGGCATAGGCGGTGAGCACACCGTTGAAAGCGCCGACAGCTGTTCCCAATGCGATTGAGACAACGACGGCGATGATCCAGATCATGGGATGGCCAACCCCCAGATAAGGGCTGAGGTTGAAAACCTGCAAAACGGCCGTGGCAACGGCGATGAGGCTGAGCATCGAGCCCACCGACAAATCAATCTGGCGCATGACAATCAGCAGCACCATGCCCGTGGACATGACGGTAATGACCGAGGACTGCACCAGCAGCGTCCACAAATTGCGTGGCGTCAGGAACGAGCCGCCAAGCAAGCCGCCAAAATTGCCGCGCAGGATGCCGCTGGCAATGTCGAAGACACACCAAATCAGGATCAACGCAGCAATCATGCCGAGCATGCGCGCGTCTATTTCCGTGGCGCGGATAAACCGTGTCACCGGCCCTTCATGTTGCAGGGCGGGACTTTGGCTGGTGCTGGGCGCGTTGGACATGGGTGTCTCCGAGGATTCTGGCTTCTACTTAGACAAAAACCGCGCCACTTTTGCAAGCGGCGCGGCCCATCATTCGTCAGATTCTAAAAATTAGCAACCGGTTGCCGCACCAGCGGCCACACCTGCACAGGCTTGGTCCTTGGTGATGTGGCCGGCATCAATGGCAACATTGATGTTGGCCTTGGTGATTGGCGTCGGTGCGAGGAGGATTGAATTCATCTCCACCCCGTTCTTGCCACCGCTGAACTTTGCAACACCCGCGATCGAGGCCATGTCAGCACCATCAGCGAGGGCGTTTGCAGCTTCAGCTGCAACCTTGCCGAGGTCCTTGGCGTTCTTCCACACCGACACTGTCTGGGTGCCGAGGGCGACGCGGTTGATGGCTGCCAAGTCACCGTCCTGGCCGCCGACGGGAATGCCGGCCATGCCTTGGGCGGTCAAAGCAGCAACAACGCCAGAGGCCATGCCATCGTTTTCAGCGAGAACAGCGTCAACCTTGTTGCCGGTCGAGGTCAGGCACTGCTCCATGTTCTTCTGGGCATTGTCTGGCTTCCAGCCGTCGGTGAAGGTTTCGCAGACGTTCTTGATCTTGCCGGAGTCGAGGCCTTCCTTGAGCACTTCCATCATGCCCTGGAACAGGAAGGTGGCGTTCGGATCGCCCTTGTCGCCCTTGATGAAGGCATAGTTGCCTTCAGGCTTCGCTTTCTGGTTAACGCTGACCTGACTTTCGCCGTCCGCGTGCACAATTCGCACGGGCACATTTTTGGAACGGCTTTCGTCATGGTTGATCACCATGCGTACTGCATATTCACCTTCTTCGGGAAGCATCATTTCGTAAGTGGCAGAAAGCCCTCGACGCGGCTGACCCGAATGACGATATCCGGCCCCAACGAAAGGCTGCTGAAACATGGACGCAACCCATTCACCCTCAAACAGGGCCTCAGTGTCATCCACAACAATCCCCGCAATTTGATTTCCCGCGGGCACACCTGGCCG
>VFJY01000017.1 GCA_009885825.1 Rhodobiaceae bacterium | reverse complement strand
GCTCCAAGAGCAAAAGCATACTTACGACACTTGACCTCTCACCTGATCTCCCTCCCATGATGGTCGACCGCATCCAGATTCAGCAGGTCATCATGAATCTCGTCCGCAACAGCATCGATGCGATGACTGATCACCGGCGGCGGGAGCTCATTTTGCGCTCTTGCAGCAACGCTGCCAACGAACTGGAAATCAGTGTCATCGACTCCGGCCCTGGTGTTCCGGAGAAAGTGGCAAGCCAATTGTTCACGCCATTCATGACCACCAAGTCAGGCGGCACGGGTTTAGGGCTGGCCATTTGCCGTTCTATTGTCGAGGCGCATGGCGGCCGCCTCTGGCTGGAACCAAACCCCAAGGGCGGAGCTATTTTCAGATTCACTTTGCCTGTTAACAGGAAGGCCTGACAACGTGCCGGAGATCGTCCATGTGATAGACGACGTCGAGGGTGTCAGGGATTCCCTCCGCATATTGCTCGAAACCAAGGGCTACGCGGCCAGGGCGCATGGGTCATGCCAGGATTTCTTGAGTAATCTGTCTGTCGCCGACGCTCTCTGCGTCGTGGCCGATATGCGCATGCCGGAAATGGGAGGACTGGACCTGCAAAAACATTTGCTGGAAAAATCTATTGATCTTCCCTTCATCGTCATAACCGGCCATGGAGACGTTCCCAGCGCCGTGCAAGCCCTGAAATCGGGCGCCGTCGATTTCATTGAGAAGCCCCTGAAGACCGATTTGTTTCTCGCCGCCATTGGCAGGGCTGCGGAAGGCCGGCGCGCGCACATCAAGACGACTGAAGAAGTGTCTTCGGCGCGTCAGAGGATTGCGGCCCTGACGCCGCGCGAGCGCGATGTTCTGCGCCACCTCATCGCTGGCAGTCCCAACAAGATCATCGCCTTTGAATTGGGGATCAGCGCCCGCACAGTGGAAAATCACCGGGCACGGCTCATGGTCAAAATGCAGGTCGATAGCCTGGCAGAATTGGTTCGGATTTCGCTTGAAGCTGGCATAGCGGCGAAATGAACCTGGCTGGCAAATGATCAGGAGTGAATAGGTGTTTTACCGGACTGGCAGCAATGAGAGAATCCTGAGACACTCCCCGGCCAGTTTGCAAATCGCGAGACCGTGAACCACAAGGCAAACTGGAATATTCTGGCAAATGCATGCAAAAACGCACTGAAATCCCAACGATCTACCTCATCGATGATGACGACGCAGTGCGTGACTCCCTTGATGTTTTTCTCACTTTGAAGGGTATGAGCGTTGTAGTCTTCAGCTCAGGCCTGCACCTTCTTGATGGTGAACTGAACGACCCCAACCTTTTGATACTTGACGTAAATCTGCCTGGACTCGATGGTTTTTCGCTGCTCAAAGCGCTGCGTAGCAGAGGCTTCGACGCTCCTGTGGTGTTCATGACGGGCCTTGGCAACCCAGAAATCCGCGCCAAAGCTGAGCGCGCCGGAGCAGCCGCATTTTTTGACAAGCCAATCGATGCGCCAGTTCTCTACAGGACCGTGGCAAAGATCATCGCCAATGGCCCTCAACCCTTGCGCATTGAGTAGAATTACTCAGGTATTATTCCCGTCTATTCGTTAACACTTGCTGGTGGTTTGATGGTCCTCAGTTTCAACGGGTTGGACAATTGAGGGATAAAACCATGTTACGTTCAGTAGACTGCAACTCAAACGTCTCCGCCAAAAACAGATTCACGTCACAAATACTGCAGCACCTGATGGAACCAGAAACGCTCAGGCTGATTGACGCCAAAGAGAGAACGCAGCTCGAAAGCGCAAACTGGTCGGTGAAGACAATCGCCAAGGGGTGCTCGCTGATTGATCAAGGGGAACATCCGGGATCAATTTACATCCTGCTTTCGGGCTGGGCCTTCAGCTATCAGACATCCCATGGTGGCGAGCGGCAGATTCTGGATTTCTTCGTGAATAGCGCCTTGCTCGGTTTCTGCTTTGGCCGCGCCAGCTGGTACGGCGCAGAGGCAGTGACGAGCTGCACAGTCGCTGTCTTG
>VFJY01000067.1 GCA_009885825.1 Rhodobiaceae bacterium | reverse complement strand
GCCAATCTGATTGAAATCACTCCCCGCCATTACCGCCTGCTGCCATCAATTCATGGCGGCAATGGCCAGCGCGATCCCCGCCTCGAAAATGTTATACGCGTTTACGCCAATGAAATCGCCCTGCTCACGAACGTCATCAAGATCGTGGAGCGCGCCGTGGCGGCGTCCGGTGAGACTGCGGCAAAATTGCTTTTTGACGACGAGCTGCGCAGCCGGACGCACAGCAGGCAAAAATATGCCGAAGCCCGCCATGCCATGATCAATCGGCTGGAAACGGCAGGCGATAATGGCGAACCATTTCTGCTGATACCCGAGACGCCAAGCAAATCAGGCGTCGTACTCGCGCATGGCTTTCTGGCCAACCCGGCTTCCCTGCGCAAACTCGCCCAGCGTCTGTTCGATCAGGGCCATCCTGTCCTTGGGGTGCGGCTAAAAGGCCATGGAACTTCGCCATGGGACCTGCGCGAACGAAACTGGCAGGACTGGCTCGCTTCCGTGCGGCGCGGTTACGAGATCATGTCTCATCTGAGTGAAACTGTGCTGCTTGCGGGTTTTGGCACGGGGGCGTCGCTGGCGCTGCAAGTGGCGGCATCATGGCCGCCGGGGCTTCGCGGCGTCGTGGCGGTCTCGGCCCCGCTCAAGTTTCGTGACCAGAATGTCAAATACGCGCCGCTCTATCACGGCATCAACCGCCTTGCTGAATGGGTCTATGCGCAAGACGGCGTCAAGCCATTTCATCTGACGGAACCTGATCATCCCCAATTCGAATATCGTCATATGCCAGTGCGCGCCCTTGTCGAGCTGCGCAAGGTGATCGATGCGCTGGAGGCCAGCCTGCCTGAGATCAAATGCCCGGTTGCAATTATTCAGGGCACGGATGATCCCGCCGTCGATCCGGCCAGCGCCAGGCTCATTCACAGCCAGATCGGATCGCTTGAGAAATCGCTGCACATGATCCCATCAAAGCGTCACGGCATCCTGCACGAGGATATCGGCGGCACGGAAGAGCTGGTCGTCTCCTTGCTTGGCGCCCTGGCCGCGCCCGTGAGCCGGCCAACGCCGCAGCCCGTGGCCCTTCTGCCGAGAATGGTCGCATCATTCTCCGGCCTGTTCAGGCAGCCGCGCCGCCAGATTGAATAGTGATGCAGCCGGATTCCGAATCCGGTTGTTGCTGTGGCGAAGGGCACAGGCGGCGGTATCGAATTGAGCGGAAAGATCTGACCCACAGCGCGTGCCCCGGTCCGCGGGCAATATTGCAGCATCAAATGCCGGGACTGAACATCTCGCATCTTGGTCAGCTTGTAATGCGGATGGTTTCCAGGACAATGGCGGCTAGCGCCACTGTCTCAATGCAGATAAGAGCAATCGCCCGGCCGCCGATATTGAGGACATCTTTGAAACTGGTTCGCATGCCCATGGCGGCTATGCCGACAATCAGGCACCACCGCGAGGCGGAAGAGAGTTGGTCAACCACGAAAGGCGGAATGGCGCCGGCGCTGTTGATCCCCACAAAGGCTGCAAACAGGATGACAAACCATGGCAAGGGGTTGCGCCATGAACCGGTGCCGCCTGCCGGTTGTTTTATGAAGATGGTGCAGGCAATTACCACCGGCACCAGCATGGTAACACGCATCATCTTGATCAAGGCTGCTGTGTCGCCTGTATCTTCCGATACGGCATAGCCTGCGCCCATGACCTGGGCCACGTCATGGATTGTTGCGCCGAAAAAGAAGCCGGCATCCTGCGGGCCGAGTTGCAGAACCATCGCAATGGCGGGATAGAAAATCATCGCCAAAGTGCTGAGGGCGGTAACGCCTACGACGGTGAAAAGCGTCCAGCGCGATGTTTCCTCACTGCGCGGCAGCAAAGCCGCAATGGTGAGGGCTGCTGCTGCTCCGCAGATGCCAACAGCCCCGCCAGTCAATAGCCCCAGTTGCCATTCCAGCTTCAAGACGCGCGCCAGCAGCAACCCAAGCCCGATGATCACGGCAACGGATGCGGCAATCGACAGGATGGTCCATGGACCCAGTTGCATCATTTGGTCCATCGTGATCCGGAAGCCCAGCAGGGCTACGCCCACGCGCAGGATTGTGGTTGACGACATAATTATGCCGTCAACGCAAGGCCCCTCTTCGGACAGGAACTTGAACGACAAGCCGAGCAGCAAGGCAAACAGCATGGCGGGTGCGCCATAGTGCTCGTTGAGGAACACCGCGGCGATAGCGACAGTCACGCTGGCGATGACGCCCGGAAAGAGAGTCCGCGCCGATGCCGACCAGGCTGCGATCATGGGCTCAGGCGAAGCCTTTCCAGGGAACGAGTTTGCGTTCAAGGAACCGCATCAGGAGATCAAACGCATAGGCAATTGCGGCAATGATAAAGATGCCCATGATCACGGTCGAGGTCTGCAGGAACTGGGAAGCGGAAAGAACCATGAAGCCGATGCCGCTCGTCGCCGCCACCATTTCAGCAGCCACAAGTGTTGTCCAGCCAACCCCCATGCCGATGCGCGTGGCTGTGATGATCTCCGGCAGCGCGGCGGGAAGGATAATCTGCGTCAAAACCTGCCAGGGGGTTGCGCCAAGGGAGTAAGCCGCATGAACCTGCTCGATGGCGGCCGAACGCACGCCTGATCGGGTGCCGATGGCAACGGGCGCAAATATCGCGAGAAATATCAGCAAGACCTTCGAAAGCTCGCCAATGCCGAACCACACAATCATCAGCGGCAAATAGGCAAGCGGCGGAACCGGGCGATAGAACTCAATCGGCGGATCAAACACACCGCGCATAACCCGGCTCATGCCCATGGCAAGGCCCACAGGGATTGCTGTTGCGCAAGCCAGCGCCAAAGCGCCAAACACGCGGAGCACGCTGATCCATGTGTGCTCGAGCAGAGTGTAGTTCGCGAAGCCCTCGGTCGCGACCTGAATGAATTTCTGGAAAATCGCCACAGGTGAAGGCAGGAACAGGGGTTTAATCCAGCCCATCGATGTTGCAAGCGCCCAGAACCCAATAATGGCGATGCCCGAAATGGCGCTGATCATCAGGCTGTCGCCCTGACCGGGAACGCCATAGACTTCTCCGGGCCTCGTCGGCCTGATCTTGAAGATGGAATCGAGGAATGACTTGCTCGCTGGTTCTTTGCTGTCAGACATGATCGCCTCCCGCGGCTTCTTCATCGCCGAATATGATTTTGAGAACCTGCTCGCGCATCTTGATGAAATCGGGCGATGCTTTCACGGTTCGCGCATCGGCGCCCGCGAGAAATCGCCTGCCGAAGTCGAGGTCAAACGTGTGGGTTATGCGGCCGGGTCTTGGCGACATGACGATAAGTCTTGTCCCCATGAAAAGCGCCTCCTCGACGCTATGGGTGATAAAGAACACCATCTTGGACGTGTCCTTCCAGATGCGAATGATCAGCTCCTGCGCTTTTTCGCGCGTCAGGGCGTCAAGGGCGCCCAGGGGCTCATCCATCAACAGGATTTCAGGATCGCTGGCGAGCGCGCGCGCAATGCCGACGCGCTGCTGCATGCCGCCAGACAGTTGATAAACTGGATGGGTTTCAAACGCGCCAAGGCCAAGATGAACGAGATGCTTGCGCGCCGTATCATAGCGCGCGGATTTTCCCATGCCGCGAAGCTTGAGGCCGAACGCCACGTTGTCAATGACGTTGAGCCATGGCAACAGGGCATGCTTTTGAAAAACCACCGCCCGATCCGCCCCCGGCCCTGAAACAACTGCGTCATTGAGCTTGATTTGCCCCTGCGAAGGCGACAGAAATCCCGCCAGCAGGTTCAGCAGTGTTGACTTGCCACAGCCTGAAGCGCCGAGAGCTACAACAAATTCTCCAGGTTGTATTTTGAGGTCAACTTCTTTGAGCGCAACAACGACCGGCGCATGCCGCCCCGCCGGAAACTCAACTGATACGCGGTCAACGTGAAGGCTTCCCATATCGTCCCCCAATGCAAGTGTGCAAAGCCCACCCCGCCAGCATCGGCGGGGTGGGTAGTGGCGTGTTCGGGATGACTACTTCATCGCTGCGGCGAGGAACTCCGCATTGACGAATTTTGAGTAGTCGTCGAGCACGGCGTCAACACGCTTGTTTTCCATCAGGAACTTGGCAGTCGCCAACATGTTGGATTGATTGCCGCCACCAAGCCAATCAGCTGAAGCCATATCCTTGAGCGATGGAAAGCCATAGCCTTTCAACGCTGCAGGTACCTCTTCGGCGGGAGAGCCAGTGCGTTCTGCAATGGCTTTGACCTGCGCTGAGTCAACTGTCCAAGCATCGGGATTGGAGGTGTAGGCAGCATTTGCAGCATCAAGTGCCTTGAGGAATTTCACCATGAATTCCTGGTTGGCAGCAGCAAATTCGGTGTTAACTACCCAGCCGTCAAACGTTGGAGCACCAGCAACCTGATTGGCCGCCATAATGAGGGTGCCTGTCTTCATGGCCTTGCCTTTGGCTGGTTCCCAAATGAAGGTAGCGTCGATCTGTCCTTGATCCCAAGCGGCCACGATCTGATCGGGCTTCATGCCAATCACTTCAACGTCTCCAGGCGCCAGACCAGCATTCTTGATGGCACCCATCAAGGAGTAGTGCGCGGTGGAGCCCAAAGGAACGCCAACTTTCTTGCCCTTGAGGTCTTCAACCTTCATGACACCTGAGTCCTTGCGGCCAATCAGCGATTCAGCTTCGCCGATGATGTTGGAGATTGCAAAGAGCTGATAGTCGACGCCCTGCGAAGCGCCAATGGCAAGTGGCGATGAGCCGAGCTCAGAAATCTTGAGATCGCCGGAGGCCATTGCCGCGATGATTTCAGCGCCTGAGCCAAACTTGCGCCATTCGATTTCCCAACCGGTGGCTTTTTCAAATTCGCCGGCAGCGGCCGCTGCCTGCATCGGGATCGGGGTGCCGAAATGGCCGATCACAACTTTTTCCGCCATGGCTGCGGTGCTGCTGACTGTTGCCAACAAGATTGCAGCGATAGTTCCAAGTACTTTACGTCTTCCGAGCATAGATTTTCTCCCTTATGCTGTTTGTTAATTTCCCATTGTATCACTGATCTCCGCCAGCTTGCTAAATCCAGACTCCAACGTCAGCCTCAGTTTGGCCGGGTCGGCTCAAAAATTCCATTGTAGCCAAACAGGGCGACGCTGCCGCCTGTATGCAGGAATACGACATTGTCGGTTTTCTTGAAATGGCCCTTGCGGCACAAATCGATGAGTCCAGCCATGCCTTTTCCCGAATACACAGGATCAAGCAGAATAGCCTCTGTGCGAGCCAAAATGTTGATTGCCTCGATCATGCCATCGGTTGGAATGCCATAGCCGGCTCCAACATAGTCGCAGTTGGCGACAACACGCTCGCGCGCGACACAGCCCGACATGTCCATGTGATCCGCTGTCAGGCATGCAAGTTTGTAAACATTTTCCTCCTGCTGGGGACGCGGCGCACGAACCCCAATTCCCAGAACGGGAATGTGGCTGCGCAAACCCTCGAGGCCAGCCACAAGGCCAGCTTGAGTGCCAGCACTTCCGGTTGCATGGACGAGATGATCAATGCGCAAATTCATGTCGTTGGCCTGCGCCACCAATTCAATAGCGCAGTTGACGTAACCCAGGGCGCCGATGGCATTCGAGCCGCCGCCTACGATAACATAGGGCTTGCCACCCTTGGCGCGAACTTCATCGGCAACCTTTTCCATGGCGGCATTCATGTCGGTGCCGCCGGGGAACATGCGCGTTGGAGCGCCATGCAGATGGTCGAGAAGCACGTTGCCGGAACCGCAGTAATCGACGGCGTTGCTGCCGGTGCGGTTTTCCAGAAGTATCTGGCATTTCAGGCCGAGCTTGGCCGCCGCGGCGGCAGTTTGGCGCGCGTGGTTCGATTGAACTGCGCCCTGCGTGATAACGGTATCAGCGCCTTTTTGCAGGGCATCCGCCATCAGGAATTCGAGCTTGCGGGTCTTGTTGCCGCCCGAGGAAAGGCCGGTGCAATCGTCGCGTTTAACGTAAAGGTTGGGACCGCCCAGAAGCTTCGAAAGATTGGGCATGGCTTCCAATGGAGTAGGCAAGTGCCCGAGGCGCACGCGGGGAAATCGGGCTAAATGCATCTCGCAGGGCTCCCAAAAATCTCTTGTTATGGAGGCAGTTTAGGAAGCCAATTGCGCACTGGCCAATGCCAAGAACGAACAAAATCATGCCGGACTGGCATAGTCCGCAAGGCAATGCCGGATGACGGCCACTATCGTATCACAGCTTTCCAGCGGCAAGGCCAAAGGAATGCGCATGTCGCAGACCTCGCTCAAAACCCGCTCAGACTGTGGCAGGTTTTGCTTTTCTTCTACGTATTCCCAATGGTCGTGCACACTTGTGAAACCCAGGGGCTGCTTGCGCCCGAACCACTTGATGAACACGCCGCGCCTGGCTGAGGCATCAAGAAAAAGATCCATCTCGGCAGCACTCAGCCCCTTGACCGAAAACTGGATGGAGCTTGCAACAAATTGCTCCCGGGTTGGACGGGGTGGAATGCGGATGTTCTGGATGCTGCCCAGGCCATCGGCCAGCTTCCGGTAGCGTTCATTCCAGACTTTGGCGCGTTCGGCCAGCAAACCAATTTGCGGACGTGCAACGGCGGCCGCGAGGTTTGACATGCGCAGACTGAAATTGGGAATGTGGCCCCGGTGCTTCTCAAAATATTCAAGCTCAGGCCGCGCCTTGTGTTGGGCATAAAGCATATAGCTGCCGGAATAGAGAATGGCTTTGGCTGCGATGTCTGGATCATTGGTCACCAGCAATCCGCCTTCGCCGGCGTTCGCATGCTTGTAGGACTGCAGGCTGAAACAGCCGATGGCGCCAAAGGTTCCGGTAAATCTGCCGTTCCATTTGGCGCCCATTGTGTGGGCGCAATCCTCAATCAGCGTGATGCCATGACGGGCGCAGATTGCGACAAGTGTCTCCATGTCACAGATGTGCCCCCGCATGTGAGAAAGCAAAAGCACCTTGGCCCTGCTTGACGCTGCCTTGCGGTCAAGATCAGCAAGATCAATTTTGTATTCATCGGTGATTTCAACGAAAACAGGCTGCGCGCCTGCATGCGCCACTGCGCCTGGCACAGGCGCCAGCGTGAAAGTGTTCATCAGCACCTTGTCGCCGGGTTTCACGCCGGCACATTTGAGTGCCACAAACATGGCGCCGCCGCAGGAATTCAGCGCAGCGCAATACTTGCTGCCAATATAGGCGGCGTAATCCTGCTCAAGGGCCGTGGCTTCGGGAATGCCCGTGCGGTCCTCACCATAGCGGTGCAGCTTGCCGCTCCGCATGATTTCAATGGCGCGCTGAATTCCTTCTTCGGGAATTGGGCCGGGAAGACTGAGATCGAGATCAAGGCGTGGATCATCGGTCATGGCATTATTGTCCCGCAGGCTTCAGCTCGAATTTCTCGGCTGGAAAATACTTGGCCAGTCTAATATCGCCGGTGCGGGCATGGGCCTCCATGCCTTCCAGGCGGGATATGCGCGCTGCAATAGGCGCAACCATGCGGCTGGCTTCGCGTGTCATGCGCTGATAGGTGAGAACTTTCAGGAACTTTGCGGCGCTCAAGCCGCCGCTGTAGCGGCCGCCGCCTTTGGTTGGCAAAATGTGATTGGGGCCGGAACACTTGTCGCCAAAGGCAACGGTGGTTTCTTCGCCAAGAAACAGCGAGCCATAGCTGTGCAATGATTTAAGCCACCAGCCCAGATCGGCGGCCTGAATATGCAAATGCTCGGAGGCATATTGATCGCTCACCACGCAAGCCTCTTCACGGCTGTCAACCAGAATAACCTCGCCATAATCGCGCCAGGCGGCTTCAGCGGCTTTACGCGCGATCTCCGGCAGCGCCGCGATCATGCCCGGCATCATGGCGATCACGTCTTCGCCAATCTTGCGCGACAGGGTAATGAGCCACACGGGAGAATCAGGCCCATGCTCGGCCTGGCCCAGCAGATCGGCGGCAACGATTGCCGCGTCGGCGGTATCATCGGCAAGCACCATTGTTTCGGTTGGACCAGCCACAACATCAATCCCAATTTGGCCAAACAGCATGCGCTTGGCCTCAGCCACAAAGCGGTTTCCCGGACCAACAACAATATCTGCCGGCTGCTTGGTGAACAAGCCAAAGGTCAGGGCAGCGATCGCCTGCACGCCGCCGAGCGCCAGAATTGTGTCAGCGCCCGCAATATCCATGGCGTAGAGAATGCCGGGATTGATGCCCCGATCCTTATGTGATGGCGTGGCGGCAATGACGTTCTGCACACCTGCCACTCGCGCCGTGCCGACGCTCATCAACGCGGATGCCGCGTGTGAATAGCGGCCACCAGGCACGTAACAACCCGCCGTGGTGATGGGGATCACTTTTTGGCCGGCGACGAGGCCGTCGATCAAATCAACTTCAAACTCACGCACCGAGTCGCGCTGGTGAGCGGCAAAAGCGCAGATGCGGTCGCACGCAAAACGGATGTCGTCCTTGATGCCCTCGGGCAACGCCTTGGTTGCCGCCTCAATTTTTTCGCGGCTGACAATAATCTCGCCATCCCAGCCATCAAGCTTCCGGGCATAGTCTGTGGCTGCTGTTTCGCCGCCTTCCCTAAGTGCCCGCAACATCTCGCTCACGGTGGCTTGCGTGTCTGAATCCCCAGTCGCGGCGGTTTTGGTGGCCTTCTTGAGATAGGTTGTGGTCATGGCACGATGTCTCCCGGTTAAACAGGCAGTGGCTTGATGCGGCGTGCATATTTCACGCAGCGTTGAGCCAGCACGTCGGTTGAATCAACAAGTGGCTTGGTGTTTTCACCCGATGTCAGCACAAGCGGCACTTCCGTGCAGCCGGCAATTAAAATCTCGGCCCCTGCCGCAATGAGCTCTTCGCCCAGCTCCTGCATTGCGCGCCGGATATCAGCCCCGCGCTCCCCGGACTTGATGCGGTAAAGAAGTTCCATGAATCTGGCCTGTGATTTCTCGCCCGGATTCAGAACCTCAACACCCTGCTTGGCAAAAGCCGTGTGATAGATGCCAGCGTCCAGACAGCCCTGGGCCGCAAGAAGGCCCACGCGCTTCGTATCGGGATAGCTGCCGCGGACTTCGTCCACAACTTCGTCTATGAGGCTGATGAAGGGTTTGGGCGTTGCCGCGCGAATGGCGTTTTCAAAAGCATGCGCGGTGTTGCACGCCATCACGATGAAATCCGCGCCTGCGCGATCAAGCGCGGCGGCCATTCCAGCGAGGGCGGGACCGGGGGATATCCCCTTTCCCGCGATGGCATCATTGCGGTTTGGCGTTTTTGGATTGTTTTCGATGATCAGGTGAATATGGTCCTGGTCCTTTTTGGCTTTTGAATGAACCAGCACCTTGCCAAAAAAATCAAGCGTTGCCTCGGGGCCAAGCCCGCCAATTACACCCACAACCAATTCACCGTTGTCGCTCACGTGACTTTCCTGAATTCAAGGCATAAGGCTAGTTTAGACCGTTGCCGCTATCCAATGCGCAGTTGGGATGAAACTATGTGCCTACGGCATGGCCCTGCGTTCGGCCAGAGTTTTGGCAGCGGTCCAGATGCCTTCAACGCTGGCTGCCGCCTTTTCCGCCGCGCGGTAAAGCCATATCGCCAGGGGCGCCTCGGGCAAATTGCTGCCTGCGGAAACAAGGCGGCCATCTTGTAGATCGGCGGAAATCAACTTCTTTGGCAACCAGGCGACCCCTGCGCCAGCAAGTGTTTGTGCCCGAACGGCTTCAGCGAATGCGCTCTCATAACAAAGCGTCAGATTGTACTGGTTGGGTGTAGCGCTCAGCAGGCTGGCTGTCACCTTGCCCAGAAAGGCATCCGGGGCATAATTCAGAAAAGGCACGGACGTGCTGATGTGGGGCTTCAGCATATGGCGTGGCCTGCCGGACCCATCGGGCGCTGATACCGCAATAAGTGTGTCGCTATCGACTGCGATGCCGGAGAACCCGCTGGATGTGACCGGGTTGGACACCGCCTCATTGCGATAGCACAGAAGAAACTGGCAGCCGCCATACAGCAACAGCTCCACACAATCATGCAGATTGTCGGCAATCACCTTTGCGGCGGCATTGGCTTGTTTGTCGCTCACGGTCTGCCACCAGGCGGGAAAAAAATCGACCGCAAGCGAATGGGGCATGGCGAACTTCAGCATCGACCGCGAAACCGTCGAACTCGCCCGCACGTCATCGCGGCTCGTGCGCAATTCGCGGACCACCCGCTCAGCCACCGGCAATAACTTTTCGCCGGCAGGTGTGAGCGTAATGGGGTAGCTGCCACGGTCGAGCAGCGGCACGCCAATCCACACCTCGAGGGCCTTGAGCCTGCGGCTGAAGGCTGGCTGCGTTACATTTCGCGCCTCGGCGGCACGCGAGAAATTCCCGCTGTTGGCGACGGCCAGGAAGTCTTCGAGCCACTTCAGTTCCAAATTTTTGTCCTAGTGTAGCATTTTAATGAAACAGGCACTTGAATGTAGTTATGAGGCGTTATCGCCGATGACACAATATGGGCTCTTCTTCCGGTAAAATCCTTGCCGCAGCGGGCTGTTGGCCAATGCGGAATTTCAGCCTCTGTCCGGGGGGTTCCAAGCGTGAGGCCTTCATAATGCCGTCTGCTTTATCCCGCCCGGATTTTTTGGCGGCGCAGCGCGGTAATCTCGGCAATAATGGAAAGCGCTATTTCTTCTGGAGATATGGCCCCTATATCAATCCCGGCTGGGGCCTTGATAGGATCCAGGGCTTCCGCTGAGACGCCGTCTGCCATAAATTTCGCCCGAATGGATGCCATCTTGCGGCGGCTGCCGACAAAGGCTTTATAGTCTGCGTCGATATCAAGGATGGCGCGAAGCGCTGCTTCATCGCCCTTGCCCTGGGTGGAAACAATGACAAAACGCCTGGCGGCGTCGGCAACTGGCAGGGCATAGCCTTCGATGCGGGCGTCTGCTGTTTCGAAGGCCTGCTGCTCGCCTTGGGGGGCTACTGCGGTGACGGCATAGCCCATGACTGCGGCGAGGCGCGACAGGGCGACAGCCACCGGGCTTGCCCCGCAGATGACAAGATTGGGACGTGGCATCACGGGTTCCACAAATATATCCATGGTGCCCTGGCTGGGACAGAAATTGCTTGCGAACCGCACACCTTCGCGGGCTTCGCCGGGTGCGATGCCAAGGGCTTCCAGTTCAGTGGGCGGTTGAATTGAGATCAATCTTGGCTGGCCGTCCGCCAACACATCTTGCACGGCTTTCAACACGGCGCCCCTGGCGCAGCCGCCGCCGATCCATCCTCCCGATATCCTGCCATCTGGCATGATCACCGCTTTGGCGCCGGCCTTGGCCGCCGTCACGGATACCGTGCGAACCACGGTTGCGATCACAAAAGCTTCGCCGCGCTGCTTCAAGTCTGCAATGATCGACATGACATCGCTTTGGTGGGGCACTTCTTTCACTCCGTCACAGCCGCGCCAGATAAGGTTCAAGGGCTGCCAGGCTTTCGAGATTATGGGCTGGCGCAAAAAGATCAAGATAAGGCAAGGCTGCCTGCATGGCCCGGGCATCCGGTTTATAACCATTCCAACCCATCATGGGATTGAGCCAGGCTATGCGGCGGCAGCGCTGGCGCAGGCGTTTGAGTTCGCGCGCCAAAATCTCTGGCGTTCCTGTGTCGTAGCCATCCGAGAGGATCATTACGCAGCTGCGTGAATTTAGAACGCGTTTTGCGTGCCATTTGTTGAATGTGGCAAGACTTTCCCCGATGCGGGTGCCGCCGCCCACTCCCTGGGTCATCAGCGACATGTGTTCAAGGGCGCGGGTTGCATTTTTCTCTTTCATGGCGGCTGATATGTGAGCGAGCCTGGTGTGAAAGACGAAGGCTTCCGCCTCGTGGAAGCTATCCAGCACACCATGGATGAAACGGGTGAAAACGGCTGTGTACATCTGCATGGAGCCTGAAGCATCAAGCAGCACGATCAGGCGCAGCGGCCTGGTCTTGCGCTGGCGGAAGCTCAGTTCAATCGGGATGCCACCATGACCGACGCTGTGGCGAATGGTGGCGCGAAGATCAATGCGCCGGCCCTTGGCGCGGGCCCGGTCGCGGCGCGTGAGGCGGGTGCGCATGGCCTTTGCGAGCTGCGCAGCAGCAGCATGGGCTTTTGCCAGCTCCATCGGATCAGCGATTTTTCTGAAATCCGTGTGGCCGGATGTTTCGGTGCTGGACGCCCCTTCGCTCTTGCCCGTGCCGCCATCTTCGATTTCCTGGCCCGCGGAACCCGAAATTTGATCGGCAAGTTCGCTGGTATCGTTTTGCCCCGTGGTTTTCCCGGCCATTGGCGAAAGGGTTGATTGCGAGGACACTGGCGACGCGCCACCCACCTTCAACAAATTCTTCATTCCAGAGCCCAGCCAGAAGGAATTGAACAGTTCATCAAATTCTTTCCAGTCAGAGACCCGCGAGCAAAACAGGGCTTTGAAGGCGGAGCGCAAATCAGCCGGACGCTGGCTATCCAGTTCTGCAATAATTCTTGCGGCATCGGCACATTCGCCAAGTCCTGCGACAAACCCGTGGTTTCGCAGGAGCTGCGAAAACGCGGAAATCCGCAAGAGCACGGCGTTCATGCGACTTTGCCCAGAACCCGTTCTGCTACTTCCCGGGTGAAGCGGGATTTGTCTTCCTGGGTTTTGATCAGGCACATCATGGTGTCGAAAACGGTTTCGGGATTGCTGTGCAGGTTTTTGACATTGAGGCCCAGAAGCGCTGCCGCCCAATCGAGAGTTTCGGCGACGCCGGGGTTCTTTCGCAAATCCTCCTTGCGGATTTTTTCCAAGGCTCGGGCAATCTGCAAGGCAAATGTTGCGCCGATGTCGGGAATCCTGCGCTGCAGGATTGCGGCTTCGCGGTCCACATCGGGAAAATCCACATAGTGATAGAGGCAGCGGCGGCGCAGCGCGTCGGAAATTTCACGGGTGCCGTTTGAGGTGAGGATCACGCGCGGGATGCTGGTTGCCTTGATGGTTCCAAGCTCCGGAATGCTCACCTGAAAATCTGACAGGAGCTCCAGCAGGAACGCCTCAAATTCTTCATCGGCGCGGTCGATTTCGTCAATCAGAAGCACGGGTGGTTTTTCCTGCCGGATGGATTGCAGCAAGGGACGCTCCAGGAGATATCTTTCCGAGAAAATTTCATCTTCGTTGGTTGGTGTGTTGCGCGCCTGAATTGCCAGAAGCTGGCGCTGGTAATTCCACTCATAAAGCGCTTCCGAGCGATCCAGCCCTTCGTAGCATTGGAGCCTGATGAGTTTCGCGCCATGCACATGGGCCAAGGCATTGGCCACTTCGGTTTTGCCAACGCCCGCTTCGCCTTCGAGCAAAAGCGGGCGCCGCAAAATTTCCATCAGATGCAGCGCCATCGCGAGCTCGCGATCAGCGATGTATCCGGCGTCGGCCAGCTTCTTGTTGAGATCGGCTAAGGTGATGGACATGTCAAAAATTCACGCGGGCCGCCCCCGGCCCAGTTGAATTTCCTCCTTGATTATTTTATCAGGCCCAACGATTTGGCAGCCTCCCAATTGCGCCAGTAATCATGCGGCATCTGGATATGGGTTGCCCCCAAGAATCCAAAGGCATCATTCACGGCATTTGAAAATGCTGGCACGCCTCCGACGTTTGGACTTTCACCAACACCTTTGGCGCCGATGGGGTGATGGGGTGATGGCGTTACAGTATGATCGGTTTCCCAAACCGGTGTTTCCACTGCGGTCGGGATGAAGAAATCCATGAATGAGCCGGTGAGCACGTTGCCGCCTGCGTCGTAACGGATTTCCTGGCCCATGGCGATGGCGAAGGCCTCGGTGAGGCCGCCGTGCACCTGGCCTTCGATGACCATCGGGTTGATGCGGGTGCCGCAATCATCGAGCGCATAGAAGCGGCGGATTTTGTAGACTCCCGTGTCAACATCAATATCCATGACGCAGAAATAGGCGCCGAAGGGATAGGTCATGTTGGGAGGGTCGTAATAGCTTACGGCTTCGAGGCCTGGCTCCATGCCGGGTGGCACGGAGTGATAGGCGGCCCAGGCGATTTCTTTCATCGACTTGAACTTCTCTGGCAGTCCCTTGACGCGGAAACCGTCAATATCAAACTGCAGGTCTCCCTCGTGCACTTCCAGCATGTAGGCCGCGATCATTTGCGCCTTGGCCTTGATCTTGCGGGCGGCCATGGCGATGGCAGCGCCGGCAACTGGCGTTGAGCGCGAGCCATAGGTGCCAAGACCGTAAGGGGCGGTGTCGGTATTGCCTTCTTCCACCATGATGTCGGCGGAAGGTATGCCGATTTCAGTGGCGATGATCTGGGCCCACGTTGTTTCATGCGCCTGGCCGGTTGACTTGGTGCCGACGCGGGCAATCGCCGACCCGGTGGGGTGGATGCGGATTTCGCAGCTGTCGAACATGGCGATGCCGAGAATGTCGCAGTTCTTTGAAGGACCAGCGCCGACGATTTCCGTGAAGAAGGAAACGCCGATCCCCATGATATCGCGGGTCTTGCCTGCCTTGAAATCGGCCTGCTTGCGTTTTTGCTCCTCACGCAGCGCCGGATAGCCGATTTTTTCCATGCCCTGCTTCATGGCCGTGTGATAATCACCGGAGTCATATTCCCAGCCAAGGGCAGACTGATAAGGGAACTGGTCGCGGCGGATGAAATTTTTCAAACGCAGTTCCGCCGGATCCATGTTGAGCTTCTTCGCCAGAATGTCCATGGCGCGTTCGATGCAATAGGCCGCCTCGGTGACGCGGAACGAGCAGCGGTAGGCAACGCCGCCCGGCGCCTTGTTGGTGTAGACGCCGTCGACCGCGCAATGGGCCACTGGGAAATCATAGGAGCCTGTGACAATGTTGAAGAACCCCGCCGGCCATTTTGACGGGTCGGCGCAGGCGTCAAACGCGCCATGGTCGGCCAGCACATGAACGCGCAAGGCCTGCACCTTGCCATCCTTGGTGGCGGCGATTTCGGCTGTCATGTGATAGTCGCGGGCGAAACTGGTGGCGGTCAGGTTTTCAATGCGGTCCTCAACCCATTTAACCGGTTTGCCGGTCACTATGGATGCGACAATCGAGCAGATGTAGCCCGGATAAGCGCCAACTTTGTTGCCAAAGCCGCCTCCCACGTCTGGAGAAATCACGTGGATCTTGTGCTCCGGAATTGTTGAAATCAGCGACGCCACGGTGCGGATGACGTGCGGCGCCTGGAATGTGCCCCAAACCGTGAGCTCGCCCTTGATCTTGTCGAAGGACGCCACGGACTGGCAGGTTTCGAGTGGCGAAGGATGGGTGCGGTGATAGGAGATCAGTTCCTTGATTGTGACATCGGCCTTGCGGAAAGCGGCCTCGGTCAGATCCTTGTCGCCCATCGTCCATTCGAAGATGTGGTTGTGATGTTTGCGGGGGCCATGGGCGCCACTCGTCTTGCCTTTCAAATCTTCGCGCAGCACTGGCGCGTTCTTGTCCATGGCCTTGAATGGATCAACCAGCACAGGGAGCGCTTCATAATCGACTTCAACCGCTTCAACGCCATCGGCCGCCGCATAGCGGTCGGTAGCGACAACGAATGCGACTTCCTGATTCTGGAACAGCACCTTGCCGTCAGCCAGCACCATTTGCACGTCGCCCGCCAGAGTTGGCATCCAGGCGAGATTAACGCCCTTCAGCTCGGTCGCGGTGAGAACGGCCAGCACGCCCGGCACCTTCATTGCTTTCTTGATGTTGATGCCCTTGATGCGCGCGTGGGCATAGGGCGAGCGCACGAAATCGCCAAACAACATGCCTGGCAGCTTGATATCGTCAACGAAATTGCCTTTGCCTTGCGTGAAGCGCACGTCTTCGACGCGCTTGCGCCTGCAGCCCATGCCTTCGAGCTTGGCTTCGCGTTCGGCCTTGTTGGGGGACATGTCGTTCATTCTGCGGCCTCCAGATATTCCTCGCCACGAAGCTTCGCGGCAGCGTGTTGAATGGCTTTCACAATGTTCTGATAGCCGGTGCAACGGCACAGGTTGCCGGCGATGCCGAAGCGGATTTCCTCATCGGTGGGCTTCGGATTTTCCTTCAGCAGCCGGTGGGCCCGGACAATCATGCCGGGTGTGCAGTAACCGCATTGCAGGCCGTGCATCTGGCGGAAGCCTTCCTGCAGAGCGCCAAGGGTGCCGTCGGCATTTGCCATGCCCTCGATGGTGACAACATCAGCCCCTTGCGCTTGCACCGCGAGCAGTGTGCATGATTTGACAGACTTGCCATTGAGATCAACCGTGCAGGCGCCGCAGTGGGTGGTTTCACAGCCAATATGAGTGCCGGTGATCGACAGGTTTTCACGGATGAAATGAACCAGCAAGGTGCGGGGTTCGCACATGCCTTCCGCAGCCGCGCCGTTGAGCTTGAATTTGACGTGGGTTTTTGACATGAAATCTCTCCTCAGCCCGCGGCTCTGGCAATGGCGCGCTTGATGGCGCGTTCGACATAAATGCCGCCAACGCTCTTGCGATAGGCGGGGGTTCCACGTGTATCGTTCGCCGGGTCCATGATTTTCCTTGCGGCGGCGACTGCAGCGGAAATCGCCGCGTCATCGGGGGCGCGGCCCACAAGGGCAGCTGCGGCGGCTTCCGCCAGAAGCGGGGTCGGCGCCAGGTTGGTTAGCGCTATCGCGCAGGCCGCAATTTTTCCGGCTTTCAGGGTGATGAGAACGGCGGCGGCGGCCGTTGCATAATCGCCAACCTTGCGCTTCAATTTTTCATAGGCGAAGCCGTGCTTGCCGGGGACAGGAATTTCGATGGCCGTCACAATCTCGCCGGCCTTCAAGGCCGTTTCATAGGAACCCTTGTAGAAGGCGCGAGCCTTGACCACCCTGGCTTTTGTCGGGCCGGCAATTTTATAAGTTGCATCCAGCGCCATCATGACTGCCGGCATGTCGTTGCCCGGGTCGCCATTGGCCACGTTGCCGCCGATGGTTCCCACATAGCGCACTTGCGGATCGGCAATGAGAATTGCCGTCTCATGCAAAATTGGCAGGTTCTTGGCGACAAGGGCTGAAGCCAAAAGCTCGTGCTGGGTTGTCATTGCGCCAATGACCAGCTTGGTGCCTGTCTTCTTTATTCCGCGCAGCGCCGCAATGGCGCCGAGGTCAATGAGCGCGGAGGGCTCGGTCATGCGCAATTTCATCATAGGAAGCAGGCTGTGGCCGCCCGCCAGCACGCGGCCATCTTTCGATTTGCGCAGCAGCTTGGCGGCTTCCGCCACGGATTTGGGCCGGTGATATTCAAATGTGCCAGGTATCATGTGGCAATCCTCCTCGATACGTGCACCTCTCTTGGCGGAGGTCAGGGATGAATTAGGTCATGTCGGCGAAAAGGCTTCAACGGCAATTGCACGAAAGGGATCAATTTGCACGAACGGCGGAATAACGGCCACGAACTGCATCAGCTCGTTTGGTGTTGCCGAAGCTTCACCCTCAGTCCAAGCCGCGATTTGAGCTCGGCGTAGTTGTTGCGGCTGACCGGAACACTGCGCGATTCTGGCGCGCCGACTTCCACGGTGGCGCCATCGCCGGATTTTCTGAGAGATTTGACTTTTTCGATGGCGATGAGATGGCTTCGATGCACGCGCATGAAATCAGTCTTGTCGAGGCGTTCCTCGGCTTCGGTGATTGACCACGGCGAAAAATGCTCGCGACGGCCATCGTGGATCAGGGTGTAATGGGCCGTCGCTTGAATGGCGCAGATGTCATTGGCGGGCATGAAATTCGTGACACCTTCACTTTCGATGGGAACGAGGGTCATGCGCGGGTGCGGTGCAAGTGGGTCTTTTAGGGCGGGAGTTGGGACAATCATCTCTTCCGTCACACGGCTTCTCTCCGGCACAAGATACAGCAGAAATATGCCGGAAATGATGAAGGCCAGGAGGGCGACGACAATCATGAGAATGTCGCTTGAAACCGCAGGCCCAAAAACCGCCGCCATCGCCAGCGAAGGCGCGGCCATCGTTCCCATCATCGCGGTGTAGTGCATGCCGGATACGGCCAAGCCAAAGATCAGGGCGCTGAGGGCCAGCGTTTGATGTCTGAGTTGCGATTCGAAGATGCGCAGCGCGCCATAGCTTGACGCAACAGCGATGATCGCGGCTGCCAGGATGTAGCGCACATCATGCTGCAGCATATAGGGGCCGGTGATGGCGTGCATGCCGAGGTAATGCATGCTGACGATTCCACTGCCCATGACCGTGGCTGCCAGCGCAGTCCACCCCCGGTTGGATGTGCCCCGGCTGACGATAAACGCCGCAATGCCCACCACCAGAACGCAAAGCAGGAAAGACAGCAGCGTGAGTAGAACCGAAAACAGGGTGCCTTCCGGCAGTTGCGCTGCCAGCATGCCGACGAAATGCATGGTCCAGATGCCAAGGCCCAGGGACCAGGCAGCGCCCGCCAGCAGGCCACGGCGATAGAATCCGTCCGCCGCGCGCGCCTGCCCTGCCAGGCCAAGCCCCACGTAGCCGCCAAAAATTGCCATCATGATCGAAAGAACGACAAATCCGGCAGCATGAGGCAGTCCAAAATGAAGTTCCACATCAGCCCTTTCGACACTGCCGCAGGTTCCATGCAGCGCGTCACTATAGCCCGCCAGATAGGGGACGCAAAGAACAGCATTGCGCATCTTGTTTGCCTCGTTCCAAGGAAGCCGCCGCGCCCCTCTCCAGCCCGCCCCGTGCCCGCCGCAAGGAGTCCGACACGGTCACCCACGGCCCCCCGGATTTGCTCGAAGCCATCTTTGCAAATGAACCCCGACCAGCTCTGGGAAACCACCCTCGACTCCAACGTCCGCTCGCTGCTCCGCGTAAAAGTCTCCGAACTCGACGAAGCCGACGACATCTTCACCAAGTTAATGGCGACGTGGTGGAGCCAAGACGGGATTTCATCCGGGAGAACGCATTGAACGTGACGAACCTGGACGTGTAGCCGCGCCTCACTGACTTGCCTTCTCCCCTCGCGGGAGAAGGTGGACATCGCGCCAGCGATGGACGGATGAGGGGGCGGTTGCAGCGTCAATAAATATTTAGGCCAAGCCCCTCCCCTCCGTGGGAGAGGGGGCCCGAAGGGCAGGAGAGGGGGCCTGCCCAAATAGATGTATTTCGCCAACAAGCCCTAACTCACCCTGTCGGGCGCCTTCTCCCGTGCCCCTTGGGCCATGGGAGAAGGTGGCCGAAGGCCGGATGAGGGATATTACTTCTGATGACACTTGTTCAATCGACCAATTTTAAAGTACGGCGACGCTCCACTCTATTACGTCTACTTCCCCGGCTTGTGGCTGCGTTTAACGGGTTTGAGGGAGCGGCACGATTGGTAGAACGTCCGTCGCCATAATGTTAATAAAGTGGAGTGTCACCGTAATTCGGAGTGTCACCGTAATTCTGATCGCCGGACTGCGACCGCCGCCCAATCCATCACCGGCATGAACGGTCCGGTTGTCATGCGTTCTGGAGAAAACCATGGGAGAGGTGCGTCTTGATGATGGAAAAATCGAGCCACTTGGGGCGGAGGGCGTTGAGGTCTCGTACTTTAAAGCATGGCCGCTCAACGCGATCAGCGAGAGGGCTTGCCAATGCTGCCTGTTTGCGCCAATCTTAGTCCCAACAGGCCGGTCATCCGGCGGATGTCGGATAAGTTGTTGTCCTGGATGTGGGCTGGCATGTCGGGCTCGCCGCAGCTTCTGATGTGCAGTCTCGCGCGATGATGTAGAGGGGTCATGAGCATGTCACACATTTTCCGTGGTACTGTGGCGATTGTGAGTGCGGTGTTTTTCCCGATGCTCGCTATGGCCGAGGGGGCGAAATCACCTGGCATCATCACGTCGATCAGTCAGTCCGCAACCATTTCGACCGGGGGCATGCCTCCCGGAAGCGAAATGTGGGCAATGTGGATTTCCTTGCCCGCTGGAAAGAAAGTCGAATTGAAAGAGCCGAAGGTCCCAAGCACATGGATGGGCTTGGACGTAGGTCTAACCGGATCTACGGTCTCGGCGACGTTGTCGGGAAAAGCTCCTGAGGAGGGGTGCGTTCTCTTTGGTGCCGACGGGCAAAAGAACATCACCGGGCAGGAAACCACCACCCGTCCAGGTGACGCTTTTGCATGCAATTTTACAACTGGCGTTCCGTACTGGGAGGAAAACCGGGGTAGTGAGCTCTATTCGAGAGCCCAGCTGAATATCGGTGGGCCCGTGGCTCCGGGGCAGTGGGATACGCCCGAAGATTATCGCAGGGCTGGGGGTGGCTTCCAAGCCCTGGGGGTCAACAAGATTTTATTCCGCGAGGTGGAGAAGGAATTGCGGGCTACGGGGATGATGACTGCGACTACGCGCATTGTTACCATGCCGCCGGGAAGCAAGAGCGTGGCAACGGATCGTTATCCGACCCTGCGGATGGTCACCAGTGGTGAACTGAGGTGGGGCACCATTCCGGTCGAGTTGGAGACGTCCGTGATGCCGAAAAGCATGTTCAAACTCGGTCAGTTCAATTGGATTGAATGGACTAGACCACAGCAGGTCGTTCTTTCGAACGAGTCGGACAAGCCTGCGGAACTTGTCGAGTGGTCCGTAACACCTGCATTGGGAACGGCACCCTAAAAAATTGCGGAGGCTTCCGATCTCCTTTCCGAAATGCCAACCTCCAGCAGGCGCGATAACCGCGATACCTACCACTGACAACTTCGATTCATGAGAAGAAGGATCGGAGTTTACTGCGTTATCCGGCGAATGCGGATTGTAGAAAGAGAGTATTACAGCTACAAACTACGAATTTACGAATTTACGAATTACGGTGACACTCCACTTTACAGACGCTCTCACAACAATCAACCAGCGTTAACCGCCCAGGCGGAGAGAGGGAAAGTTTCTACGCATCTTCTCCCTCGCCCCGTTCACGGGGAGATGGTTGGGGCCCATTGCTCACGCAATGGGAGGGTGAGGGGCCGCCGTCAGAGACTTTGCTGAATCTTCTGCAGCACAAAATCCAAATCGCCCATCATCTCCTCATTGCGGAAACGAATAACGCGGTAGCCCTGGGCCTCCAGCCAAGCGGTACGGCGAGCATCAGACGCCAATTCATCCGGTGTCTCGTGGGTGACGCCGTCAATCTCGATTATGAGTTTTGCATCACGGCAGCAGAAATCAGCAAAGAATGGGCCGATGGCAACTTGGCGGGCAAATTTCACATCGCCGAGCTGGCGATTGCGGAGGCAGGCCCAGAGTTTGGATTCGGCTGCGGTTTGCTCGCGGCGCAGGTTTCGGGCGCGGACGGTGGATTCTTGGTTTGGGCCTCGCATCGTGAGAACTTGTGGCACAGGGGCCCCTCACCCTCCCACGCCTTTGGCGCGGGCCCCAACCCTCTCCCCCATAAATGGGAGGAGAGGGAGAAGTGTGAATAAATCCCCTTGACAAGTATATTCCTATTGATTTATATTCACTTTTTGTTCTTTTGTCGGGTATGGAAACATTGTGGACTGGAGCCGGGCCATTGAACGCAACAGCGAAGCGCTCAAGGACATCATTGAAGTGCTGTTCGCCATGCTGGGGCTTGTGGGTGAAGCCACGGTGGCGCGGTTTCCGCGTTCAGTTCACAGCGGCGTGCTGCGGGTGCTCCGGCCCGCCGAATCCGCTATGCGTCGCCTCATTGTCATTGCCGCGCGGGGCCTTGTGGTGAAGCCAGCACCTTCGCGTCCCATGCCGGCGGGTCCCATCGGGAAGGGTGGCGGAAGCAGGCGTCCCTCCTTCCAGCTCTTCGATCCGCGGAAAAACTTCGAGTCCCTGCACCACAGAACATTCACGCGGAATCCCCCGCGCATCCATATTTTCGGAAGCGATCCCCGGGTGGCAGCCCTGTGGCCAGCGCCCCAGCCCGTAGCCGATCCCGCTCCGCCGCCCGATGATCTCGTCAATACCGAACGCCTCACCCGCAGGCTCCAAGCCCTCAAGTTCGCGCTTGAGGATCTGCCGCGCCAGGCCCGGCGTCTCGCCCGCTGGCGGGTGCGGTGGGAGAACGCGCCACATCTGAAGTTCAGGTCGCCGCTCCGGCCGGGCCATCCTCCCGGCCACCGCAGGAAGGCAATTCACGAAGTCGATGAGTTGCTTGCCGAATGCCATGGGCTTGCCTGTGATGCACTGAAGCCCGACACGTCCTGAAGTGCTGTCCACGCGGGCCCTTCGCTTCTCGCCCACCCCGGAAACGGCATAACCGTTTCCACCCCCGGCGAAGCTGTGCCCGACGCCCATTGAAACGTGAAAACCAGTCTCCCGTTAAGCCCATGTCTCACTTCTCCACACCCTGTCAATCTGCCCTTGCGGCAATGTGAATTTCCCCCTACACACCCCCTTTTAATGATCATCGCATCCCAGCGCCCAAAGCTCTTGGCCAGCCAGCACCTCCTGGCCGTCGACGACATTTCCCCCGCTGAAATAGCTGCCCTGCTCGACCTGGCCCAAACCTATGTGGTTGAAGACAGCGCGCCCAGCAAACGAAATTCCATGCTGGAGGGGCAGACGCAGGTGAACCTGTTTTTTGAAACCTCCACCCGCACCCAAAGCTCCTTCGAAATTGCCGGAAAGCGCCTGGGCGCCGATGTCATGAACATGGCGGTTTCAACATCCGCCATGTCAAAGGGCGAAACCGTCCTTGACACCGCGATGACGATCAATGCCATGCGCCCGAATTTCCTGGTGGTCCGGCATCAGTCCTCGGGCGCTGTCGAGCTGCTGGCCCAAAAGGTTTCCTGCGCCGTGATCAACGCGGGCGACGGGCAGCACGAACACCCCACCCAGGCCCTGCTTGATGCCCTCACCATCCGCCGCCGCAAAGGCGCCATTGAGGGCCTGACAATCGCGATCTGCGGCGACGTCATGCACAGCCGCGTGGCGCGCTCCAACATTCACCTGCTCAACAAGCTCGGCGCCCGGGTCCGGGTCGTGGCTCCCTCCACCCTGCTTCCAACCGGAATTGCCAATTTCGGCGTCGAGGTGTTCCGCACCATGCAGGAGGGTTTGGCCGATGCCGATGTTGTCATGATGCTGCGGCTGCAGCTCGAGCGCATGAGCGGCTCCTTCGTTCCCTCCCAGCGCGAGTACTACCGCTTCTTCGGGCTGGACGATGAGAAGCTGCGCCGCGCCAAGGCAGACGCCCTGGTCATGCATCCAGGCCCCATGAACCGTGGCGTCGAGATCGATTCCAATGTGGCGGACGGCGCGCAATCGGTCATCCGCGAACAGGTTGAAATGGGTGTGGCTGTGCGCATGGCGGTGCTCGATGCGCTCTCGCGAAATTGGCAGGGAGGGGTTCCCTTATGATTTTCCCCGGCTTCAATAACGCTTCCCAGCGCAAGGCCTATGTAAACGCGCAAATTGTAGCGCCGGCGCAGGGCTTGAATGGACAGGGCGGCATTCTGATTGAAGACGGCTGGATACTAGCGGTCGGCCCCGATGTGACCAAGGAGTCGCAAAGCATCGGCACAACGATTTTTGATTGCGCTGGCATGACGCTTATTCCAGGCCTCATCGACATGCGGGTGTTCACTGGCGAACCCGGCACTGAATATCGTGAAACCTTGGCGACAGCTTCGGTGGCGGCGGCGGCCGGCGGTGTCACCACCATGATCGTGATGCCCAACACGCAGCCCGTGATTGATGATGCGGCAATCGTTGATTTCATTTTGCGCCGCGCCAGGGATACCGCCATTGTTCGCGTGGCCCCCATGGCCGCCATCACCAGGGGCCTCTCAGGCGAACTCATGAGTGAGATCGGCAGCCTGAAAGAGGCGGGCGCCGTTGCAGTAACCGACGGCACCCACGCCGTCGCGAACGCAAATTTGTTTCGCCGCGCGCTCACCTACGCCAAGGATTTCAATATGCTGGTGGTGCAGCACGTGGAAGAACCCAGCCTTTCCAAGGGCGTGATGAATGCGTCCGAGTCAGCTTCCCGGCTGGGGCTGGCCGGAAATCCCGCGATGTCGGAAGTCATCATGCTGGAACGTGATATTCGTTTGGTCGAAATGACGGGCGCGCGTTACCACGCCTCGCAAATTTCCTGCGCTGGCTCCCTCGATGTCATCCGTGCCGCCAAGGCCAAGGGGTTGCCCGTCACCTGTGGCGTTTCCATCCATCATCTCACGCTCAATGAAAACGACATCGGCGCCTATCGCACCTTCTTCAAGCTGTCGCCTCCCCTGCGGTCTGAAGCCGATCGCCACGCGCTTGTCGAGGGCGTGCGGGACGGAACAATCGATGTCATCGTCTCGTCCCATGATCCGCAAAGCGCCGATACCAAGCGGTTGCCATTTGCCGAAGCGGCATTTGGCGCGATTGGTTTGGAAACCCTGCTGTCGGCAGCCCTTGGGCTTTTCCACAATGAAGACATGCCGCTGGGCCGGCTGGTCGAAGCCATGGCATCCAATCCGGCAAAAATACTGGGGCTGGAAACCGGCCGTTTGGCGCCCGGCGCGCCCGCCGACTTCGCGCTCGTTGACACCAATCTGAACTGGACAGTGAAAGAATCCCAGCTGCGGTCCCGCTCCAAGAACTCTCCCCTGGAAGACTGCGCGCTCGAGGGCCGTGTTGTCGAAACGGTCATTGCGGGCCGCACGGTTTACGCATACGCTTCCTAGATCATGGTGGAACTTGCAGCGCTCATCGTTGGTTATTTGTGCGGAAGCGTTCCCTTCGGGCTCATTCTGGCGAAAGCAGCGGGCTTGGGCGACGTCCGCAACATTGGCTCCGGCAATATTGGCGCCACGAATGTCTTGCGAACAGGCAACAAGAAGATCGCCGCGCTGACGCTCCTTTGCGATGGTCTGAAAGGTCTGGTTCCGGTCTTGCTCCTGAAATACATCGGCGATGAGCATGCTGCTACGATAGCGGGAATGGCCGCGATGCTGGGCCACATATTTCCCGTCTGGCTCGGCTTCAAGGGTGGCAAAGGTGTCGCAACGAGCATCGGCGTATTGTTCGGTTTGTATTGGCCGCTCGGCCTGTTGTTCATCGCGGTCTGGCTCGCCATGGCCCTGCTTTTCCGCATCTCCTCCCTTGCAGCCCTTACTGCCTCGGCTCTATCGCCCATTTTTGTTGCGGCACTCGGTCGATACGAGCTCCTGATCCCGGTTGTTCTGATTGGCGCAACAATCTGGTTAATGCACCGCGCCAACATTCACCGTCTGGTGAACCGTCAGGAGCCAACCATTGAACTCGGCAAGAAGCCTTGAACAAGCAGCTTCTCGATCCTGCGCATCGCCGTGACTGGCTTCGGCTGAGCCAAACCGAGAATGTCGGCCCCGCAACTTTCCGGCAATTGATTGGACGCTATGGCAGCGCGGCGGCTGCATTGGAAATGTTGCCTCAGCTCTCAGCAAAAGGCGGTCTCAAGCGCCCACTTCGAATTTATTCGGTCGAGGCGGCGGAAGCCGACATGGAGCGCGCCCATGAGTTCGGGGCAACCTTCGTGGCTGCTGGCGAAACCGGCTATCCACCGTTACTCTACCATATAAACGGTGCTCCTCCGCTCCTCTGCGTGATGGGTGATCTGACCCTTGCAGATATGGAATCCGTTGCCATTGTGGGAGCCCGCAATGCTTCTGCCGGAGGCCGCAAATTTGCCCGGCAACTGGCTGCAGAACTAAGCGAGGAAGGATATCTCATAACCTCGGGTCTCGCCCGCGGCATCGATACGGCCGCCCATGAGGCAGTGCCTGATGGCCGCACGGCGGCGGTAATAGCGGGCGGTATTGACAATGTTTATCCGCCCGAGAACGCTGGCCTGCAGGAACTGATCAGCAGGAATGGGCTGCTGATCACTGAAATGCTCCCCGGGGCAGTTCCCAGGGCCGAACACTTTCCAAGGCGGAATCGCATCATATCGGGCATGTCGCGAGCCATCATCGTTGTCGAAGCAGCCATGAGATCCGGCTCGCTCATCACCGCCCGGCTTGCGGGCGAACAGGGCCGCGAAGTCTTCGCTGTACCCGGATCCCCGCTCGATCCCCGCGCCGAAGGAACCAACAAACTGATCCGCGAAGGCGCAACCCTTCTCACAAAGGCAACTGATGTCGTCCAGAGCCTTCAGAACCAGTTTGTGGGAGTTCCAAAGTCATTCTCAGAACCCGATAGCGCAAATGAGGAGGGCATGGATACCGGGCCAAACGAACGATTGACGGTTTTCAACCTATTGTCGCCCTCCCCGATCGGAATTGATGACATCATCCGTGAATGCAACCTGCCTGCGGCTATTGTACTGGGGATTTTGTTGGAACTGGAAGTTGCGGGGAAAGTTGCACGTGACTCACAGCACAGAGTCGGGCTGATTTAGCGGTGATTGACAATCTGCTCCGACCGCAGGAATATAAGCTTCTGGTGGGTAAGAACGAGGAGTTTCCAAATGAAAGATTTGCTGTCTTGCCGGTCTTTTTATCACTTGCTTCGTTGGTCATTGTCGACGCTGGCGCAGCGGGAAAAAAGTCAAAAAGCCGCACCGATTACACCAAGGAGCAACAACAGAAATTCCATGACGAAGCCCTAAAGCTTTGCCAAAAAAATATCGGACGTCACTGCACCATGTGAAGGTAGACTACAAGAAAAACCAGTTCGTCTGTTACCACTATGGCTAACTGATGAGTTAGTCCACCTCATCCTCAGGAACGATCCACGGCTCCCCTAGAGCCTCGGCCTTCCAGGTTTGGAATGCCCTGGTTGATGTTATGTTCGCCATGTACTCACGACTATCCTTCGCAACCGGGATGGAGTAAGTCTCGAAGCGTGAAACAATCGGGGCATACATGGCGTCAGCGATAGAAAATTTTCCAAATAGAAACTTGCCACCTTTGCCATAAGTCTTTCGGCAATCACGCCAAAGAGCTTCGATACGAGACACGTCGGCATTTGCCGCATCACTCATCTTAACCACTTTCGATGGTCGTCTCAAATTCATCGGACAAGCGCTGCGCAGATCTGAAAATCCGCTGTGAATTTCATTTGAAACGGAACGCGCCGTCGCTCGCGCTGCTTTGGATTTGGGCCACAGATTCTTGCCCGGGAAAATCTCGGCCAGGTAGTCAAGAATAGCGAGTGAGTCCCAAATCACCAGCTTGCCATGCAACAATACCGGAACCCTGCCGGCCGGAGATATCTTTCGAATTTCCTGTCCAAACTGCGGCTCGCCAAAACGGACCATTTTCTCGTCAAACGGAATGCCAGCCATGGTGAGCGCCATCCACGGTCGCAACGACCAGGACGAGTAGTTTTTGTTGGCGATGACAAGCACAAGTTTTGGCATAAAATTCCCTTACAATGACTTTGGCAAAAAACGAAATGCTACACCGCCCATGACCGATAGAGCGAGGCCGAGAATAACAAAGACGATGCCAATCTCAAAATAAGACAAGGCAACTGCAAAAATAATGGCTGGGATCAACTCTGAAAAATCAATATAGGTGCGGTAAACCGCAGCCATCCTCTGGCGTTCTTGGGCGCGCACGGCGCGCAAGAACGGAATGCCCCCAACTCCGTCAAGACCGGATGCCGCCAGCGCGCCGCAAAGCAGGAAAAACATCGCCAAATAGGAGTGTTCCTTTCCGGCGATACCGGCCGAAACTGCCGCGATAGACATCAAGGCAAAACAAACGCTGATAACAGGTCTCACCCCAAACCGGAGCGCCAGTCGGCCAAATACATAGGCGAAAAGCAGGAGGGCCTGGCTGCCGGAAATCACCAAACCGCTGACCTGCTTGCTGACACCTCCTTCAACCGCCAGCAATGGGCCGTAGATAAAGAACGTGGCCCAAAAACAAGATCGCCCGAAGGCAATCATCCAGGCCAGCCGCAGCCGCGGCTGGCGCACGAAACGCTTGACATTGGCAAGGGGATTGAATGGTTGCAATGTGCCGGATGGCATCGTCACCGGATCGGTCAATCGCAATATCCAGAACAGGACAAGCAATGCCACGGATGCGAGGATGCTTGCAAGCTGTGGGCCCCAGGCGCCATATTGCGTATAGAGCCAAACACCGCTGGCTGGTCCAATCATCCAGGAAAAAGTTGATATGCTCAGGCGAATTGGCTCGGTTTTCGCCAACTCGCTGCGCTTGATATTGTCTAGAATATAAAGCGACAAAGTGATGTTCATGATGGCTGCCGCGCAATTGCGGAAATACATGCCAGCAATTGTCCCTCCTATGCTGAAACTGGCCAGAAACAGACTGGCCACAATCATGCCCATAATGGCAAGCGTATAGGCCCAGCGCCGCCGCAAGCGGCCAAGAACGAAGGGCATAAGCAAGGTCGTCAAAAGCACAGATGTGGAAACAACAGTTGAAAGCTCACTCACTTTCTGGCTGCTGGCCAGAAGATCATAGGCCTGCAAGGTGATCACGGTCGAGTTCAATGACCTCACGAGGGATTCAAGCGCAAATATTGCGGCGAAGGTCATGGCTCCAGCCCTGCGGCCAGAAGCAAAATTGGGAGAAATCGACTCAGCGGTCATGGAGTGCCATGCCTATCAGGCACATTTTCTAAAAGCAAATCAGTCCAAAGTGAGTTATGCAATCGCCATGTCCTGGTCCGAAAAGCAACGTGTCGTCATCATTTCCGTCTTGGCCAGCCTTGGGTTGACAATTGCCAAATTTACCGCCGGTTTGTTCACCGGTTCACTCGGCATCTTGTCAGAAGCCATGCACAGCCTGATTGACTTGGGCGCAACGCTTGTCACCTGGTTTGCGGTGCGCTGGAGCGACCAACCGCCGGACGACGAACATCACTATGGTCACGCAAAGGCCGAGAGCGTCGCAGCTCTCATAGAAACCGGTCTCCTGTTTCTTATAACTGGCTGGATCATACTCGAGGCCGTCCAACGGCTTGTCGCTGGCGAGCAAAGCATTGAGATAACCTGGTGGGCAGTAGCCATTGTCGCAGGCTCAGTTGTTGTCGATTTCAACCGCTCGCGTTCCCTGCGCGCAGTTGCTCTCAAAACATCCAGCGAAGCGCTTGAGGCCGACGCCCTGCATTTTTCGTCCGATATGTGGAGTTCGGTTTTTGTGTTGTTTGGTTTGATTGCCGTCTGGCTTGGTTTTCCATTCGCGGATGCCGCAGCAGCTTTGATCGTCTCATTCTTTGTAGCTCTTGCTGGTGTCCGTTTGGGCAAGAGAACCTTGGCCACTCTGCTAGATACCGCCCCTGCCGGAGCTACCGCTGAAGTGCGTGCAACGGTCGAAATGGCGCATGGTGTTCTCCAAATAAAGTCGCTGCGATTGCGTCCAGCGGGACCAACACTTTTTACCAGCGTGGTCGTTGAAGTCCGGCGCACAATGCCTGTCGATGATATTGTGAAACTCAAAGAGACTTTAGCTGATTCAATTTCGGCCAAATTTCCGACAGCAGATGTCACCATTGCGGTGAATCCTGTGGCGCTTGATGATGAGACTGTTTTTCAGCGCGTCATGCTCATCGCATCGCGCCGAAATCTGGCCATTCATCACGTCACCGTTCAGGAGATCAATTCGCGGCTCGCCGTCAGCTTTGATGTGGAAGTGGATGGCCTCACGGCCTTGTCTGTGGCGCATGAACAGGCAACCGCTCTAGAAGATGCCATACGTCGGGAGCTTGGTACTGATGTCGAGGTGGAAAGCCACATTGAGCCCCAGCCAGAGCGGCATCTGGCGGGAAGCAATGCGCCCACAAGGACGGCAAAGGCAATTTTAACGCTCCTCAAGTCTCTGGCCAACAAACAGTCACGCCTCAGTAACCTTCACAACATCAGGATCCGTGAAAATGAGCAAGGCCTGTTCGTCCACTATCATTGCCGTTTCGCTCCGTCGGAAACGATTGATGATGTTCACGAAGTGGTTGATGTGATCGAAAATGGCTTGCAGGCAAAGTTTCCAAGAATCCGCCGGGTCATTGCCCACGCCGAACCTGTAGGCCACAAGCGGCACAGGAAGTGATGCGCCTGATCCCGCGAGTTGAATACCGCGCCATGCCCTGGAAAAATGGCCGTGGCA
The DNA here is from genome assembly GCA_009885825.1 of Rhodobiaceae bacterium. GTDB lineage: Bacteria > Pseudomonadota > Alphaproteobacteria > Rhizobiales > Aestuariivirgaceae > Aestuariivirga. The sequence continues at coordinate 2,717 of VFJY01000067.1, read as the reverse complement.
CAACAACAGAAATCTATGCCCATCCACCAGATCTTCCGAATTTCGACTGGCGGGTCAGCATTGCCGCAGTAAGCGATGATGGACCGTTCTCGTCTTTCGCCGGTTATGAACGCCACATCATGCTATTGTCTGGAAACGGCATGAAGCTGGAAATCGCTGGCCAAGAAGCTGTTATACTACATCTGCATCAGCCCTACTCATTTTCAGGCGACGCGAATGTCACGGCACGCCTCACCGATGGCCCGGTTATGGATTTCAATTTAATAGTGCGTCGGGATTTTGGTTTTGGCCAACTACGGCTACAGACTGGGAAAGAGACCGGCGAATTTGGCAGTGATAGCGGCTGCCTCCTCATCCACGCGATTGATGGAGACAGCCTCTGCCTCGACGCTGGCGAGCGTGCCCAGTTCAAGCACCCATCATATCTCGCCATTTGTGAAGTCACGCCCGTCTTGAGGCCCGCGAGAGTTCAGTAATCCTCTCAACCTCGCCTTCTGGTAGTTCAACACGGTTTGCAATGGTGAAAGCCTCGCAAAAGCTGAGTTCAAACAGGCTTGTGAGGGTTGTAAAACCCGCGGTTCTTGCCATATCCCGCATTTCGAGCAGCATGTCGGCCATATATCGAGCCAGCTCCCGTTTTCTTACGTCATTCTTCACGTTCGGTGCATCAGGTTTTATCACAGAAATGCCCGCTTCCTACAGCCGATGGTGCCAAATGCTCGGTTCCGAGCGACAGTATGCACTATATACGTGTCTGATCTAAGTTAAAAAAATCTTGAGTTGCATAGGATGGTAGGTTGGGTGATTTGTTCCACATTTGGTCAGAACTTGCAGTTAAGAGAGGATGCCTATATGAGGCCCTCCCGTTTGAGCGTCAGGAACCAGAATGACTGTTGTCGTCGTTGAATCGCCCGCCAAGGCAAGAACCATTAACAAATACCTCGGCAAGGATTTTGTGGTTCTGGCATCCTACGGCCATGTCCGCGATCTGCCAGCCAAGGATGGTTCGGTTTTGCCTGATGAAGACTTTGCCATGTCATGGGAGGTTGATAGCAAGTCTTCCAAGCGCCTCGCAGACATTGCTGACGCCCTCAAAGGCGATGACCGCCTTGTTTTGGCAACCGACCCTGACCGCGAAGGCGAAGCCATTTCCTGGCACGTGCTTGAAGTTCTCAAGAAAAAAGGTGCGCTCAAAAACGTGAAGGTGCAGCGTGTGGTCTTTAACGCCATCACCAAGCAATCCGTGCTTGATGCCATGCAACATCCCCGCGATGTGGATGGCCCCCTGGTTGATGCCTATCTCGCCCGCCGCGCCTTGGATTATCTCGTGGGTTTCACCCTTTCCCCGGTCCTCTGGCGCAAATTGCCCGGATCAAGGTCGGCGGGGCGGGTGCAGTCGGTGGCCCTTCGCATCATTTGTGACCGCGAACTGGAAATTGAAGCTTTCAAACGGCAGGAATACTGGACAATTGAGGGCGTCTTTGCCACGCCTGCCGGCCAGGAGTTTTCTGCCTCCCTGCAAGCCATGGCCGGGCAAAAAATCGCCAAGCTTGACATCAAGGATGAAGCCTCGGCCCGCGCCATCGAGCAGACGCTGAAGAATTCCCGCCTATCGGTTGACAGCGTAGAAAGCAAACCGGCCAAGCGCCACCCCTATGCGCCGTTCCGGACCTCCACTTTGCAACAGGAAGCCTCGCGCAAGCTGGGCTTTTCATCGGCCAAAACCATGCAGGTGGCCCAGCGCCTTTATGAGGGCGTCGATATCGACGGCGATACCGTGGGCCTCATCACCTATATGCGAACCGATGGCGTTGATATCGCGCCCGAAGGCATCGCCGCCGCCCGCAACGCCATTCTCAAAACCTTTGGCGAACCCTACTTGCCATCCGCGCCCCGCGCTTACACGACCAAGGCCAAGAATGCCCAGGAAGCGCACGAAGCGATCAGGCCAACCGAGCTTGGCCGCCTTCCAGGCAGTGTGCGTTCAACTCTCGACGACGACCAGTTTGCGCTTTATGAATTGATCTGGAAGCGCACCATCGCCAGCCAGATGGAAAGCGCGGAGTTTGAGCGCACCACAGCCGATCTCGGCGCCACGGGCCAGGATGGTAAGCACTACACTTTCCGCGCAACGGGTTCTGTTGTGAAATTCGACGGCTTCCTCAAAGCTTATCATGAAGACTTGGACGACGAAGAAGACGAGGATGCAAGACGCCTGCCTGCCATGGCTAAGGGCGATGGCATTGGCGTTCGCAAGGTTTCGGCCGAACAGCATTTCACCGAACCGCCGCCACGCTATTCGGAAGCCTCCATCATCAAAAAGCTCGAAGAACTCGGCATCGGCAGGCCGTCCACCTATGTTTCCGTGCTCTCCACCATTCGTGATCGTGGTTACGTTCGCCTCGACAAGAAGCGCTTCATTCCAGAGGACAAGGGGCGCATCGTCACCGCTTTCCTTGAATCCTTTTTCAGCCGCTACGTCGAGTATGATTTCACCGCAAACCTAGAGGAGCAACTCGATCGCATTTCCAATGGCGAAATCGATTGGCGCGAAGTGCTGCGTGATTTCTGGAAAGATTTCTCGGCCCATGTCGCGGAAATCAAGGAGCTGCGTGTCACCAATGTGCTCGACGCATTGAACGAAATTCTGGCCCCCCACGTATTCCCCGTGCCCGCCGACGGCAGCGACGCCCGCAAGTGCCCATCCTGCGCCGATG
>VFJY01000082.1 GCA_009885825.1 Rhodobiaceae bacterium | reverse complement strand
TACTGAATTCGCGCACTATGAGGAACGAAGGTCCTTCAGTTCCGCTCCGGGTCAATCGCGTCGATTTGGCAACTTTGGTCGTATGTCCGGTAATTGGGCCATTCCAGACATGGCGGTTTGCCCTTGAAGGTGTCGGCCCGGACGTGATTCCAGCTCCCAAACTGGAGCCGCGAGTCATGCGCTTTGAACTCAGTGATCTTGAGTGGGACGTCATCAAGCCGATGCTTCCGAACAAGCCGCGCGGGGTGCCGCGTGTAAACGACCGGCGAGTCCTCAACGGCATCTGTTGGGTTCTGCGATCAGGTGCCCCTTGGCGTGACATGCCGGAGAGTTATGGACCTCCTACGACCTGCTACAACCGGTTGAGTTGGTCATTGGGCACGGCTGCACGTCAAGGGACCGGTGGAATGGCTGGTAGGACAAACGAAGTCCTAGAAAAGTCCTGCTGTTTTCAAGGGATGCTTTTTGGTGCCAGCAATTCAATATTCTACCCTCCTTGGATCACCGAGCCCGTTATTCCATATGCCTCAATTGAATACTATAGCGCTTTACCCTAAGTTCTTCGGTGCATAGTCGGCACCATTGATAGTTTCTGGCCGTCCGCCAATCTGAAGTTTCGAAATTCGCTCAGCTGTTTCCGCAATGATTTTACCGCCGCGCACCACCGCAAGGCGATTTGCCTTGAGTCGGATGGCTTCGATAGGATCCCTTGCCTGCAGGATGACAAAATTGGCTTTGCAACCTTCTGCCAATCCATAGCCTTCGAGGTGCATAGCTCTGGTGGGGTTCACGGTCACAGCGTCAAACGTCCAGCGCATGGCTTCGCGGGACGTCATGGGAACGGCGTGGATGCCCATGCTCGCCACCTCCAACATGTCCGCCTGGCCCAGAGGATACCACAGATCCATCACGCAATCATGGCCGAAGGAATATTAATTCCCGCGGCGCGCAATTCCGGAATGCGTGTCAATCCGCGACGCTTGGGATAGGTGTCGTGCCGGCCCTGTATGGTAGTATTGATGAGGGGATTAGGCGTAGCATGAAGCTGGGCCTCAACCATGAGAGGAATAAGCTTTGACACATAGTAATTGTCCATGGAGTGCATACAGGTGAGGTGTGAGCCTACCACACGTCCCTGTAACCCGAGGCGCTGGGTTTCATAGGCCAGCGCGTCAACATGGCGCGACAGCGGATCAACAGTTTCATCGCCATAGATATTTAAGCCCGAGGCTCAGAAGGCAGGCGACGTTGGCGCGGAAGGCCAAGGCTGGCAATTTACAGCTCACTTTATCCAGTCAATGTGATGATACGAGTGAATAGGGATTAATGTGTCAAACCTTGCTTAAACATAACTCTCTTGGTAATCAAACTGTATGAAAAACATTCGCTGGGGACTTGTTGGAGCATCCACGATTGGCCGTGAATGGGTGATAAATGCAATACGCCAGACCGGCGGAGAGATTGCCAACATCTTCAGCACGGATTCACGACGAGGCGCCACGTATGCCAATGAGTTCGGAATTTCAAAGTCCACAACAGACCTTGGCCACTTTTTGAATTCTCCGATTGACGCCGTCTACATCGCCACAACCAATGATTTGCATCATGGCCAGTGCATTGCCGCTGCCAAGGCAGGCAAACATATTCTCTGCGAGAAGCCGCTTGCAACCAATGTGGCCGATGCAGTGAACATGGTGAAGGCCTGCAAGGCGGCCAATGTTGTGCTCGCCACCAATCATCACTTGCGGGGAGGCGCAACCCACCGCGCGATGCGGGACGCCATCAAAGCGGGAAAGATCGGCAGGCCGCTTGCCATAAAGGTGGTCCATGCGGGCTATCTGCCGGTTCACCTGCAGGGCTGGCGCTTGACCAGTCCGGCGGCGGGTGCCGGAGCGATACTTGATCTCACGGTTCACGATGCCGATCTCATGCGCTTCATCATCGACGACGATGCGGTAAGCGTTTCGGCAACGGTCCAGAACAGCGGCATGGCGGTCACGGGCGTGGAAGATGCGGCCATGGGTGCGATTACCTTCCGCTCCGGGATACTCGGCCAGTTCCACGACGGGTTCACAACAAAATATGTGCAAACGTCCGTCGAAGTTCATGGCGACTCGGGTTCTCTAGTGGCCACCAATTGCATGACGCAAGCTCCCATCGGAGAGGTTTTGCTGAGGACAGCAAGCGGCGAAACCAAACTCCAGCTCCAGCAAGAAGACCTTTATGTCCGGACGATCAATGCTTTCAAATCCGCGATCGCGGGAGATGGCAAACCGCTTTCGACCGGCGAAGATGGCGTGGCCTCATTGGCTATTGCCCTTGCCGCGCTCGAATCGGCGCGCACGCATTCCGTTGTGAACATCGCCGCCTGAATCAGCAACAATTATCAAGCTGAGGCTTTGGCCGGGTCTTTTGCGGTAAGCCGCGATTGCAGGATAACGACAACCAGCAGGAACAGGCCGCGGACGACGGACTGCCAGTAGGCGGACAAGGAAATCCAGCCCATGCCGTTTTCAAAATTCAGAATCGTGAAGATCACGCCCAAAAGAAGCGCGCCCGCCAGAGTGCCGGCGACAGAGCCTTTGCCACCGGACAGCAGCGTTCCGCCCACGACAACGGAGGCGATGGCAAACAGTTCCCAGCCTATGCCTTCAATCGGCTGCCCTGCGCCGAACTGGGAGGCAAGGATGACGCCGGCTAGGCCTGCGAGGCCGCCGGAAATCACGTAAACGAAGAATATGGTGCTATTCACCGGCAGCCCCATCAGGCGCGAAGCTTCGGTGCCGCCACCTACCGCCAGCACGTGGCGGCCAAATGACGTGTGGTTGATGACCACGCCGCCAACGACGTAGGCCAGAATGGCAATCCAGGCCGGCGTCGGAAAGCTGAAAATGAAGCCGAGGACCGTGCCTAAAAAGCCCACGCCTTCCGCGTCAACCCATTCGGGCCGCATGAAGCTCAGCAAATCGCCCTGCCCGAGGTTGGTGAAATAGGTATCATAGGAAACCGAAACAGACTGGTTCCCGGCCAGGAGCAAGCCGGTTCCGGACGCGGCCAGCATTGTGGCCAGGGTGGCGATGAAGGGCAAAATCTTTAGCTTTGTAATCAACACGCCATTGATCGTACCAGCGAGAATGC
>VFJY01000218.1 GCA_009885825.1 Rhodobiaceae bacterium | reverse complement strand
GTGAATGATGAAAAAATGATGCGGAGAATAGCCAGGCTATCCTCCGCATTTAATGCAGTTGCGGGAGAACTGGCGCGCCCTAAGAGATTCGAACTCCTGACCCCCAGATTCGTAGTCTGGTGCTCTATCCAGCTGAGCTAAGGGCGCGCGATGTCGCAGGAATGAGGTTCCTTAATACGCCACTGGCGGCAAAGCAAGCCTTACTCAAGGGCCGCCGTTTTTGGCTCCTGTCCCCGCCCATTGCGCATGGGCGTGACTTGATCGGGTATGGAAATGGCAAAACAGGTTCCGTCCCCGGTTGTCTCCAGCAAGCTGATGTCACCGCCATGGGCGCGCACCAGCTCTGCGGCGATAGCCAGGCCAAGGCCAGTGCCGCCGGGCCTTGCCGCGCTCTGAAAGGCCTCGAATAGCCGCGAACGCACGGCTGCGGGAATGCCCGGTCCGCTGTCCCTGACATCAATGACGGTGACATTGCCCTCGCGCCTGGCGAATATGCTCAACATGCCATCTGGCCCGCCGTCGCGTTCCGCCTGCCGGGATTCAATGGCCTGAATGGAATTGCGCGCAAGATTGGTCAGGACACGGATCAACTGCTCCCGGTCCGCGTCGACCCAGACACCCGGAGGCACGTTGTTGACGATATTGATGCGGCTTGCGGCCTGCACCACGGCGCCTTCGATCACTTCTTCGACAATATCCCTGAGACCCAGTCTTTCGCGGCTGGGCGGCAATTCCTGGGCCCGCCCGAATTTCAACGTCTGGCTGAGGAATTCAATGGCGCGGTCGAGCGAACCGATAAGCTTCGGCGCAAACCGCTTGACCGTCGGGTCATCGGCCATCGAGAGGCGATCCGAGATGAGCTGGGCCGATGTCAGCATGTTGCGCAAATCATGGCTGACCTTGCTGACAGCCAATCCAAGCGCCGCAAGATGGTTCTTCTGTTTCAGCATCGCCGCGAGTTCATTTTGCATGCCATGCAGCTCGCGCTCGGCGATGCCAATTTCATCGCGCCGGTTCGACGCTGAAATAATGCGCGAGAAGTCCTCGGGGTTTTGGCCAAATGCCACCATGTTGCGGGTGATGCGCTGCATGGGCTTCACCAAAACCCAGTTCAAGGCCGCGAAGATCATGCCCGCCACCAGCAGTGAAAGCACAATTGAAAGAAGCAGGATATTGATGGCGTAGCCATACATGGCGCTGCGCAGCGGTTTCTCGCGGAGAGCGATTTCGATAAGGTCGCCCGACATGTTGGGCGGCAGGTCGATCACGCTGATGACACGGTCCTCGCCCATCAGCATGGCCCCGAAGGCATCGCGAACGGCGTCATGCCACTTGAAACCGCGCAGGTCGAAACTGGCGTCGATCATGTAATCGCCGTCGCTGCGCAGCGCCAGTCTCCGGCTCTCGCCCTTCTGCAGGGAAACAACCAGCACGCCAGCGCCCATGAGAATCTCGCTGCGCAAATCACTGGACAGCAATTGGTCAGGCGCCGCTTCAACGGCAAGCGCCGCGATTTCAGCCTGGGCGATGCGCCCCTTCAGCCACTGGATGCGAAAATTCGCGATCGATGGCAGGAAAATCATGACCTCGCCGAGCATGACAAATATTATGGTCAGCAGCAGGACCTTGCCGGAAAGCCCGCGCAAGGCTCCCGGCTGCTTGGCCTGGCCAATGTTGTCACTGCCTCGCATGTTGCCTGTATTCTAGCCCAGTTTTCCTAAAAGTCGAAGCACTCCGCGCACATAGGGGCTGGATGTAAAGCCCGAATAATAGCTTATCGCAACCCGCCGGTTGATTTCACCTAATGTGGGGTAGGGCGCCACCATGCCGGCGAGCGCCTTGATTTTCAGACCGTTGCTCATCGCCAGCACCCAGGGCTGGATCAGCTCGCCAGCCTGCGCGCCCACAATGCTGACGCCCAGAATTTTGCCGCCCTTGCCGATGACGGCTTTAACAAGGCCCTTGGTTTTTCCCTCCGCCTGCGCCCGGTCATTGTCATGAAATGGCCAGCGCAGCACCTTGACTGTGCCGCCAAATTCTTTTTTGGCGGCAGCTTCGGTCAGGCCCACATGCGCCAGTTCCGGGTCTGTATAAGTGACCCAGGGAATAATGTCGGTGCGGTTTTTCACTGGCAATCTGAAGAGGGCGTTGCGGATGACGAGCCCTGCCTGATAGCCCGCCACATGGGTGAATTGCAGGCCGCCCGCCACATCGCCAATGGCATAGATGTGGCGCTGGGAAGAGCGAAGACTGGCGTCCACAGTTATGCCGCGCTTGCTATAGGCAACGCCTGCCGCTTCCAGGTTCATGCCCTCCACATTGGCAATGCGGCCTGCGGCCACCAGCAAATGGCTTCCGTTGACCGTGCCATTGGCGTCGGTTTCAAGCGAAAATCCGGCTTTGGTTTTGGTGACTTTCTTGATTGCAACCTGCGCCAATATCTTGATGCCGTCAGCCCGCAAACTCTCAAGCACAATGCCAGCGAGCTCAGGATCATCCTTCGCCAGCGGGTCAAAGGCCTCAAGCACGGTCACTTCCGATCCCAGCCGCCGATGCGCCTGCGCCAGTTCCATGCCAATGGGCCCGCCCCCAATGACGATGAGGTGTTTCGGCAGAACCGTGTTTTCAAAAACGGTTTCATTTGTCAGATAGGCAACATCAGCAAGGCCAGGTATTGGCGGAATTGCTGCCCGCGATCCCGTGGCGATCACAAATCGCTTGGCTTTGTAAGCGACGCCGTCAGCTTGCACTGTCTTCGCATCGACAAACTTTGCCGCGCTCAGGACAACCTTCACGCCAAGCCTTTCGAAGCGCTCAACCGAGTCATTGGGTTCAATGGCCGCGATCACGCTGTGAACATAGTCGTGAACTTTCTTGAAATTCACTTTTGGCTCAATTGCCTCAATGCCATACTTGCCCGCAGTCCGCATCGCATGGGCTTGCTTGGACGCGGCAATCAGCGCTTTGGACGGAACGCAGCCGTAGTTCAGGCAATCGCCGCCCATTTTTCCTTTTTCAAACAGGATGACGCTCTGCCCAAATTGCGCCGCCGCCGCCGCAACGGTCAGTCCGCCGGAGCCAGCGCCAATGACAGCGATGTCGTAAATCATGGGCGCGTCCTGAATTTTTTGAGGATGACAGGAATGATGGCGACAACGCCCAAAGCCGCGAACGCCGCAAGAAGCTCTGGCGTGATCAGCGACGAAAGTGACAGGTCAAAATCGCAAATGGCGGCGGCATTCTGCGCCAGACATGCCTTATTGGCCGACATCTGCGCGTCAATGACGCTGTCGAGGCCCGACCCCACAAAGCTGAAGGCGATCGTGCCGGGAATGATGCCGATGAAGGTTGCGGCAACAAAGGTGCGCAAATTGACGCGCGCCAACCCCGCTACCGTGTTCACCGCGAAAAACGGAAAAGCCGGCACCAGCCGCAGAAACAGCAGATAGTTAAAACTGTCCTCGGCAAATCCTTTGGAGAGCTTTTGGACGAACGGCCCGGCGCGTTCCGCGAGAGCGGCGCCCAGCGATGTCTTGACGATTTGAAACACGATAGTGGAACCAATTGTGGCTGCAACAACAGTGGCCGGCGCGCCAAGCAGCCAGCCAAATATGAATCCGCCAAAAATGGTGAGTATTGCCGCGCCCGGGAGGGAAAGCGCCACGATGGTCACGTAAACCAGCATAAAAATCAGCAACGCCAGCGCCAGGTTGTTGGCCACAAACAGTTTCAGCGCCCCGCGGTTTTCAGCAATGGTTTCAAGGGTGAAATATTCGTGCAATCCAAGTGCCAGCGACAGGCCGATAAGCGCCAGAAGCGCCGCAAGCGGAAGCCAGCGCTTGAGGCGATTTGGCGTATTTGCATGGGTCACAGTCTCGGGCACAAGGATTTCCGCAGTTGATTGTCCCAAAACCATGCCGCAATAAGAGACCAAGCGATAGTCCTCCTCACTCCCTCGTGAGAACAGTTCAGGCCGCGTGTGCAAGCTGTGACTTCGCTTTCCGTCCATGCGTTGACTTTCTCCCGCCTTTACCCCTATAACCCGCCACAATTCCTGAAAGCGAAATGACCGAGCGCCCGAAGGCACCTGCTTTGCTTGCCAAAGTGAAATTTATGTATTTGAAAATACTGGTGTTTTATGGGCGGCATGAAAGATACGGAGACCTGTTGTGAAGCGCACTTACCAGCCGTCTAAAATTGTCCGCAAGCGTCGGCACGGGTTCCGCGCCCGCATGGCGACAGTTGGTGGCCGCAATGTCATCACCCGCCGCCGCGCCAAGGGCCGCAAGCGGCTTTCGGCCTAATCCCCGACGATGGAACACCTCAAGCGTCGGCAGGATTTTATTGCCGCCGCAAGGGCATTGTCAGAGGCAGCGCCCGGCATGGTGGTGCAGGCGCGGAATCGCATGGACTCTGAGCCGCCGCGCATCGGTTTCACCTGCACCAAAAAACTTGGCAATGCGGTCATTCGTAACCGTTCCAAGCGCCGCATGCGCGAGGCTGCCAGGCTGGTGATGGGCGGGCAGGTCCTGCCTGGATTTGACTATGTGCTGATCGGTCGAGCAGCGACGGCCACACGAAATTTTGGCGATTTGCAGAAAGATCTGAGCGCCGCCTTGCAACGGCTGCATCGCTGGCCACATGCAGTGGCTGACAAAGGTAAATCATGACCGACTACAACAACAAGAATTTCATTCTGGCGATCGTCCTTTCCATGGCGATCATTTTCGGGTGGCAATATTTTTATGCCGGTCCCATTGCCGAGAAAGCCCAGAAGCAAGCCGAGGTGGCGCAGACGACGGCCCCCGCGGCGGCAGCCCAACCGGCGGCAGTTCCCCGCGAGCAGGTCCTGACCAATGCGCCGCGTGTCAAGATTGAAACCCCCGAGTTGCAGGGGTCGATTAATTTGGCGGGCGCCCAGCTCGACGATTTGCATCTCACCCAATACCGCGAAACCATTGATCCAAAGAGTCCGACCATCGTGCTGCTATCGCCAGCGGGTTCGCCCAATGCCTTCTTTGCCGAGCAGGGCTTTGTGGGCGCCACCGGCACCACCGCGAAACTCCCCGATGCGAAAACCGTGTGGTCAGCACCCGCCGATTCCATTCTTGGCGCCGGCAAGCCCGTCACACTGACTTGGGATAACGGCGAAGGTCTGTTCTTCACGCGCGAAATTTCACTCAACGATCATTATGTGTTTACGGTCTCGCAAACTGTCCAGAATAATACGTCTGCCGCCATCGCCATCATCCCCTATGGTCGTATTCAGAGGCAGGACACACCACAGGTCGCCGGCTGGTGGGTGTTCTTTGAGGGCATGCTGGCCTTCGTTGGCGACAAGCTCCAGGAAGTGAATTACACCGATGTGCAGGGGGCAGAACAGCCAACCCGCGTGGACAGCCTCGGCGGCTGGCTTGGCTTCACCGACAAATATTGGGCTGCGACCCTGATACCTGATCAAACTCTATCATTGTCATCAAGTTTCCAGCATCAGGTCCAGAACAACCGCGATGTCTACCAAGTGGATTATCTGGCCAAGGATGCCATCGTTGTTCAACCCGGTGCCGCCAGTGTTTACAAGGATCAGCTCTTTGCTGGTGCAAAGGTCGTCAGGACGATTGAAGAGATCGGTGAAAAATACAAGATTCCCAGGTTCGACTTGATGATTGATTGGGGCTGGTTCTCACCCATCACCAAGCCGATGTTCTATCTGCTCGACTTTCTCAACGGCCTGGTCGGTAACTTCGGCATCGCCATCCTCATGGCCACAGTATTGGTCAAGCTCGCCGTGTTCCCGCTCGCCAACAAATCCTATGCCTCCATGAGCAAGATGAAAAAGCTGGCGCCGGAAATGGCCAAGCTCAAGGAACTCCATCCCGATGACCGGGCCAAACAGCAACAAGGCATGATGGAGCTCTACAAGCGGGAAAAAGTTTCGCCGGTTTCCGGCTGCTTGCCAGTGGTGGTTCAAATTCCGGTTTTCTTTTCGCTCTATAAGGTCATTCTAACGTCGATCGAACTTCGCCACGCGCCATTCTATGGCTGGGTGCATGATCTTTCCGCCGCTGACCCCACGAACCTGTTCAACCTGTTCGGCCTCATTCCCTGGACCCCGCCGCTGTTCCTGGCCCTTGGCATTTGGCCGATATTGATGGGTGTCACCATGTGGATACAGATGCGCCTTAACCCCACACCGCCCGATCCGATTCAGGCGAGCCTCTTCAACTGGATGCCGGTCATGTTCACCTTCATGCTCGGAAGCTTCCCGGTGGGGCTGGTGATCTATTGGGCCTGGAGCAATCTTCTCTCCATCATCCAGCAATCCTATATCATGAAGCGCCATGGCACTGAGATCGATCTCTTCGGCAATATTGCGGAAAGCGTTCCCTTCCTGAAAAAGAAGCCCAAGGTCACTTGACCGAACGCTTCAACAGCGACCAGCTTCTGGCCGGGCGGAGGCTGTTCTCCGCCGCTTCCACTTTCATCATCGGTGTGGCAGCGCTCCATCAATTGCCGCCGTCGAAAGGCGTGGAAATTGCCTTGGCCGGCCGCTCCAACGTGGGCAAGTCGTCGCTCATCAATGCGCTGACAGGCGTCAAGGAATTGGCGCGCGCCTCCAACACACCGGGCCGCACCCGCGAGCTTAATTTTTTCAATATCGCCGATGCCTTAACTCTCATTGACATGCCGGGGTATGGGTACGCCAAGGCCCCCAAGAAGGAGGTCAAGAAGTGGCAATCCATGCTGCGCGGCTATCTTCGTGGCAGGCCGGGGCTAACCCGCGCTTTCGTGCTCATCGACAGCCGACACGGCGTTTTGGCAGCCGACGAGGAAATGTTTGATTTGTTGGATGAATCAGCCGTCACTTACCAATTGGTCCTGACCAAAATCGATAAATTGAAGCAGGCTGAAATTGACAGGGTTTTTGCTGATACTGAAGCAAAGGTGAAAAAGCGCTCGGCTGCCTTTCCGCTCATCCACGCGACATCCAGCGAGAAATCAATCGGCATGGAGGAACTTCGCGCCGAAATCGCAGGGTTGCTATAAGTTCAATCTTGGCAAGCCGGACAATTGCCCTATAAGGCCCCCAAATATACACTTGGGAAAACCACCTGATGACCGAAGTTCCTGTCCACGACACGGCCCGCATCCTTTCGGAAGCCCTGCCGTTTTTGCAGCGCTATGACGATCAGGTGATCGTGGTGAAATATGGCGGCCATGCAATGATCGACCCCAAGCTCGCCCAGCAATTTGCCCGCGACATGGTGATGCTGAAGGTTTGCGGCCTGAACCCCATCGTGGTTCACGGCGGTGGCCCGCAGATCAACCGCATGCTGGACAAACTCGCCGTGAAGGCTGAATTCCGCGAGGGCCTCCGCGTCACGGACAAGGAAACCATGGAAGTGGTTGAAATGGTGCTGGCGGGTTCCATCAATAAGGCGATTGTCGCCTCCATCCAGCAGGCCGGTGGCCGTGCCGTTGGCATTTCTGGCAAGGATGGCAATCTGCTTGTGGCCGAACGTTACACCAGGAAAAAAACCAATCCCAAAACCGGCGCGGTCGAGG
>VFJY01000008.1 GCA_009885825.1 Rhodobiaceae bacterium | reverse complement strand
GGCAGCCGTGACTGATGCGGCCACGGCGCTCAACATCTGTCATCTCAATAGTCACCATGCCTGCCCCCGACATGGCCAGATTCATCCAATGCTGGAGGTGCCAATCGCTGGCGCAGCCATCATCGGCCGAATACTGGCACATGGGTGCGACCGCGATACGATTTGGCAGATCGAGAGCGCCGAGTTGGATCGGTGAAAAGAGGTGGTCGGACATGGACCGGATTCCTTGCTGTGTGAGTTCATGCGGGCGAAACGAACTGCATAGGGGGGATTGCAGCCTTCCGGCAAGCCCACTTTCAGAATTCCAACGTCCGAGTTGGGTCAATCGCCTTGTTTTGGACATGTCAGCGCAATGTCGGCTTACCCTCTAGGAACCGAAGTTCAAACCTGTCGGCTATTTGCAACGCGCTATTTTTCCCCTATCGAGCGCACATGCGCTTTTTTGACAACAGTTCCATCAACCGGCTCTATCTCCATTCCGGCCTGCAAAGCTTCGCGTTCAATGGCGGGGCGGTTTTTTCTTATGTCTATTTGCTGAAGGCAGGCATCGCGAACTACCTGGTGTTTTTCACTATTGCAGCGGTGATCTTGTTGCGGTTGGCCTTGCGCCGGGTGCTGCTGCCCATTGTTCGCCGGATCGGGTTACGCAATGGCCTCATCCTTGGCACGCTCATTGATGCTTCCAGCTTCCTGCTGCTTGGTCAAGTTCATGGGCCTGGTGCCTGGTTGCTTGTCTATATGCTTTTGTCATCCTGCGGCACGGCGTTTTATTGGACCTGTTATCACGCCAGTGTCACAAGGTTGGGCGATGTTGAACACCGTGGCGCGCAAGTGAGTGCAAGGGAAGCGATTTTTGCCATTACTGGAATCATCGCACCCCTGTTTGGCGGTTTCATGCTGACCCTATTTGGCCCGGTTTATGCCTTTGCCTCCACAGCACTCATTTATGCCTTGGCGGCGGTGCCGATGTTGGGCGCACCGCGCATGGTGGTTGAGCGCGAAGCCCAGCTTTCACGCGATGCCAAGGTTTTTGCGGGTGGACTTGCCTTTTCAGATGGGCTGGTTGCGGCGGCGGTCAATTTTGGCTGGCGCATTGTGTTGTTTCAAACCCTGGGCGAAAGTTTCAAAGACTATGGCGGTGCTTTGGCCGTGGCTGGTTTGGCGGGGGCCGTTGTGGGTCTCGTCGGTGGCCGCCTGATTGACCTTGGCCATCACAAGCGTTCTGTTCAAATTGGTCTTGCCTTCATGATCTGCACGATTTTGGCGGAAACCATCGGCTATGCATCACCCTGGAGTGCCATTGCCGCCAATATGATTGGAGCTGTGGCAGGGCCGATTTACATGTCGGCCATCATGGCTCCGCTTTACAATGTCGGCCAGTCATCGGCCTGCGCATTCCGCTTTAACGTGGTGGCGGAAAACGGTTTTGACTGCGGTGCAGGCTTTGGCGCGCTGGCGGCGGGTGTTCTGACCTGGGCTGGCTTCGGCTATTCGTGGCTTTTGATGATGGGTCTGTTCGGGTGTTTGGGCGTTCATCTGGTATTGCGAAACAAGGATCGAAACGGGTTGCGAGTGGCCACCTGAAGCAAATCATGTCACTAAGGTGATGCATTTAATTATGTGATCATCGGCTATAGTTAAAGCCGTTCGTTCAGTCCCTTCAGGCCAACTTATATCCGCCATCGTGATTGACTTGGGAACTGGTGTCAAAGTCCGCCTCGGGTCAACATGAGACCAATTGCAGTCGTCAACGCATGTCGGCTGTGTCTTTGTTTGCAGACCAAATTTCCGAAAAAATGGACATCGCAAGTTCAATGTCGGCTGTTCCAT
>VFJY01000189.1 GCA_009885825.1 Rhodobiaceae bacterium | reverse complement strand
GGTGAAGTCGCCACTGCTTCAAAAGCTGTGACCCCGAGGTAGGCAAATGAACGGCTGGCCACGGGGGGCGAATAGGTTGGCGTGTGCCAAACGAGCTCCAGGCCCAAATCGTACCAGTTGTGCAAAACTTCTTCAGCTTTCGTGGAGTTTGTTTGTGCGGCCCTTGATCCCGGCGTGATGAACCACGCCGGAACACTCACCGCAGTTCTCAAAAAATTCCGACGCGATGCGACAGACAATAGTTTCCCCATATAATTGTCCACTCCGATAGTTCCGCAATTCTACATCCCTATTCAGCAAAGCATTATCGGGCGCTATGAGCAAGCCGCGCGATGGAGGTGCCACTCGTAAAGCAAGCCCATAGAGAGAGGTAGTGATTATGCCCCGTTTTGGCCGCTCAGGCTGGGCTTGGCTCATCGGCGCACTTCAAAGAGATTAGGGAGCATTTCTATATGAAACTCGGCAATGAAAGCAATATTGGTATTATGTGCCATTCCTCGGGCCTCCACATCAGACCACAAATCAGAAACATGTCTGCACATGCTGAGTGTGCAGACATTTTGTGACTTAGAAACGACTTCGCCTTTTGACCGAGGCTGTGTAAAAACGTCGGAGAACGGATCAAATTATGATTAAAGCCGAGCCGCCAAAATTTCAGCTTCAATGAAATCAATGCTTTAGCGAATTGTAAATTTCTGAAATCAGGTAGATTTGCTGCAAATTTCGATTTGAATAACGTTTTCACACAGTCTCGACCCAAAGCGGACATCACAGCTTTCAAATGTGGCGGCTGCCATAGCTGAAGCCCGATCTTGTCAAAAGCCTTTATTTGCGCGAAGCTGAGGCCTCTCAAAAGTGCCGTGCCTCATCCTTTGATTTATCGAGGAGTTGTCCGATGCGCAGGTTTTTGTTCCTCATCCCGATGATGTGTTTCCAAGTCTCGCTGTCGCTCGCCGCGCCCATTCATGATGCGGCCAAGAAGGGAGATGTTCCCGCACTCACGGCAACACTTGAGGAGGGCGCCGATATTAACGAGAGTGACGACTGGGGGGCGACGCCACTCTGGTATGCGGCCCGCCGTGGCCACGAGGATGCTGCCAAACTGTTGATTGCGCGGGGCGCAGACGTCAATCTGACAACAAAGTCTTCTGGCCCGCCACTTTTCGGCGCCATAGAGCGCAAGAACGGCATTCTGGTCAAATTGCTTCTCGCCAGCGGCGCCAATCCCAACGCTGCCTTGGCGACAAATTCGGCCCTGTACTTGGCGGCCAAAAACGGTTGCCTCGAATGCGTAGAGGCACTGGTAGATTTGGGGGCTGACGTGAATGCACTTAATCAAGATCGCGAGCCGCCAGTTCACGCAGCAAAATTGATCGGACTTCGTGAGATTGCGGATTATCTAGCCACGCATGGTGTTGTCTCACCAAAGGTCGCGCCGATCTTGGCAAAGATTGGTGCTGCCGATCCCACCAAGGGACAGGTCATCTTTGTCAACAAATGTGTGCAGTGCCACCACATCGAACGACAGAAAGGCACCAAACTTGGTCCCAATCTTTGGGGCGTGGTCGGTCGGCAGAAGGCATCGATGGAAAATTTTTCATATTCGGAGACATTGAAAAACTGGGGCGCTTCGTGGAGCTACGAAGACCTGAACACTTTCCTGTGGGGACCGGCGATTACTGCGCCAG
>VFJY01000063.1 GCA_009885825.1 Rhodobiaceae bacterium | reverse complement strand
CGTCCAATATTGACCCACTATTAGGCATAGTTGGGAGAGCGCCCGGAGTCGATTCCCCCGGTGCGAGGCTGTTTTGCGAGCCGGGCAATCGTCTCCTTAGCCGGCCGAAAAGCTACCGCCCTGAGCTGGTGGCCATCGCCGTTGTATCAGCTGCCCATGAGGGCAAATCGTAAGCGTCCGGTGAAAGCCACGTTCAATTGATCTGGCGTTTTGACTTTGCGCTTTTGGGTATTGTTGTTGGTTTTCGCTTATTGAGTTTGGCCAAGCGGGCTGCGATTTGGGTTTCGGCGATGTCGCCTGGATTGAAGGTTCGCCCGTACCAGCGTTTGAGATCGGCGTGTTCAGGATGTTTAGGATCAGCCATGACGATAAGGAAGTTCTCGAAGCCTGGCTGTCCGCCAACGTCTTCAGGAGGGGCGCGGCGTGCACCGTCGATGAAGCGCGGATAGGTGAGCGCTGGATCGGCGGATGTGACAGCCTCGACTGTAATGGTATGCCGCCAGTCATCACCAAAGTCGTATGTGTAGGTGAACTTTTTGAGTTTGGCGTCGATCAACTGGTCGAGGGTGGCGCGTCTGGCGTCGATGACGTCCACGAAGCCGTCGGGATCAGGAATGCCGTAGTGGGTTTCGTGGCCACGAGGGCCCACGTCAAACCGGAACAGATGATAGTTTTCGAACAGCATCACGGCCTGAATGACCTCGTGCAGAGTGTGAAGTGTTGAGGTCAGGGGAACCGCAATGCGCCGCATGATCTGAGGTTGGCTGTCATCAAGCGTGATCTTCAGGCGGGCAACCTGCGCAATAGGGAGATCAGCGAAAGCATCAACCGGATTCATACCGCAATGGTAGCTGCATTCTTGTGTTTCCGCCAGTTCCACGGCAGCAGTTCGTCGATGCGGTTGATTTTGTGATCGGCGATGCGGGTTAGGACATCGCGGAGATAGGCTTCCGGGTCGAGGCCGTTGAGTTTGGCGGTCTCGATGAGTGAGTAGATGGCTGCAGCACGCTCGCCACCTGCGTCCGATCCGGCGAAGAGATAATTCTTGCGGCCAAGGGCGATGCCGCGGATTGAACGCTCAGCCGCGTTGTTGTCGATCTCGATGTGGCCGTCATTGGCATAGTGGATCAGGGAGTTCCAACGGTTCAGCCCGTAGCGCATGGCTGCAGCCAGCTCAGATTTTCCGGAGAGTTTTGGCAGGGTTGCGTCAAGCCATGCCTTCAGACCCATGAGCAGCGGTATGGCCTGTTCCCCGCGGTATCGCCGCCGCTCATCGGGTGGCTTGCCCCGGATATCGGCCTCAATCCCATAGAGGGCGCCGATACGGTCGAGGGCCTCATTGGCGATAGGGGAACCATTTGCAACATGGATATCGAAGAACTTGCGCCGCACATGGGCCCAGCAGGCAGCTTCCGTCACAAGTCCTGTCTCAAAGACGCCATTGAAGCCCGCATAGCCATCGGCATGAAGCACCCCCTTGAAGTTCTTCAGATGAGACTGGGGATGTACCCCCTTGCGGTCGGGAGAGTAGAAGAAAGCCGCCGCTGGTGGCCGATGTCCGCCATGGGGACGTTCATCGCGGACGTAAGTCCACAATCTCCCGGTTCTGGTCTTGCCCAGACCCGGTGCCAGCACCGGAACCGGCGTATCGTCGCCATGCAAAACATCCGAGGCCATAATCTCTTTGCGCAAGGCCCCCACGAGAGGATCAAGCAATGCCGCCGAGCGACCCACCCAATCGGCCAGGGTTGAACGTTCCAGCTCCACCCCCTCGCGGGCATAGATGCCGGATTGCCGGTAGAGGGGTAGATGATCGGCGTATTTGGCCACCAGCACATGGGCCAGCAATCCAGGACCGGGACGCCCGCGCTCAATGGGAAGTGACGGCATTGGTGCCTGCACGATGGTCTCGCATACCCGGCAGGAAAGCTTGGGCCTGACATGGCGGATCACCTTGAAGGAGGCCGGCACATATTCCAGAACTTCGGTTACATCTTCGCCAAGCCGGCGCATCGCTCCACCACAATTGGGGCAGGTGCAGGATGGTTCGTGGACCTCCTCTTCGCGGGGCAAATGATCAGGCAGCGGTTTGCGATACGGCTTCTCAGGTGCTCGCCTGATCAAGGCTTGCACAGCGGCGGGGCTTGTCGCAGCCGCATGGCCCTCATCTTCATGTAGTTCATCAAGTTGCAGTTCCAGCTGTGCAATCTCGCGATCAATCTTCTCGGATGATTTGCCAAATTGCATGCGCCGCAGTTTTGCGATTTGCGCCTTCAACTGCTCAATCAGCAATCCCTTGCTCTTCACGTCTCCTGCCAGCACACGCACCAGCGCATGAAGCGCTTCAGTGTCCGATGGCAGATTGGTGAGGTCGATATCCATGTACAATTTGTATCACCAGAACGAGCGATCAGCACTTGCGCGTTCTGCCGCGAGTCAATCTGGCGCAATCAATATATGCTCATCCGGCAAGTTCTGGCCGCTGCGTTCTGATCGGTGCCCGCCAATCAATGCCTTCCAGAAGATAGCCAAGCTGTGCTGCCGTGATGGTAACAGCATCGCCTGTCGTGATGGGCCAGATGAAGCGGCCCCGCTCCAGGCGTTTGGCAAACAGGCATGCACCCTGACCATCATGCCAGATCAGTTTAAGCAGATCGCCGCGCTTGCCCCGGAACACAAACAGCTGACCGCCATTCGGGTCATGCTTCAAGGTCTCTTGCACCAGCATGGCCAATCCAGCAAAGCCCTTGCGCATGTCTGTGTGTCCGCTCGCCAACCACACCCTGATACCCGCAGGAACCGGGATCATCAGCCCCTCAGGGCGGCAATGACGTGCTTCAAGGCCTCTGACTTTACAGTTCCACTCATCCGAAGTTTCGTGCCGTCAGCAAGTTCAATTTCAATGGAACCAGGTTCAGATGGTGCTGCCGCTGCCGAAGTCGGCAAGCCGATCGCCGGTGACGCCGCGATCCGCACCGGCACGAACGGAGCAAGTGACCTGCGCTTGCCTGAAAGACCAGCCTCCTTGCGCCAGCGAAACAGCAGGCTCTTGGCCACTCCGTGCTTGCGCGCAACAGACGATACCGAAGATGATTTCGTATCTTCCAACGCGCGCTGCCGCTCTGCCTCAGACCAGCGACGCCGCGTATCAACAACGATGATATCGTCTCCAGAGATATGTCCAGACATAGGCACAGAACCAATCGATGGACGACACAATCATCGTCTCAACACCGTGTCTTCAATCGCATAAGCCCATCACAAACAAGGCGGCCATGGCCGGCTTTCAATTACCCACAAGTCTGGCTCCTATGATTGCCCCTAATTCG
>VFJY01000196.1 GCA_009885825.1 Rhodobiaceae bacterium | reverse complement strand
CGGCGGGCCTTGATGGTGCGGACGGGCGCTGTGGCTGTACTCATTTTGGATGCAACAATCTTGGATTGGATACAATTGAGACGATGTCGGCCAGCAGGTTAAGCAAGATGTAGGTGGCCGCAAATATCAAGGCACAGGCCTGGACAATCGGCATGTCGCGGCTGGACACGGCATCCACCATCAACTGGCCAATGCCGGGATAGACAAACACCACCTCAACCACCACCACACCGACCACGAGGTAGGCAAGATTGAAGGCGACAACCGTGGCAATGGGCGCCCATGCATTGGGGAGCGCGTGGTGTCTGATGACATTGGATCTGGAAACACCCTTGAGCTGCGCCATTTCAATATAGGGGCTCGCCAGCAGATTGATGATCGCGGCCCTTGTCATGCGCATCATGTGGGCGATGATCACAAGCGTCATGGTAATGGCCGGCAGCGCCGCGCGATAGAGATGCTCCAGAAAAGGCGTGCCGATGCTGACTGTTGAGTTGGGATAGAATATCTTCAGCTTAACCGCCAAAACATAGACCAGCACGTAGGCGATGAAAAATTCCGGCATGGCAATCGTCGTCAACGTGACAGAATTGACGATCCGGTCAAACCATGAGTTGCGGTAGAGCGCTGCCATGGCGCCCAAAAATAGAGAAAGGGGAACGGCGATGCTGGCCGCCATTGCCGCGAGGAAAAACGTATTATAAAGGCGCGGCGCAATGGTCTCCGACACGCTGCGTTTTGTGGTGCCTGTGGTTCCTGAATAGGAATAGCCGAAATCGCCCTGAACCGCATTGCCGATCCATTCCACGTAGCGCACGTAGGCTGGCCTATCGAGGCCGAGCTCCTTGTTGAAATTTGCGACCGTTTCAGGGGTTGCGCCCTGGCCCAGAATGTTTTGCGCATAACCGCCCGGGAGCATTGCCAATGCCGAGAAAATAATGACCGACACAGCAAATAGCGTCAGCATTCCCAGACCCAAACGTTGCAGAACAGTTCTCAGAACTGGATTCATCGCTTCCCCTCGCAGGCTTCTTTGGCCCGACTTTCAATCAAGACTAGCAGAACAGAAAAACTAGTCCACAAAAAAAGACCCCGCCGGATTACCGGCGGGGTCCAATGATCGAACTAGTTTGGTTGGCAGGTTATGCCATCCACCAACGCTCATACATGTAACCGCCGTCATGGTCGAAGTCAGAGTTGAACTCATTGTGACCAATCTTGGTGGACAGCGCGCCAACGTAGTTGTTGAACATCAGCACAATCTGGCCGCCATCGTCATGCACAAGCTGCTGTGCTTCGGCATACTGGGCAGCGCGCTTGGTTCCATCAGTTTCAGCGCGCGCTGCAAGCAGCAACTCGTTGAAGCGAGGATTTTTCCAATGCGTGTCGTTCCAGGCCGCATCGGCAGCAAGAGATACCGACATGAACATGTCGGCCACCGGACGACCGCCCCAATAGCACATGGACCAGGGCTTCTTGAGCCAGACGTTGTCCCAGTAGCTGTCATTGGGTTCGCGAACCAAATTGATCTCGATGCCGCAGGCCCTGGCGCTTTCCTGCATGAGGAGGGCCGTATCCACCGCACCCGAGAATGCCGCGTCCGACGTCGAGATGTCCACCTTGAGACTGTCCATGCCGGCCTTCTTCAAATAGCTCTTGGCCTTGTCCGGGTCATAGGTGTGAGCCGGCTGCGGGTCGATGGCAAACTTCATGGCCTTGGAGATCGGGTTGTCATTGCCGGGCTCGCCATAGCCAAACAGGATCTTGTCCACGAGTTCCTGCCGGTTGATGGAATGCTTGATGGCGAGGCGAACGTTGACATCGCTAAATGGCGCTGCGTCGCAATGCATCGGCGCTGTATAATGGGCGAAACCTGAGACGTTATAGAGTTCAGTTTCGGGCGCGGTCTTCAACATGTCGATGGTCTTGAGGTCAGCGCGGTCGATGAAGTGCACTTCGCCCGAGAGATAGGCATTGGTGCGGGCAGCGGTATCAACGATGGACAGCAACTCGACGCCATCAAACCAGGTGTCCTTGAAGAAGTTTGGATTGCGTTCGCCAACCAGTTTTACACCTGGCTCAAATGACACGATCTTATAGGGACCGGCGCCAATGCCTTTTTCCCAATCGATCTTGCCATCCTTCGAGGGATACATCGACAGATGGTAGTCTGTCAGCAGGAAGGGGAAGTCGGCGTTGCCGCCAATGAGTTCAAAAATCACCGTGTCGGGGCCATCGGCCTTGACGCTGGTGACGGAGGAGAGAACCGACTTGGCGGGCGACTTCGAGTCAGCGCTAATATGATAGTTGATGGTGTTGACGACATCTTCGGATGTCAGCGTCCGGCCATCGTGGAACGTGATGCCCTTGCGGATTTTGAAAATCCACTTCTGGGCGCCGTCGGCGGGCTCGAAGCTTTCCGCCACGTGGGGCTGGGCGGTGTTCTTGGAATCCACCTGCACCAGTGGCGCGCCCATGAAGGATTTGCCGAAGCCGAATGTAAAGCCATTGGTCCAAGTGGCCGGATCGAGCGCGTCGGTGGTCTGGCCATGGCCTACGGCGACCTTGAAAATGCCGCCCTTCTTGGGTTCGGCGCGGGCGGCTGTCGCGAACATGGTGTTGGCGGCGGCGGCGGTGATGCCCACTGACAGCGCGTAGCTCATGAAATCACGGCGTGACAGCTTGCCCTGGCCCACAGCCTTGGCAGCTTGCTTCAATCTCATTTCAAATTCAGTCATGTATTCTCTCCCTGGTGACGTTGATGGCGGAGAGGCCCCTTAGTGGACCTCTTGATGTCTAGGTTCTCATGTCAGGATGCGCCCGTCAATGGCTGGCAGGCGCGCAAACTGGTGAATTGATCACACGCCAGCCCCCCTTCACAGCCGCAGGTAACGGAAATATGGTCGCTGCCTCGACACAAGTGAGGTAAGCGCATAATGGCTCAAGAAACTCCAATCAAAAGCGAGAGCATCTTCGGCACTCTCATTGTCGCCGCAGGCAAGCGCCTGCTTCCCAAAACGCTCGCGGGTTCGCTGGAACTCACCTTGCCATCGGGCCGCAGAGTGCTGCTGGGCAGTCCTGCCGCCGGTCATGCGGCTGACCTCAAACTCAAGAACTTCAAGGTTATCTGGGCCAGCATGAGGCGGGCCCAACTGGGCTTTTTTGAAAGCTATCTGGCCGGTGATGTTGAGAGTTCCGATCCAACGGCGCTGTTCAAATTTTATCTGGACAACCGGGCGGCACTGGATGGCGCATCCACCGGGATATTCTTTCCGAGCTGGCTCGACAGGCTGTGGCACAAGAGGCGTGACAATGATCCCAGGGGTTCCAAGGAAAACATTTCCGCCCATTACGACCTTGGTAATGAATTCTATAAGTTATGGCTCGATGAAACCATGACCTATTCTTCCGGCGTGTTCGACCATTCCGGAAACAGCCTGGAAGCGGCGCAGCGGCAGAAATACGCCCGCGTGATCGAGGCGCTAGAACTGGAGGCCGGAAAACAAGTGCTGGAAATCGGGTCGGGCTGGGGCGGCTTTGCCGAGGAAGCCGGCAGAAAACAGGCCCGGGTGCGCGGCATTACGATCTCGCGCGAGCAACTTGACTATGCCGAAAAACGCATTGCCAAGGCGGGCCTGGCCTCAAATTGCAGTTTCCATTTTGAGGATTACCGGGATACTTCCGGCAGCTATGACGCGATTGCCTCCATTGAAATGATTGAAGCCGTGGGCGAGGCCCATTGGCCGACCTATTTCCGCACGCTTTATAATCTCCTGAAGCCCGGCGGCATCGCTGCAATCCAGGGAATCACAATCGCTGAGTCCAATTATGAATCCTATCGCTCCGGCGTCGATTTCATCCAGCGCTATGTTTTTCCTGGCGGCATGCTGCTCACCAAGACCATCCTGAAAGAACAGGCGGCCAAGGCCGGGCTTATTCTGGAGCGGGTTGAAACCTTTGGCCAGAGCTATGCGACAACGCTTCGCCTGTGGCATGAGCGCTTCGAAGCCGTCTGGCCGGAGGTGGCCAAGCTGGGTTTTGACGAGAAGTTCCGCCGGGTGTGGAAGCTTTATCTGGCCTATTGCGAGGCGGGCTTTGCGGAGTCGGTTGTCGATGTGGGGATTTATAAATTGAGGAAACCTGCCTGATCACTGCAGCTTCCGCTCGATCTCTTCATTGAACTCCTTGGTGAAGACTTTCTTTTTGCCCTCGAAGGCGTCGATTTTGCCCCAGACCAGCCAATGGGTTTTGGTGGCGGTTAATCTGCCATAGGTCTCTGTGCGGGTGTGCCAGCTCCCACGCTTGTGTTCCTCGGTCCAGTGGGTTTCCATTTTTGCTGACAGGGGATCGTCCGGCATAATCGAGTAATTTTCACGGCCAACGGAATAAGTGATGAGTTTATGGGGATGTATTTCGACGGAACCAAAATCATCAATGATTTCCAGTCGCTGTTCGCCGGTTTTAGGATCGATGGTGGTTTCACGCTTGTGCCAGGGCTTTTTGATTTCCTTGAGTTTGGCGGGTTCAGCGGCTTCCGCGGGCTTCCACACGACGGCTGCCTCATCTTCAATCGATTTGCGCACGGGCAAATGCAGCGCCGCCTTTCCTGCGTATAATGTGAGCGTCACGGGTTCTGGCGCCGGCCACATCAAGGGGAAATAGCTGGTGGAAATGGCAACCCGGATTTTATGGTTCTTGGGCACCCGCCAGGCAATGTCATCCAGCTTGATGCGAACGCTATAGCGCTTGCCGGGAATGAGGGCCGTTGGCGTTTCGCGGCTGTCACGCATGCAGAGGTTCTGCAGGTGATAGGTGATGCGGGACACTTCACCGGTTGGCCACACATCATTGAGGCGGATGGCCACGGAGGCCACCGGCCTGTCGACAGAGAAATCAAATTCAACCTTGGGCTGGCCCACGACATCAATGTCGGTCTTGAGCACCGGCGAATCGAAGGCTATCGACTGGGCATCGTCTTTGGCCTGGTCACCCGGAAATTCAGGCCCGAGCCAGATGATGCAATATTCGCCGCCATCGCCGCCTGTTGTTTGTTTGGAGGAAACAGTCAGGACTTTCTCGGGGCCGGGCTGCCCCGCAATTCCCGTTTCAGTCAGGAACCATTTCTTCACCTCGGTGTTGCCAACACCCCAGGTGGATTCGGCAATCCAGCGGCCTGGCTGATGCTGTTTGGAGTTTCCGGGCTTGTCCGCATCCATGATGTAGACCCGGTAATCGGGATCGCGCGAAACGCCGGTTGGTTTGTCTTTCAGCCACTGATCCCACCAGCGCAGCATTTCCTGGAGGAAACCGATGCGGGGTTCGGGCACGGCAAAGTGCGGGTACTTGTGCGCCCAAGGGCCAATGATGGCTTTCCTGGTGGTGCGCAAGCCCTTCATCAGGCGGGGCACCGCATTGGAATAGGCATCGTTCCAGCCACCAACAACCAGGGCCGGGGCTTCAATGCTCGCAAAATTTTCACACACCGAACCATGCTTCCAATAGCTGTCACGATGGGGGTGCTGCAGCCAGGGGATGACCAGGAAGGGTTCCGCCTTCAAGCGCTCCAGCCACATCTTGCGCCATTTGGCGCCGACTACATCGGGATCGGGCGCGCGGGAAGAATAGGCCAGCATGGTTGCGGCCCAGCCCAGATTTTCATTGAGCAGGCAGCCGCCCTTGTAGTGGATATCGTCCTCGTAGCGGTCATCGGTAGAGCAAATGGTGACAATGGCTTTAAGGGCTGGGGGCTTTCTGGCGGCCACCTGCAAGGCATTGAAGCCGCCCCAGGAAATGCCGAACATGCCAACTTTCCCCGTACACCATTTCTGGCGGGCAATCCAGGCGATGACTTCCAGCCCGTCATCCTGTTCCTGTTTGGTGTACTCGTCGAGCATGACGCCATCCGAGTTGCCGTTGCCGCGCATATCCACCCGGATCGCCGCATAGCCATGGCCCGCGAAATAGGGGTGCGTCAGCGCATCGCGCCAGACGGTTCCGTCGCGCTTGCGGTAGGGAATGTATTCAAGAACGGCTGGAACCGGATTTTTCTCCGCATCAAGGGGTATCCACATGCGGGCCGCCAGCTTCGCGCCATCGGACATGGGAATCCAGAAAATCTCCACTTCCTTGAACTTGCGCGGAAATTTCTTAATCGTCTTGATGGTCATTCAAATCCTCTTTGATTCATTCTGGCAGCTGGCCGTGATGGCCGAGATGATGGATGGTGTTGACGATAGCAGAAAAACTGCCGCGCTAAATGACACGGCATCAGCCGGGTAAAAACGCTCGCCAGCGATCATAAAGTCCCTAATTCCTGGGTCTTTCAGGACGGCATATTTTACTTCGAGGGGGTCTGTCATGGAACTTCCAACCTACTTGGCTCGTTTCATGATGCAAGCCCCGAAAATGAACGGCAGATAAATGCCCCGCTCAGGATGAGTTCAGACGGCGTCTCGTAGAACGGCACAATCGCATGACTTCGAGAGGGAAATCAAATGAACAACATTTTCATAAAAATCGCCGCCGCCACGGTTTTCGCCGGTTTGCTGGCCACCGCAGCCCAGGCCCAGGCCAAGAAACCCTTTGAAGGCGTGGTTCTGGTTGCCGCTGTCTCGCCAGAGGAAGTTCAACCCAAGGCCTTGCGCGAGGTGGCCAGGCCAAAGTTCAAGCGTGGCCAGATCATCAAGTATGAGACATCGATGTCAGCAGGTTCAATCATCGTCAACACCAAGCAAAACGCCCTGTTTTATGTTCTTGGCAACGGCAAGGCGGTGAAATACCGGGTGGCCACCGCCAAGAAGGGTTTTGAATGGTCCGGCACCAACACGGTCAGCTACAAGACCCAGTGGCCCGATTGGCGCCCGCCAACAGAAATGCGCAAGCGCCGCCCAGACCTTCCGGCCTTCATGGCTGGTGGCCCGGAGAACCCACTTGGCGCCCGCGCCATCTATCTGGGCTCAACCATCTACCGCATCCACGGCACCAACGAGCCTTCCTCCATCGGCAAGGCCGCCTCTTCGGGTTGCATCCGCATGCTGAATGAAGATGTGTCGGAGCTCTACCAATTCGTGAAGGCGGGGGCCACGGTGACTGTGCTCTGAGGGCTGCTCCGGAGTTTGGGTCGTCCGCGATATTGGTGGCCAAAAACTTCATCGGAACCGCGCAAAGTGGTCCATTTTTGGCGCCAAAAAAACACCAAAAAGCATGACATTGACGACACAAAAAACTGTTTGGCCCGATCAAAGGCCACCGCAAATGGCCCGGAAAATGGAACTGGTGTTCCATCGGCGGGAAGCGATGGAATTTGCCGTTCGTGCTACCTACTCCTCAAAGCGACCCGTGGCGTCACGATCGCGGTCGTATCGTCTCGTGAGCGGAAACGGCGGCAACCAGGACTCGCGACGGACGATCCAGAGTTCGTAGGTTGGCCTCAGTTGGTCAGGGGCATCCAGGGATCCTAAGTTCACTTCGATTTCGTCTGCGCTGCGTGAGAAAATGGACGAGCCGCAGCGGGGACAGAAAAACCGCCCGGCGTAGTCGCGTGTTTCGCCAGTGATGGTCACCGAATCCTGAGGGAACACCGCGGAAGCGTGAAAAAGGGCTCCATGATGCTTGCGGCAGTCGAGACAGTGACAAAGGCCGACCCGGTATGGGAGTCCCGACGCCACAATTCGGACGTTGCCGCACAGGCAACCGCCCGTGAATCGG
>VFJY01000145.1 GCA_009885825.1 Rhodobiaceae bacterium | reverse complement strand
TGGCCCAATGACCGGACATACGACCAAAGCTGCCAAATCGACGCGATTGACCCACTGCAGGACTAGGCGAAGTTGCGGTCGGGTTGGATCGACCGCCCTCCCTCCCGATAGCACCCGGGGTGTCTGGAAGCGGCCACACGCGGATTGCCTGCCATTTTGCACCTAGCACGTATCCTTTGATAGAGGTACCATAAGTCCTGCCTCGCGCAGGGCATTCTGTCTAGGATATGGATTATTCGAATCTGAAGTCTGGGGGTATTGTGTCTGAAGACTATTACAAAAATCTGTCGAAATGGTGGGAAGACCGATGGGACAAGCATAACTATTTGGTCTATGCGATTGGCTTATCTGCGTTCTTGACCATAATTTATTATTTCATCTCTTACGCTGAACCGACTGCAAAGGCAGGAGAAATCACCCGCGAGTTTTTGCTGGGAATAATTGTTCATACCATACCCACACTGATAATAATAATAACTTCCTTCGTGCTGTTCAGAAAGATATCCGACAAAAAGGCGGAAAGAGCGAAAAACGAGTTGTTATCAGAAATAGAGGACAGAATAAAAAAATCTGCAACTTCAGAATCAGATCTCCGAAAGATGTTGCATGAATCGGGATTGCAGGGCGTCTATGAACGTCATTATCGAGACATAATCATAAAAGAGATAGGAACATGCACCAAAGAAGTTGCAATCCTGCACACCTATTTGGTGGGACCCAAATCATTTGAGCAGGCGTTAGTTGGCGCCGCACAAAACGGTGCAAAAATCAAAGTCTTATTGCTTGACCCGGACTCTGCCATAGCGAGACAGAGATCCATTGACCTGTGGCCAGGAGACAGCCCGACGAAAGCCGATGAAGGATATGTGCCGAGCCAAATTCGTATGACAGTAGATGAATTTAAGAGAATAATTCTGGCAAATAACCTGAAGAATTTCGAGATTAAGTTGTATAACACTCTTTTATCAGTGCAGATTTTTCGGTGCGATGACGACTTATACTGCGGCTTCTATCCACATGGGAGAAGAGCCCTAGATGCAGCGCAGTTGAAAATACATGGGCACACCTATTTGAGCAGTCAGTTTTTGAACGAGTTTGATCTCGTTTGGGATATAGCCATGCCGGTGGACCTTCACTAGGACCTTCCTCCATTTAGCCCGCTCAGTCATGTTCATTCATGGCCCGTTGGAGACTTCGTGCCCTTGCTGTAGCCAGTCCGCTCATCGTGGCAGAGCTGACATTCAATCGGCGATGTCCGCTTTTTCAACACAATCGGCCCTTCTGCGACATGGCAACGGTAGCCGATAATAGCCGCTTTCGCCTCGGAAACAGACATACGTGCATGATCTAGCCATGCCCGTTTATGAGTTCACGCCCTAGTCCAAAATCGGGGGGATGCCGAGGGAAATTAGATATCAGGCCGCCTCGACCTTCGGCTTCCTGATATTCGCCGATGCCTCGATGATCAGCGGGTCCAGCCCTTCGCCGCCCTTGGCCAAATAGGCAAACAGGTGCGCCCGCATGCGCGGATCCCAGTAGCTGTTGATATGGTTCGCCGCCTCCTTCAAAGCCTCGTCATGGCCATAGCCTTTGAAAAAACTGGCGATCTGGTTGGCCATGCGGACCATGTCATGCACTTCCATAATTTACTCCTGACCAAAAATCATGACGCCGCCCTTGGACAGGGCCGCAAGTTTCAAGCCCGCCTGCCTGGCAAGCTGCAAGGCCAATGCGGTTGGCGCGGAGATGGTGGCAAGTGCCCCAATCCCCGCCAGCGCGCATTTCTGCACCAGCTCGAAGCTGCAGCGGCTCGACATCAAAACGAAACCATGGCGCGTGTCCATTTTCGCCTTGGCCAGCGCGCCGATCAATTTGTCCAGCGCGTTGTGGCGGCCCACATCCTCGCGCGACAGCAGGATTTCTCCGTGAACGGAACACCACGCCGCGGCGTGAACCGTGCGGTTGATGGCGTTCATCGGCTGGTGGTTGGGCAGGTCATCATAGGCCCGGGCAACCGCTTGCGGCGACAACTGTCCCTCAACCTTGCCCGCAGGCATGCGGATGGCATCCTTGATGTCCGCAATCCCGCAAAGCCCGCACCCCACGCGCCCCTCCAGGCTGCGCTTCACCATGCGGTCCTTGTTCAAGTATTTTTCATCAACCGCCAGATCGACCGCCAGGCCTTCTTCCGATGGCAGCGTGAGAACATTCTTCACATGCTTGGCATCGCCGACAATTCCCTCCGCCAAAGCAAAGCCCACCGCGAAATCATCCAGGTCAGCCGGTGTCGCCATCATCACCGCATAGGGCTCCGAGTTGAACAGGATGGCGACGGGAACTTCCTCGGGAACCTGCCAGACAACGGGGTGCGGGCCATCAGTTCCATAAAGAATTCCACCAGCAGGAACGGAGTTGTTCAAGGGGCCCTCATCCGGCCGTTGGCCACCTTCTCCCATGCCCTGCGGCACGGGAGAAGGCGCTTGACGATTATCGCCTTCTCCAGTTCGAAGAATGGGAGAAGGTGGCCAACGGCCGGATGAGGGCCCTTTCCCAATGTCACTCCGCCGCCACGAGGGGCGCTATCCGCTTGTTCTCGTCCTCGCGGATTTCCCAATCCTTTTGCCAGTCGGACTGTTGATTAGACAGGGTGATCTGCACGGCGGTGACTTTGTATTCGGGGCAATTGGTGGCCCAATCCGAATATTCCGTGGTGATCACGTTGGCGCCCGACACCGGATGGTGGAACGTGGTGTAGACGACGCCCTGCGCCATGCGCTCGGATATCATCGCGCGCAGCGTTGTGGCGCCCACGCGGCTGGAAATCGAAACCATCTGGCCATCTTGAATGCCGCGCACCTCCGCGTCATGGGGATGGATTTCCAGCACATCTTCCTTGTGCCACGTCACATTCTGGGTGCGCCGCGTCTGCGCGCCGACATTGTAATGCGAGAGAATGCGCCCCGTGGTGAGAATGAGCGGGAAGCTCCGGTTGGTGCGTTCTTCCGTTGGCACAAATTCCGTGATCATGAAGCGGCCAAGCCCGCGCACGAAGCCGCCCACATGCATGAGCGGCGTTCCTTCCGGCGCCTTGTCATTGCACGGCCACTGGATGGAGCCCAGCCGGTCGAGCTTCTCAAACGACACACCTTTGAAAGTTGGGGTGACGGCGGCGATCTCGTCCATGATTTCGGCGGCCGACTCATAGCTCATGGGATAGCCCATGGCGTTGGCCAGTTCGCAAACCACCTGCCACTCATCCTTGCCCTGCATCGGCGCTTTGACTTGCCGCACCCGGTTGATGCGGCGCTCGGCGTTGGTGAAGGTGCCATCCTTCTCGAGGAAGGATGTGCCGGGGAAAAACACATGGGCGAAGGCCGCGGTTTCATTGAGGAACAAATCCTGCACCACAACGCAGTCCATGTTCTCCAATCCGGCCGTCACATGCTTGGTGTTGGGATCGGACTGCGCGATGTCCTCGCCCTGGATGAAGATGCCCTTGAAGGTGCCTTCAACGGCCGCATCCAGCATATTGGGAATGCGAAGGCCGGGTTCCGGATCAAGCGCCGCGTTCCACACTTTTTCAAACATCTCGCGCACCGTGTTGTCAGACACATGGCGATAGCCCGAGTATTCATGCGGGAACGATCCCATGTCGCAGGCGCCCTGCACATTGTTCTGGCCGCGCAAGGGGTTCACGCCAACGCCATTGCGGCCCACGTTTCCGGTGAGCATGGCGAGGTTCGCCATGGCCATGACCATGGTGGAGCCCTGGCTGTGTTCGGTGACGCCGAGGCCGTAATAGATGGCCCCATTGCCGCCGGTTGCGTAGAGCCGCGCGGCACCACGGATGTCAGCGGCCTTCACGCCAGTGATGGCTTCCATCGCTTCGGGAGAATTGACCGGCTCACGGATGAAGGCGGTCCAGCGGGCGAACTCAACCGGATCGCAGCGCTCGGCGATGTAGGATTTGCTCTCGAGGCCTTCGGTCAAAATCACATGGGACAGCGCGTTGACGATGGCCACATTGGTGCCGGGCTGCAGCGGCAGGTGATACTGCGCTTCAACATGGGCCGAGCGGACGATATCGGTCTTGCGGGGATCAATGACGATGAGCTTGGCCCCCGAACGCAAGCGCTTCTTCATGCGCGACGCGAATACCGGATGGCCATCCGTGGGGTTGGCACCGATGATGATGATGACGTCAGACTCGTCAACCGACTTGAAATCCTGCGTGCCGGCAGATGTGCCGAAGGTTTTGCTCAGTCCATAGCCCGTCGGCGAATGGCAGACGCGGGCGCAGGTATCCACATTGTTGTTGCGGAACGCCGTGCGCACCATCTTCTGGACGACGTAAACTTCCTCGTTGGTGCAGCGCGACGACGTGATGCCGCCAATCGAGCCCCGGCCATGCTTGGCCTGGATTTCCTTGAAGCGGTCGGCGGCGAAGCCAATGGCCTCATGCCACGATACTTCCTTCCATGGGTCGGTGATCTTGTCGCGCACCATGGGCTTGGTCACCCGGTCCTTGTGGCTGGCATAGCCCCAGGCAAAGCGGCCCTTCACGCAGGAATGGCCCTCATTTGCGCCGCCATCCTTCCAGGGCACCATGCGGACAACTTCATCGCCCTTCATTTCGGCCTTGAAGGAACAGCCCACGCCGCAATAGGCGCAGGTCGTCACCACCGAGGTTTCCGGCTTGCCCAACTCGATCACGGATTTCTCAAGGAGAGAGCCGGTGGGGCAGGCCTGCACGCAGGCCCCGCAGGACACGCATTCGGAGTCCATGAACTTCTCGTCCATGCCCGCTGAAACGTGGCTGGCAAAACCGCGGCCGTCGATGGTCAGCGC
>VFJY01000004.1 GCA_009885825.1 Rhodobiaceae bacterium | reverse complement strand
CTCATAGCGCACAACAGCCGAGCCTAACTGAACCAAGGGCGTCATTGCCCTTTTCTCTTAACCAGACTGGTACACTTTTACCCCGCCATCTGGCACAATTTGTCTCCGCCATTGACAATAGTCGTCGCCAGAAACTCGATGAGCGAGCAGTGCAGTGTTACGATTGCAAAGCCCTCGCCGATATCCTGATCTAATTTTTCTATTGCCCGGATGGGCGCAAAGTACCGGCTGTCAAGGCGAGCCTCGAAGAAATTCGTGAATGCATCATTCCAGATTGCGGGGTCGTCGCTGCCGTGCAAACGATCCTTAAAAGCCAGCCAGTCTGCAACAGTCTTTCTCCCCGCGATCCAGGTGCTTTCATGGAGCATCATTCAGCCGGTTCCCCTAGCAGCTTGAGAGCTTCGAGCCGCGATTTCCGATTGCGTTTTGGATCAGCGACCGCCTGCACAGCCGTGATCTCGCCTACATATTGTAAAGGCAGTCTGTGCTGCCGAGCGCCAGCCAGTACCAGCTTCAAATACCAATCATAGGGTTTGACGCTCTGATCTATAAAGGCAGGCGGGGCTAGGTAGGTGAAGGTCCTTTCAAGGTCATGCGAACCTTGTATGCGGACCCAAAAATCGTCGATCCGGTCGTATCCGCTCCCGGCACCTTCGGCCTCATCGAGCTTCGCTAGTTCGTTCTCGTTCAAGTTAAAGACGACGCCAAACACCTGATGTCCGGCTTCGGGGCAAAGTGTTGCCTTACCCGATCCGTCCCCGCTCTTCTTACAGAAGCCGAGCACAAGGTTGTCCGCGTACGCGACTCCTCGCGGTTGCGCGGACGAACAGCGCGCCCGCAAGCGCTCTGTGAACATGTTTGAGCCATAGGCAAAATACTGAATCAAAGCCATTGCGGCAGTCTAACATGGGCGGGGCGAAAGTGCGTTTCTAGCAGTCGCCTCAAACAGACCGCTAATTTTATATAGCAAAAACAATCACATAAGAGTGCCCAGTTTCATCTCGTCCGGCGCGCCAGTTCTCCCGCAACTGCATTAAATGCGGAGGATAGCCTGGCTATTCTCCGCATCATTTTTTCATCATTCACCTGAATCTTTCATCATGGCGGCGTTTGAAGGCGCGTTCTTCCAAGGCGAGTGCTGCGTTTACTGTCAGTGGCTGGCCTTGCGCCCATTGCACGTCTTCGCGGGTGACGCCTATGTCTGCCAACATGTGGTCATCGAAGTTCTGCAAGTTGGCGACGCGTCGCCTGGCCTTCCAATTGCGGATCAGGCGGTGAAAAATTGACGGTGCGTAGGCTTCCTCAAGGGATATGGCGCGGTTCAGAACATAGTCTCTCATGATAGTTCTCCTTGTTCGCAGAAACCCATGTTTTCTGCGTTAACTTATTTATATATGATCTAAAAATCACGTTTGTGATGATGCATAATTGAAGATTTCTATTGATTTGTCCAACGAATGTATTTTATAGTATTCATAATTTATGTTGATGCAATGAGGTGAGCCATGATTGCCAATCTTGATGTCGACCTGTTGAAGACGTTTCTGGCCATCGCCGATTTCGGCAGTTTCACGCGCGCCGCTGAAGAGGTTAACAAGACCCAGTCGGCGGTTTCCATGCAGATGAAACGGCTGGAAGACCTGGTGGCCTGCCCGCTGTTTGCGAAAGACGGCAGGAACAGCCGCTTCACGCCCGATGGCGAAAGGCTGGTGGACTACGCAAGGCGCATGGTGGCGATGAATGATGAGGCGGTTTCGGCGTTCACCAAGCCTGAACTCACGGGCACCATCCGCTTTGGCACGCCTGATGATTATGCCGACAGGTTCCTGCCGGAAATTCTGGCGCGCTTTGCCCGCACGCACCCGCTTGTGACCGTGGATGTGGATTGCCTGAACAGCAGCGTGTTGTTTGAGCGGGTGAAGCGCAGCGAAATGGATTTGGCGGTGGTGACTTTCGGTTGCGACATCATCACCGACGAGCCGGTGCGGCGTGAAAAACTGGTGTGGGTCACCTCCACGCGCCACAGCGTTCACATGCTTGATGTGCTGCCCCTCGCGGTTTCCCATGCGGGTTGCGATTGGCGGAGCAAGGTCGTGAAGTCTCTTGATGGCGCGGGGCGCAAATTCCGCGTGGCCTATTCGACGCCCAATTCAAACGCGGTGAATGCCGCCGTGATGCAGGGGCTGGCGGTTGGCGCAATGCCGGAGCTTTGTGTGCGGCCCGGCATGCGGGTGCTCACCGAAAAGGATGGCTTTCCAGCGCTTGGAACCTTCGACATCGGGCTGGTGCGCAAGCCCGGCAAGTCCAACTCGGCCATTGAAGCGCTGGCGCGGCACGTGACGGAAAGCCTTTCAAATCTCAAACTGCAGATGATCGCGGCGGAATAGGAACTACTGCGCGCGGTAGACTCTTGAGCGCAAATGAGTTTCGAGCTGTGCGGCGGCGGGGCCGAGAACTTGATTCGAGTCGGATGCAGGCAAAAACCTGCGGATCAATTCGGCCATGGGCGCAAGCGCCGGCGGAACGGGCCGCGCTGTCACATCAAGAGCGCGGAGTGCGATAAAGGCGAGGCTGGCAAGCGCTGCTTCCAGCAAGGCTCCGGTCTTTTCCTGCTTGCCCCAGGCCAGGAATATGGGTGAGGCCACGTCATCCTGACCGAAGCTGCCGGACTCAGAGCCCGGCAACAGGGTTGAACCGGCATGAAGGCGCGCTTCTTCCTCGAAACCAGTGATCGCCATGGGCAGGCAACCCATGTAGCCCGCCTGGCCACTCAGACCCAGTTGATCAGGCAATTGCGAAACATTCCCGTCGAGCAGTTTGGCGGCAAGGCGGCCAGCAATTGTAATCAAGTTCACTGTTGCTGCCGTAACCGCATCCATCGCCATAACCGCGTGGGGATTGTGATAGCCGCCAGTGCTGATGATGCGGCCATGGGGATGATCCGCATCCGGCTGCAGCAGCACCGGATTGTCTGTCACGGCACTCAGGGATTCTGCGGCAATTTCGCGGGCGAGGCGTTCGGCCCTGCGCGCCTGCCCCAGCATGCGGGGCAGAATTCGAAAACTCACTGGCGCCTGATAGGGCCTTCGGGCACCGCCATGGCCGCCACCTATGGCCGCATGCAGGGCAGCCAGCGCCCATGCGTCATGCGGGTTGTTCCAGAGTTCGCCAAGTTCAGGGGCAAAATGACCGAGAGGCGTGTTGAAAGCTTCGGCGGCGAGGGCAAAAATTTCAACCGCAACAGTAAGCCTGGCATTGGCAGCAAGGGCTGCATCGGAAACCAGGGCGCTTGCAGCAGGTGATCCATTTATCAGCGAGAGCACATCTTTCTCGGCAATGGGCGCTGTTGCGGCGAGCCCGCCAAAGACGTGGGAGAGCGAGAGTATTTCCCCTGCGCCGCCCTGGCCGCGCGCCGGAATTACAGGCAGGGGCCTGCCGTCGAGCATCTCAGCCACCGCAATCGCCACGCCCGGTGTGATGGCAGCGCCGCCGTCGATCAGATTTGCAAGGCGGGCAAATATGATGGCGCGGGTGACGCGATCCGGCAACGGATCGCCCCAGGTTGCCGCCTGTTGAATGGGCGGGCGCCTGGAATGGGCCTTTCGCTCGGCTTCCGTCAATCGCTTGCTGGCATTCTGGCCGTAGCCGCTGGTTACTCCATAAACCGATATCTCGGGATCTTCGAGGAGCGTCATGAAGCATTTCCGCGCAGCAGCCATATGTGCCAGGGCCGCATCATCAAAAACCACCGACTCGCCGTTCCATGCGACGCGCTGCAAGGCTTCAAGCGTCATGTCATGACGCGATGAAAGCCTAACTGTCATTGCGCGGCAGCACGAAGTTCCACTCAACTTCCCAGTGGCCGCCGGATTTGCGGAAATCGGCGATGAGGCTTTCCCTGACCCCAAACACGGCGTCTTTCTTGAGCCATGGGCAGTCGGGGGTGAAAATATGGGTGGTGACGGGGCGGAAGCCAGGAGCGCTGACGATGAAATGAATGTGGGCGGGCCGGTTGGGTTCGCGGTCCAGGGCTTTCAGCATGTTGCCCGCAGTGCCGTCATTGGGGATGGGATAGTGGCGGGGATAGACGGATTGGAAGCGGAATTTTCCCTCGGCGTCCGACGTAAAGACGCCACGCAAGTTGTTGTCGGGCTGGATGCCTTTTTGCTGAACGTCATAGAAACCATCGGCGTTGGCTTGCCAGACATCCAGCGTGGCGCCGGCGATTGGATTGCCCCTGGCATCCCTCACGGAGCCGGAAACGAACAACGGCTCGCCCTTGCCATCAAGGCAGATGTTGGCGCCATTGGGATAGCGCGGCGCGTTCGAGACATGAAATGGCCCCAGCACGGTTGATTCCGTTTCGCCGGCGTTGTTGCGGTTGTTGATGGTTTCAACCAGCATGGAAATTCCCAGCGTGTCCGACAGCAATATGAATTCCTGCCGCCACTCGGTTGAGAGGTGGCCCGTTTTGGTCAGGAACTCGATGCCCTGCATCCACTCATCGAGGGTGGGTTCGGTTTCCTTGACGGCCGCATGGAGATGGCGCACCAGGGCATCAACAATCTGCTTGACGCGCGGATTGGCCTTGGGGCCGGAGCCGGCGATGACTACGTCTTCCGAATGCCTTTCGGTGAAATAGGCCTTGTCTTCCATGATCACTGGTTTCCTAAAATTCGGGCGACTGCGGCTTTCAAATCCTGTGCGGCAGATTTCGGCAATGTGTGGGCGCGGAAGGCTACAACCATATCGGGCCTGACCAGCAGGCAGCCATCGTCCAATATTTCCTTCATGCGGGCCCAGTCACCGAAGGGGTCCTCCGCATCGCAGGCAGGGCCTATGGTCACTGTTTCTATTTCAACTCCTGCCATTTCTTTCGCGGCCTTGATCCATGCCTCGCCGCCAATCGACGTGATGAGCGTGAAACGGCCCTGCCCCGCGAGATCAAGGGTTGAGAGGGCCTTGCGGTTTTTCTCCAACCAGACGTGGGGCAAGTGGGCTCCTGGCCAGGTGGTAGCCTGGTGGTAAAGTTCGGCGTCTTCCATGAATGGGGGTTCCGGTGTTCCGTCAGGAACAACTACCGGTGAGGCATATCGATGGTTCATTTCCACGCCGTGGCAATCGAACTCGTAAACCTTGTAGGCGATGGCTTCATGCAATTTCGCCCGGCGTTCGGCGCCAAGGGGCGTTGCCTCCTTGCGCGATTCCATGTTGGCCTTCATGGCGTCGGGATCGGTGGTTGAGAGAAGTCCCAGCGCATCAAATATGGGGCCGAATTCGCCGATGGATTTGTTGGCGCGGTCAACAATCTGCTTGCCGATGGGCCCGCGCTCCATGTTGTAGGTTTCCAAAAGCTTTGGCGAGGCATTGCCTTTCAAAACATGGGCCAGTTTCCAGCTGAGATTGAAGGCATCCTGAATGGACGTGTTGGACCCCAGGCCATTGGACGGCGGGTGGCGATGCACGGCATCACCCATACAGAAGTCGCGGCCTTTGGAATATTCCGCAGCGTGCATGTGATTCACGGTCCAGGTGGAGATGGATTTTATTTTTACCGGAATGGTTGCATCGCCAATCAGATTATGAACGACGCCCCGGGCGAATTCCTCGGTGATTTCCGGAGCCGGTTCACTGATGTCATAGCCCCACAGGATGAGCCATTCATGCCAGGGCCGTATCATGCGCACCAATCCCATGCCGATGCCGCCGACGTTTGAGCCGGGCTGCAGAACCCAATAGAGAACGCTGGGCCGGTGGGCCACGTATCTGGTGAGATCGGCTTCAACGATGATGTTCATCGAGCCGGCGACGCCCATTTTTCCGTTCATGGGCAATCCAATATCTTCGGCCACCTGTGAATTTCCGCCGTCGGCGCCCACCAGATATTTGGCGCGGATAGGGTAGGTTTCCCCGGTCACACGGTCACGCACGGTGGCGGTGACACCGTCCTTGTCCTGAACATGGGACACATATTCGGTAGGTAGGCGGGCTCTCGTGCCGCGCCCGCAGGCCGCGCCAAACAGGATGGGCTCGAGAAAATTCTGCGGCAGGTCGTTCATTTCCGTTGGGCTGGCCAGCCGATGCCGGGCGTAGGAATTGGGATGATTGCCCCAGGTTGCAAGGCGGCCAAGCTCTTCGCCAGCAAGACTGGCGCAGAACACGTTGTTGCCCATCAGTTTCTGGCCGGTGGCAAACATCATGCATTGCTGCTCAAGACCGAGGTCGCGCATGATTTCCATGGTGCGCTGATTGGTGATGTGGCCGCGCGGCGTATCGGACAGCCAGCGGTACTTGGTGACCAGCGTGTTTTCAACACCATAGGTTGACAGCAGTGCGGCCGTTGATGAGCCAGCAGGACCAGACCCAACCACAAGCACATCCGTTTCGATCATTTGGCGCCTCCCTGAAAATTATGCAATTCAAGCATGGGGACGGTGGCCATGGAAAGCGTCGTCCAGAAGTTTTCGAAGTCCCTCCAGCGTAATGACTTGGGGGTTCCAATAGGGATTGGCCGCCGCTATCTCTGCGGCGCGGGCGAGGTCGGTTTCCTTGAGACCAAGCGCCTTGAGGGAAGTTGGCGCGTTCAAGGATTTCGCAAGATCATATAGGCCCTGTGGGGCGGATCTGGCGTTGAGGGCGCGCACGACGCGGGCCATCGCATCCGGGGCCGCCGCCGCATTGTAGGCAGTGGCATGGGGCAGGACCACGGCATGGGTTTCAGAATGGGGCAGATTGAAAGAACCTCCCAGCACGTGGCACAGCTTGTGGTGCAGCGCCATGCTGACCGCGCCCAAAACCGAACCACAAAGCCAGGCTCCGTAGAGAGCTTCTTCGCGGTCCGCGCCAACCATGGCCAGGGCCCTGATGCCCTCTTCCGCCATCAGCGAGATCACGGGATTTCCGTCCTTCGCATAGAGCGCCTCAACCGCATGGGCGATGGCATTCATGGCGGAGGTCGCGGCCAAGGCTCTGGGCAATGACATTGTGAGATCGGGATCATAGATCACGGTTTCCGGCTGGATTTTTGTATCGCGCCTGGTGATTTTTGCGCCCGCTTCGGTTTCGCCCAGAATATTTGTCATTTCTGAACCGGCATAGGTCGTGGGCACGGCGATTTGCGGCAGACCGGTGCGCCAGGCGATGGCCTTTCCAAGGCCAATGGCCGAGCCGCCGCCAATCGCTATTGTGCCGTCAATTTTCTGGTCCCCGACAATTGCCATTGCGGTTTCTGTGATGTTCACTGGCGTGTGCATGGCCGCGCCGTCGAAGGCCGTGGCCACAAGTTTCGCAGCAATGTCGCGGCCAAGTTTTGACTGTTGTTGACCGGTTATGATCAACGGGCGTTTCATGCCAAGCTTTTCGGACTCGGCTGAAACCTCTGCAAGCTTGCCCGCGCCAAAAATGACGCGTGTGGGCAGGCCAGAAAAGGCGAACAACAGTTTTGTCATTGGTCAGAAACCAATTTTGTCGGCGCCCTTGAGCGCCAGCATGGCGCGGGCTTCATTGGGGTTGGCGATTTCGAAGCCCAATTCCTCAATGATATGGCGAATCTTCGTCACTTGCTCCGCATTCGATGTGGCCAGTTTTCCCTTGCTGATAAAAAGACTGTCTTCAAGACCCACGCGCACATTGCCACCCATCATCACGGCCTGGGTGGCAAAGGGCATCTGATTCCTGCCTGCGGCGAGCACCGACCATTGATAGTCATCTCCAAACAGCTTGTCAGCGGTTTCTTTCATGAATACGAGATTGCGAATTTCGGCGCCAATGCCGCCGAGTATTCCGAAAATCATCTGCACAAAAAATGGGCCTTTCACCAGTCCGCGGTCAACAAAATGCGCGAGATTGTAGAGATGGCCCACATCATAACATTCATGCTCAAAGCGGGTGCCGTTATCGCCCATTGTTTTCATGATTCGGTCAATATCGCGGAACGTGTTGCGGAAAATCATGTCCTCGGAAGCGCGCAGATAGGGTTCTTCCCAGTCATGCTTCCAGGCCTTGTAACGGTCAGCCAGGGGATGCAGCGCGAAGTTCATGGATCCCATATTGAGGGAACACATTTCGGGCTTCAACGCCCTGGGTCCCTCCAAGCGCTGGTCAACGGTCATGATCATGCTGCCGCCAGTTGTAATGTTAATGACCGCATCGCACCCCTGCTTGATGCGCGGCAGAAACTCCATGAATACGGCGGGATCGGGCGTTGGCTTTCCGGTTTCGGGGTTGCGGGCATGAAGATGCAAGATGGCAGCGCCCGCCTTGGCCGCGTCAATGGCCTGTTCGGCAATTTGTGTTGGCGTTATGGGAAGGGCGTCAGACATGGTGGGCGTATGGATGCTGCCTGTAATCGCGCAGGATATGATGATTTTTCTCGCCGGAGCCTTTGCCATGTCTAGTCCTTCCAATGAACACGGTAACCAGTGGGGAAGAGTGAAATATTGTAGCGCTGGGCAATGTAGCCCCAAATGCCCTTCGGTGCAGCCAGCATGATGATGATGGCGAGCGCACCCAAAATCATCAGATAGGTTGAGCCCAGGTCAGCAAGGAATTCACGCAGCAGGAAATATATGATTGTTCCAATAATTGGGCCTTCGATGGTGCCGATGCCACCGATGACAACGATGAAAATGACAAAGGCGGTCCAGTCATTGACGCTGAAAGCGGCATCGGGCGAGATGCGGAGCTTTTGCAGGAAGATCAATGCTCCCACCATGGCCGTGGCGGCGGCGACCAGGATATAGACCGCAAATTTCACCGGCTCGATTTTGACGCCGAGGCTTGAGGAGGCGATTTCACTGTCGCGGATCGCCGTGAGCGCAAGGCCAATTTTGGAACGGAGCAGCATATAGATAAGCGCCACAGAACCAGTGCCTAACAGGCTGTTGAAAAACTCTCACACCCATCGTTTATGTATGTTGTCTTGATTTTTGATCATGCGGGTTGACGGATGCTGTCGGCTTCTGCGGCTGCTGTATTGGTTTTTTATGTTCAGGAGATGCGGCATCACGCTGCGGCTGCCAGCAGTTTGGGGACGCGGATGAGATTGCAGGCAATCATTCGGAACGTGAAGAAGCCCTTGGCCTTGGCGAGCCCCCCCTGACTTTCAGCTTGGCGGCCCCACCGATGGTCCTGGCACAGCCAAAGGATTCTTCGATGCGCTTACGGCATCTTTGGCTGATGGCATAACCTTCATGGCGGGTGGTGCGGCCATCGACGGCGGTCTTGTGGATGGTGCCTGTCTGGCAGGTCCTGGCATTGATGGCGATGGGCGGCGTCACCTTCTGCGCTTTGAGCGTTTGCACAAAGCTTTCGGCGTCGAAGCCCTTGTCGGCAGCAAGCGTCACGCGGGCCTTGCTCATGGTTTTGCCCTTGCTGCTGCGCGCGATCATTGCAAGTGTCGCCTCGCGTTCTGCGCTGCCTGTGGCCTGGGTGAGATCGCAATCGACGATGAGGCC
The DNA here is from genome assembly GCA_009885825.1 of Rhodobiaceae bacterium. Taxonomy (GTDB): domain Bacteria; phylum Pseudomonadota; class Alphaproteobacteria; order Rhizobiales; family Aestuariivirgaceae; genus Aestuariivirga. The sequence continues at coordinate 22,897 of VFJY01000004.1, read as the reverse complement.
GTTGCGGTTCTCCATCAGCGCATGGCCCATGAAGCACAGGCGGCTTGACCGGCCATCGCCCTTGTGGAACAGCATGGCAGCGGGATAGGTTGTTGACGCGTGGGTCTCGTTGGAGCGCTTCTCCTTGCGGAAGTTGCGCTCACCTTTGCGGCCTCTAGTTGGCGGTTCGCCCGAGCCATCCTTCGGCGCGAAACTCTTCATCGACGCCCAAGCATCAATCAGCGTGCCATCCACCGACAAAGTGCCCCGAAGACAGCAGGCCCTTCACCTGTGGCAGGTTCAGCAAGGTGGACATGAAAAGGCTCGCGCCACATCCACCTGCATCAGCCACTCCAGGTTCTTGGAGAAGGTCGAGGCATCCCGCACCCAGTCATCCATCGCCAGCCCGACAAACCTGGACTTGCCCCGAAAGAGTGGAGGGACTTCAGATAGCTTGATTGCAACAGGCGGACCTAATGAGCGACCACACTAGCGCAAAACTGCTCTATTCATAACTTCCGAGGGCCAAGACCCTCATTGCCGACAAAGGCTATGACAGCGACGAGTTCCGCGATGCGCTCGAAGTCAAGGGCATTGTCGCCTGTATCCCGCCCACGATAAACCACCGCCAGTCCGTCTCATTCGACAAATCCTCTACAGGCAGCGCCAAAAAATCGATAACATGTTCGGCGGACTCAAAGACTGGCGGCGTATCTCAACCCGTTATGACCGCTGCGCCCAACTTTCTTCTCGGCCATCTGCATCGCAGCAGCCTTCATCTTCAATCTCAATCAATGGGTCCTGAGCCCAATGAGTTATGACTAGTTCACGCTGGGCGAAATGCTCCCGCTATTTGAGGCCCATAACTTGAATGATAGCAGGCCCCAGAATGACAACAAAAATAATTGGAAGGAAAAACAGAATCATTGGCACGGTCAGTTTTGGCGGGAGCGCTGCCGCCTTTCTCTCCGCTTCAGACATGCGCGCATCGCGGTTTTCCTGGGCCAGAACACGAAGGGCTGTTCCAAGCGGTGTGCCGTATCGCTCAGACTGAATAAGGCTCGTGACAACAGATTTCACTGTTGGCATGCCGGTGCGCTTGGCCAAATTTTCGAAAGCCTTGCGGCGATCCTGCAGATATGACAATTCAGCTATTGTCAAAGTCAGCTCTTCAGCCAAGGGAACAGATCCGCTGCCAATTTCGCGCGCCACACGATGCATTGCCGGTTCTATCGCCATGCCGGACTCGACACAAATCAGCAGCAGATCAAGCGCATCCGACCATGATCTTCGAATTGATTCCTGCCGCCTGCTTCTGAGATTCTTGACGACAATACTCGGCAGGTAGAAACCTACAATGAGGCCTATTAATCCAACAATTGGCCGCATATTTGGTGGAACTTTCTCGGCAAAAACAGTGGAAGAATAGACAAACGCAACAATTGCGATAACGATTGGGGTCACAAACCTCAAACCGAGAAACATCACAAGCTGCCGCTCAGTTCTCATGCCGGCCTGACGCAACAGGTCTCGCGCGCTATCAGCAGCAAAGTAACGCCGTAAATTCAGGGCTTCAACTGCTTGAGTGACAATACCCGTCTTGGGCTTATCGCGCAGTCTTGCTTCGCTGCCTGCCATCTGGGCTTTCTGTTGCGCCCGCAGTTTGTCACGCTCAATGGACACGGCTTTAATACGGGAACCCAGCCTGTCAGTGGCGAAGTAGGGCGCGGCGATGGTCAATATTGTTCCAAATGCCGCAAATCCAATAAATATGGAAATCAAGACTTCGACTTGGATCAGGTTCGAAACTACATTCATCATTTTGGGCTGGCCTTGCCTTAGATATCAATATTGATCATTTTCTTCATCACGAGCACGCCCAGGGTCATCCAAACAGCGCTTCCTATCACCAATAAATTACCCAAACTTGTATTGAACATTGGGTCAAGATAGCCGGGACTCATGAACATCATACCAGTCATGATGAGAAATGGCAGCGACCCAATAATGGCGGCCGAAGACTTGGCCTCTTGGCTGACCGCTTTTATTTTGGATTTCATTTTTTTCCGATCACGCAACACTTTGGAGAGGTTGCCCAGGGCCTCTGAAAGATTGCCGCCTGTCTTTGACTGAATGGACATCACGATTGCGAGAAAATTGACTTCAGGCAAAGGCATCCTTTCGACCATTCTTTCAACACCTTGGTCGATAGAAATCCCCACTCTTTGCCCCTCGACAATTTCCATGAATTCAGGACCGACCGGCGGCCCGGACTCGGCTGCGATCACGCGCATTGCATCGGTAACCGGCAGACCGGATTTCAGACCCCGCACCATGACGTCAATGGCGTCAGCGAAGTCATTGAGAAAAGTATTCTGCCGGCGCGTGCGCAAGAATTTTATGACCCATCTTGGAAAGCCGAGAAATCCAACAACCGCCGCCGCTCCCGTGACATAGATCGGCGCTCCAAAGAAATATGACGCTGCAGCAAATGCCGCTCCAATGCAGAATGACGCAAGCCAAAAATTCCGAACGGTCAAATCAAGTCCGGCTTGCGCAATCTGTGTCCGCAAAGTGATGCGTTGTTTGCGTTGTTTCTCCCGCTCCGCTACCTGATTGAGCGATTCCTGAATTTGTTTTCGCCGTGCATCTTTCGGATCTTCCATCAGTCTTGAACGCAGTGACTGCCTGGCCACCATCTTGGTTCCAGAGGTCGTTGCTTGAATTCGCTTTGATGCGGGAGACCCGCCAAACATGGGAAACAGTATTGCGACCGCAAGGCCACCCACAGAAATGGCGACCATGAAAATGAATGCAATCTGCGTAACATCCTGGCCAAAAAACATAATTGCTTCGATCCTTATTGTGTCAGGTGTGGCTTTTGGACACGCATACGTCTTTAGAATTAATCCTTTTCATTGCGTGCTTCCGCGCTTTCAAGCGCATCAGCCAATCGTCTTTCCTCATTGTAATAGCGGGCGCGGTCCCAGAAATGCGGCTTGGCTATTCCGGTAGACCGGTGACGGCCAACGATCTTGCCATTGGCATCCTCGCCAACCATTTCATAGAGGAACAAGTCCTGCGTAATGACGACCTCCCCTTCCATGCCCACAACTTCCGTTATGTGTGTTATGCGGCGAGAGCCATCACGCAGACGCGCCGCCTGAATCACCACATCAATCGAACCACAAATCATTTCGCGGATGGTCTTTGATGGCAGCGCGTAGCCACCCATGGTGATCATTGATTCAAGTCGTGAGAGCGCCTCACGTGGCGTGTTTGCATGGAGTGTGCCCATCGAACCGTCGTGACCGGTGTTCATGGCCTGCAGAAGATCGAATGCCTCAGGTCCACGAACCTCGCCGACAATGATTCTTTCAGGGCGCATACGCAGGCAGTTTTTGACAAGATCGCGCATGGTGATTGAGCCTTCGCCCTCCAAATTGGGCGGGCGAGTTTCGAGTCTTACAACGTGAGGCTGCTGAAGCTGGAGTTCTGCGGCGTCTTCGCAGGTGATGACGCGTTCATCATGATCGATATGACCGGTCATGCAATTCAGAAGTGTGGTTTTTCCGGAGCCTGTGCCGCCGGAAATCAACACATTGCAGCGTACACGGCCGATAATTTCAAGGATGACCGCACCCTCAGGCGTAATAGAACCGAACTTCACCAGATCATTTAGTTTGAGACGGTCTTTTTTAAACTTACGAATTGTGAGACACGGGCCATCAATCGCGAGCGGGCCTACAATGACGTTGACACGAGAGCCGTCTGGCAAACGCGCGTCGCATATGGGGCTGGCTTCGTCAACACGCCTGCCGACCTGGCTCACGATTCGCTGGCAGATGTTCAGAAGCTGTCCATTGTCGCGAAAGCGAACGCCAGTCTGCTGCATCTTGCCGGCAACTTCGATGAAGGTAAGGTTCGCGCCGTTGACCATAATATCGGATATATCGTCGCGAGCCAAAAGCGGCTCAAGCGGCCCGTACCCCAACACGTCGTTACAAATATCTTCAAGCAGTTCTTCCTGCTCGGCAATTGACATCACGACATCTTTGAGCGTGATGATTTCATTGACGATATCGCGGATTTCATCGCGTGCTGCATCGCGATCAAGCTGGCCGAGCTGGGTAAGATCGATGGCATCAATCAGGGCGTTGAATATCGCACTCTTGATGTCGTAGTAGCTTTCGGATTTGCGCACTGCTTGAACCGGTTCAGGCGCTCTGGCCCTCGACGGCGCAGCGGGTGCTGCCGTGCGAGGCGCCTGTTTAACGCCAGGAGAATTGAGCTCAGGAATATGGCTGGCAACAGCCGCGGCCGCGCCCAAACCAAATTGATCTCCATTCGTGGCGAGAGGATGGGAGGCGGGCGCAAAGGACTTTTGTTCTTGTCCGGCGCCGTCGCGTTTGCCAAACATTATTTCTTCCTCAGCGTCGGAAATTTCTGGAATAGGGACGAAAGCCCGGACTTGGCCACTTTTCCGCCCTTGTCAGTGCCCAGCAGAACTTGTGTGAACGCCGCGAGCAGCTCCGCTGATTTGGATTTGGGGGCGACTTCGAACAGCATCTGGCCATTGCTCTGCGCCGCGCCAAACGACTGCGGGTCATGGGGTATCACGAGCGAAGGGGCAATGCCGACCGCCTTGGCAAACTCTGCCGCAGGAATCTCTGGACGTTTCGGCATGCCAACCTGGTTGAGAATCAATCTTGGTGCTTCATCATTGGTTCTCGAGACTTTGAGAAGATCTATGATGTTTTTAGTATTTCTCAAACTCGCCAATTCCGGCGTCGAAGTGATCACAACCTCATCAGCATTCAGCAATGTGTGCTTGATCCATGGCGCCCACATATTTGGCACATCGACAATAACGCTTGGAACACTGTTCCTGATGACGCTCAGGATTGTTTCAATCGCTGAGGCATCAATGGAAACATCCCGGTCAACACCACCTGGCCCATTCAAAAGGCTGAGCTTGTCGCCCAGCTTTGTCAACATGCGATCAAGCAATGTAGCGTCAATACGATCAGGCTGACCCAAGGCATCAAGCATGCCGCCGGAGGCATCCTGGTTGAAATTCAAACCCGCTGTGCCGAAGGCAAGATCGAGATCCGTAATGACGGTTTCAAGCCCGAAGTTGTTTGACATCGCCCAAGCGATATGGTGGGCGATCGTACTCGATCCCACGCCGCCCTTCGCGCCGACGAATGCGATAATGCGGCCCAGCGGCTTGGCCTTTGGATCCTGAAAAAGGCTGGCGATCGTTTCTATCAACTGCATCTGGCCGATGGGCGCCACCAGATATTCACTGACACCTTGGCGGATCAATTCACGGTAAAGAATGACATCATTAAGATGTCCGATGACGATAACCTTGGTGGTTGGCTGACAAACCTGGGCAAGCTGGCCCAGCTCGAGCAGAATTCCTTCCCTTGAGCTATGAGACTCGACAACGAGAACATTTGGCGTAGGCTGTGTCTGATAGACTTGGACCGCCGCCAATATGCCACCGAGTTGGATGGTGACATGGGCCCGCGCCATTCGCCTGTCCATGGCGGCGGACTGAAGTGTCTCGGCAGTTTGCTGATTATCACAAAAAGTATGGATATTGACTCGCGGCACCTGGGCCACAGGAAACTCTGTGGGTTCTGCCATTGCGTTGTTTGCTGTCGCTGCGTTGATCATTTTTGACCTGTTCCAAATCTTTATGCGTCACTTGCCGGGGTGCTAAACTGGTAAATTCTTATTCGTCCAAGGCTCTTATTTCCGAAGTGCGGGAAGCACCAAGGGCTGGCGTTGTTGCCCGCGGCGTTTCGAAATCCTGCGGATTAACAACCATCGCCGCGATATTGTTTTGTATCGAGCAACCATGGTTCATCGGCGTTTCGTTGGATGCCGAGTTGGCCCAGTCGGAAGACCAGTCGCCACATTCCTTGGTTACCGCCACACTCCGCGTGTACACAATCTGAACCGGCGATTTCGCCGAAGCCGGATAGGTTCCCTGAACAATCATGGACGGTGAAATTCCGTTTTTCACCATGACCTGATAGGTCTCCTTTGCGACACGGCTCGATGCGCCGCCACCTGAAGGCCGCTTGATCGCGAATTTGGATGTGCTGGAGCTTTGCGCTGATCGGGCGAATGCAGCGATTGCATTTATCTGGGATGGCTGCAGTGTTCCACGCTTTGAAGAAATTTCCAACTTGACGGGCGCAGTGGTGACCGCAATTGGATACATGTCGTAGTGTGCCGCAGGCACATACTCGTCATCAAATGCCTGTCCTCCCTCCATGCATCCCGCGAGGGCTGTTGAAACTGTCAGGATCATCGCCAATTTCGTAGCGGTCAAAATTGAATAATTCTTACACATAATACTCTCCGCTGACATCTATTCTACAATGAAACCGACGTTGCCATGGTACACACCATCAGGATGATTGCCTGGTGTACCGTAGATTCTATTCAACCTGCCCAGGAGGATCGTCTGCCTGTCTGTGGCTACATTCAAACGGTCGGAGGGTGTTGTAAGCTGCTTCTCTGCGACTGATCCCACGAGATACGGGGTTACAATCACCACCAGCTCGCTTTGGTTGCTGGTGAAGTCACGGCTCCGAAAGAGCGCTCCAAGCACTGGAAGCTGTTTTAATCCTGGTGTTCCCGAAATTGTTTGGCGTGTTGAGTCTTTGATAAGACCAGCGAGCATCATCGAGCCACCGCTTGGAAGTTCAACATTCGTTTCAGCATTGCGCGCAATAAATGATTGCTCACCGCTAATTATTGGCCCAAGCTCACTGACATCCGTTTGTATCTTCAGGTTTATGCGACCTTCTGAGATCACGACGGGGGTAAAATTAAGCGACACACCAAAGTCCTTGTATGTGTTCGTGCAGCCATTTGCGACGCTGCAGCTTGGAACCGGCACCTGTCCGCCTGCATGAAATTTCGCTGGTTGGCCAGAGATCGCCGTCAGGTTCGGCTCAGCCAAGGTTTTCAGAAGGCCGTCTGTTTCCAGGGCGCGGATGACAGCTGAAACACTGTCCGCCCCGCTGGCATAGGTGCTAGTCAAGCTGTTTCCGGCGACAAGCGGACTAAAGCCGTTGAAATTGAGCGCCAGCCCTCCAAGTTGCAATAGCGCATTGAAATCGACGCCAAACTGCTTGATCACATCTCTCTGCACCTCAACGATGCGAACTTTCAGCATCACCTGATCCTCGCCGGTGATCTTGATCGTATTTATCACTCTTCCATCAGGTGAGGCGCCGGTATAAACACTCGCCACGAAGCTGGCCGCGATGTCCTCGGCAATTTTCGCCTCCGCGGCGTTTGGCGCGGTTCCGCCAAGCACTACGCTGTTGTTGACTGTGTCAACCGTTATCTTTGTTCCGGGAATGCTTCTTTTGAGAAGTTTCTGAAGCGCCGTCATGTCAACGGCAACTTCGAGCTCCAGATTGAGAATCTGCTTGCCATTCGCATCAAAGAAGAAAATGTTAGTTTGACCGACACCGCGCGCGAATATGTATGCTGTGTCCTTCGATCTGATGACCGCGTCCACTTTTGAGGGATCTCCAACGATCACATCCCGTGCTTCAGCTGGCAGACGAATGACAACCGATTTGTTCAGCCCGATGCGAACAAAGTTGCTTTCGTTCTCGGTGGCCACGTCAACGATATCCAAATCGGTGGCCATGGCCGGGTGCGGCAGCAGCGCGCTTGCCAACGGTGCGAATGCAACCAGGCAGGAGCACAGCGCCGCCCATTTGAAGCTTCGAGTTCTGGTTCCCTGCGCTGCTGACGTAAGACGTTTCAATAACATGACTTTTATGCCTCACCGATTGGATGTGTAAACTTGAACGCCGTAACGAACATAGAGAGTGTCAGTGGTCCCGGATTTCTTGCCCGTGTATTTGTCCGCCAGGCGTGGACCATCCTGGCCCAGGCCCTTGCCGTCATTCTCAGCCATGGAGCGCAAGGCAAGCGAGAGTTCTCCGGCCGATTCAATCATGGCGATGATTTCGGTCTGGCGCGGATCGAGCTCAAGCGTGGCTGTTTTTCCTTCAGCGATTGTGGCGCTATCGCCTTCTTTCTCCTGCCGAAAGGTCTGATTGATCGCCAATACCCTGACATTTGTCAAAACGGTTTCAGCGCGTGAAATGTCATCTATCTTCCGGGTCAAAATCACGTCCACACGGTCATTGGGCAAGATGAACCCGCCGGCGCTGGAGCGCTCGGATATGGAAACAGAGATTGCCCGCATTCCTTTGGGTAGAATCGCGCTCATGAAACCCGTTTCCCCTGGGAGGACGAGCTTCTGTTCCATGATGGTCTCGCCAGCGAAGACCATCGTTCTCGCACGGGCCGCGCCATAGAATTCCCTTGCGTCTGGCTTTGCGTCCCTGGTGATCATCGTGCCGGATATGTTGGCATCAGGCCATGCCTTCCACTCAGCGGCGCCCTCGGAGAGCCGATCACCCATGAGAATGTCCTTTGAGGCAACCAGCACATCGGTCGTTTTTGTGCTGGTAGTGACTTCAACCGCCGCCACTTCTGGTTTCGCGCCAATAAATCCTTTGGCCAAAAGCCCCGCCATCACAGCTGAACCTGCGGCCAATCCTAAAACGACAATTCGCATCTTACTCATTTTTTACCTTTACCCCGCGCCACTGGCGCCTGTTGCTGATTTGACTTTCTTACAGAATGGTCAAATTTAGGTTAATGACCGACAGTTTAGTGTTGAAGTGTTAACCAAACGACACCATCCACCAAGTTTCTGGAAACACCAGGATGGCGCCAATGGCAAAGGCGTATCCGTAAGGAATTTGCGGGCGAAAGCCTGCTATTTTGCTTGAAAACGGTCCGTCATGAAATTCCCAGTATCCCGAAATCCTGGTCCATGTGACAACAATGAGGGCAAGGATGCCCCCGGCGATAACTGTTTGAACAAGGAATGGCGCAGCTTGCATGGGCCCAATCCAAATGCCAGCGGCAGCCAGCAGTTTCGCGTCGCCGCCGCCAATCATATTTGCGGAAAAAAACAGAAAACCGAGAACAAGCAGAACTACGCATGTAAAAAAATGCAGGCCAAAAACTTCAAGCGGCATTCCTGCCGCCCATGCAATGGGAAAGAAACTCGCAAAAATAATTTGATTCAACAGATTCGGAATACGCAGCGATAGGGCGTCACCTATTCCCGCAATGATCATCAAGACTGGGAAAAGTGAAACCGATAGGTGGTGTGCCATGCTGCCTCAGGACAATTTTGGGCGGAACTCAAGCCGCAATCATCAATAGCTTCACACACCGCTCGTAAAGATAGGGTTAACCTTGTCCATCAATACTCCAATAACAAAAAGAACCACTGGAGCTGATCCAGTGGTTCCCGTTTTGAATTTTTCGAGGCCGCGCCGTTGGCAACGGCGCGGCTTTTGAAGTTAAGGAGTAAGAGCGGTCGCAATAGCACCGAACAACGCGGTGATCTGGGCGCCAATCAGAGGCGCGGCGGCAACAAGCACCAGACCGATGCCAGCGGCAATCAGGCCATATTCAATCGCGGTTGCACCGGATTCGTCTTTCAGGAAACGCACAAACTTAATCATTTAATTCTCCAAGTTAACTCTTCAGCACCTGATTCCTTGCGACGACGCTTCATGCGGCGTCGATGTGAACCGGGGTCCAAAGTAACCTCCACTCATTAACGCCGCGTAAATACCTGTGATCACAACAACCAGCCAGCCGCCAAAGACTTATCAAAGTTATCAGAGCCAACCCGTTTTACCTAGAATTTTACCCTTTCAATAAATTGGCAGATGTCTGCCGGAATTTCGCTTCAGAACGATCCACCCGCAATTTGTGACAAGCAATGATCATCCGCCACGAACCGTTGGAATGATATTGGTAATAGAACATTCACCATTACAGTGCAGACTGGCCAGGGAATGAGTTTCATGAATTGCCCAGAACGAAGGAGCCCTTGTATGCCCAACCTGTTGCGTTTTTCCGCGAGCACTCTCTTGCTAGGTTTTCTATTTGCCACTCTTGCCACTGCCGCTGAGAACATTGTGATTTCCACTGATCAAACCCAATTGATCAGTGTTTCTGGCAATCCAGGAACCGTTGTGGTGGGAAATCCGAGCATTGCGGACGCGACGGTGCATGGAGACAAGGTGTTCATTCATGGCCGCGCGTTTGGCAGCACAAACATGATCATCCTTGATCAAAACGGCGCAGAGCTGGCTTCGATGGAAATCACGGTGAGGATTGGCGGATCCAATAATGTGGCTGTTTTCAAGGCCGGTCTTCGCTACTCGTATGTTTGCGCACCCCTATGCGAAACGGCGATGCAACCCGGCGATGAATTTGAATGGGGTGGAAAAGTTGTGGGCGCCAACCAGACAAAGTCGGGATTTGCGAAGGGTGAGGCTAGCTCTGGGCCTGCCTCCGCTCCCCCCCCCGGAGGCGAATAGTCGATTTGGAGACAAGATATTGTCAGGGGCGCCATCTATTGGCGCCTTTTTTGTGTGCGCGCAGCCTGGATGGATTAGTTACAAATTTACCAAACAATTTCAGACAATGGAAATTGTCAATAGGTTAGAAATGCCATGGGATTTGTCTGTTGGCTTAATTCAGCCGCGTTTTGACTGGAGTTTTTCATGCGGGATTTGTTGAAAAGGTTTAGCTCAAGGTTCCTGCGGCGGATCATCAAATCCGAAAGCGGTGTCGCGGCGATAGAATTCGCAATGGTGGGAGGACCGTTCTTCTTCCTCATGGGCTGCATAATTGAAATTGGCGTTATGAATTTTACTGAATATTCAATCCAGGCCGCGGTTCAGCAGGCAGCGCGCACGCTGCGAACAGGTCAAGCGCAGAATCTCGCGCAAAGCGCGGTTCAATTCAAATCCAAAGTGTGTGAAATTGCCGGTATCGTGGTAAATTGCAATAATCTAACAGTTCACGTCCAGGCGGCCACAGATGCTCCCGCCTATACATTTGCCAATCTTCGCGCAAATTTGCCGAGTTTTGTAAATGTCGGCCCGAAGGCAGACGGAACTCCGAATCCTGCATCATTCACATGCGGCGGCCCATCGGTTCCAGTCGGTGTCATTGCATCCTATGAATGGAAGATTGTGTTTCCATTCCTGAGTCCACTAGCGAACGTGCACGGTGGCACGCCGGTTGCTGGAACCACGCGCCGACTCTACGGAATGGCCATATTGCGCAATGAACCCTACATGGCAACCAATACGTGTTCATGATGCTCGAATTAACCGCAAAACTGTTGAGTGATACGATGAAAGAATTGTTGCGCAAATTCAAATGTGATGAACGAGGCATGCCGGCTATTGAAGCGGCGCTCTGCTTTCCAGTGCTAATTCTCCTGTTTATCAGCCTGTTTGAATTGACTTCGGCAATTTCAATAAACCGGCGGGTGACACTTGCGACAAGCGCAATGGCTGACCTTGTCACAAGGCACAATACAAGCATTCTGCGACCACAAATCGCTGACTATTACAACGCCGCCGAAATGGCGATGTTTCCCACTCCCAGCGCGAATGTTCGCGTCGAACTGTTTGGATATCGCAAGGTTGGCGCGACAATTTCTCAAATATGGAAAGTCAACAATGGCCTGGGCAGTTCCTGTGGCGCTGTCCCGGGAACCGCAAACATGGATCCGCTGATGGTTTCGGGAAATGATCTCGTTGTCGCTCGAGTCTGCACAACCTACACACCAGTTATGACTTCCTTCTTGGGGTCTACATTTTTTCCAAACCCAACCCTCACTGTTTCCGAGACGATCACTGACCGGCCGCGCATTTCAACAACGCTGACTTGCTACACCACGGTTGTTGGCGGGGCTGTTTGCTCATAGCCTCAGGCAAACCATCGCACATGCTCTAGTAAGGGCGATGCCTCTGGAGTAACAAGCTCCCAGTTCTGGGGACTTTCACTTGGAAATCACCGTCTTTCTGGCCGTCTTGGCCGCTGCTTTCATGCATGCGAGCTGGAATCTTCTGGTGAAGCTGAAGCTTGACCGGTTTCTTTCCATATTTTTGCTGCAGACACTTATGGGCATCATGGGTGTTGGCATGCTGCTGGTGTTTGCGTGGCCATCGCCCGCCAGCCTGCCCTATGCGTTCATTTCTGGCGTGCTGCATACGGGTTACAACACCTTTCTGGCACGCAGTTATAAGCATGGCGACCTGAGCCAAGTTTATCCCATTGCGCGGGGCACCGCTCCCCTTCTCACGCTTCTCATCACGTGGTTTGCAGCGCATGAACAAATTGGCGTTGTTACAGCCCTTGGCATTGGCGTTCTGGTGTCAGGCATTTGGCTCATTGCCTTTGGCAAGTCGGAAACCCTGCGGCTTGACAGCAAATCGCTGCTCTTTGCCCTGGGGACCTCGTGTTTCATCGCGGCCTATACGGTTGTGGATGGCCTGGGCGGGCGGATTTCTGGCGCTCCATCGGGCTATACCGCCACTGTCTTCATTCTCGATGCCGTGTTCCTGTTTGCTTACGGCATATATGTGCGGGGGCCGGGCATATTGAAAGCGGTGGCGCCCTTCTGGAAAAGTGGCGTAATGGGTGCGCTGCTGTCGGCGGCGTCTTACTGGATTGTGATCTGGGCGATGACGGAAGCGCCCATCGCGGCCGTTGCGGCACTTCGGGAAACCAGCATCCTGTTTGTCATCCTGATGTCGGCCCGCTACCTGAAAGAAAGCATGACAGCGCCCAGAGTCGCAGGCGGCATACTGGTTGTGCTGGGAGCGGTGGCCCTTCGCCTGTCATGACTTGAGAAGGTGGCTGACGTTCTCCTCAGCGAGGCCACTTGAGACCGCATTGGAAAAAACCTGCTCCACAGCTGCGATGAGTTGACTTGTGGCGCCAAATTCCCTGGCAAACTCCTTGAAGTAGCCGATATCCTTGAGAGCATTGGCGGTTGCGAATCTATAGCCCTCAAAATCGCTTTCCAACGCTGGGGCCACCATTTTGCGGAGCACGCCTGAGTTTCCCGAGCCATTGAGCATCGCCTCATAGAGATCGCGCCAATCAATATCAGCCTTGCGAGCGGTGGCGAAAGCCTCGGCCACGAGCGCAATCATTCCGGTCACAAGATAATTTGAAATCAGCTTGGCCGCATGGCCGGAACCCACAGGCCCCATATGGCGGATGGTGTTGGCGAAACAGGCGAACAGCGGTTTTATCACTTCATATATTTGCGGGTTTGCGCCGCAGAGAACACCTAGTTCGGCCTTGGTGGCCTGCTCTGGACCGCCCGTCATCGGCGCATCGGCGAAGGCTATTCCCATCGCCTCCAGTTCGCCTGCCAGCTGGCGTGTTGATTGGGGTTTGGAGCTTCCCGAGTCGATGATGATCTGGCCCTGCTTCAAGCCGGGCTTGATCGCGGAGATTGTTTCGGCAACGATCTGTGATGATGAGAGGCACAGAAAGACAACCTCGCTGTTCAACGCCAATTCTTGCAAGGTCCCAACTTCGGTGGCCCCCTTTGAAACCAAGTCATCGATCGGGGTTCGATTGCGATGGGCAATCACCGAGACCTGGTGGCGGTGTTTGAGCAGATTGCTCACCATGCCATGACCCATCAGCCCGGCACCTATGAAACCAATCCTCATGCTTGCCTCCTGCCTAAGCTGTGCTAGACCCTGCTCCGTGAATTTGGAGCACTTGCATCATGGCTTTACATAAAAATTTCATCAATGGCGAATGGGTTGAAGGCGTTGATGCCAAAGCCAACATCAACCCCTCAGATCTCACAGATGTTGTCGGCGAATTTTCACATGCCGACAGGGGGCAGACTGAGGCCGCCATAGCTGCGGCGCAGGCAGCGTTTTCTGGCTGGTCGGCCACGACACCACAACAGCGGGCCGATATTCTGGAAGCGACGGGTGCAGAACTGCTGGCGCGACGGGATGAGATTGGCCGCCTGCTGTCGCGGGAAGAAGGAAAACCCCTGGCAAACGGCATCGCCGAAACCACACGCGCCGCCCAGATTTTCAAGTTCTACGCCCAGGAAGCCCTGCGCATTGAGGGCCGTTCACTGGCCTCTGTTCGGGCGGGCGTTGATGTCACCATCACCCGCGAGCCCCTGGGTGTGGTTGGAATCATCTGCCCATGGAATTTTCCGATTGCCATTCCGGCCTGGAAAGTTGCCCCAGCACTGGCCTATGGAAACACTGTTGTGCTGAAGCCCGCCGATCTGGTTCCAGCTTCATGTTGGGCGCTGGTTGAAATTCTTTCGCGCGCCGGCTTGCCCAAGGGCGTTCTCAACCTGGTCATGGGGCGCGGCTCGGTTGTGGGACAGACGCTGTTGGAATCGCGCGGCGTGAATGCCGTTTCATTCACCGGCTCGGTTGAAACGGGCGCGAAGGTGGCGATGGCTTGTTCCGCGCGAGGCGCCAAGTATCAATTGGAGATGGGTGGCAAGAATCCCCTCATCGTTCTGGAAGACGCCAGTATTGATGCGGCGGTTGCGGCCTCGATTGACGGTGCCTTCTATCAGACCGGGCAGCGCTGCACGGCTTCCTCGCGGCTGATTGTGCACAGCAAGGTTCATGATGCTTATGTGGAGAAGATGGTCAATGCCATGAAGGCCCTCAAGGTTGACCACGCGCTGAAAGACGGCACACAGATCGGTCCCGTCATAGACGAGGCGCAGATGGCGCAGGACGAGAAATATATCGGCATCGGCCGTGACGAGGGCGGCGAGCTGGCCTGGGGTGGCGAACGGCTGAACCGCGATACCAAGGGGCATTTCCTGTCGCCTGCCCTTATTGTGAACACGAAAAACGACATGCGCATCAACCGCGAAGAAGTGTTTGGGCCGGTTGCTTCGGTCATCAAGGTTGAAAGCTATGATGAGGCGCTGGCGGTCGCCAATGACACGGTGTTTGGCCTGTCTTCAGGCATTTTCACGACGTCGCTGAAACACGCCACGGATTTCCGCAAGAAATCGGCCGCCGGCATGGTGATGGTCAATCTGCCAACGGCGGGAGTGGACTATCATGTGCCGTTTGGCGGGCGGAAGGGCTCGAGCTATGGGGCGCGGGAGCAGGGAACCCACGCGGCTGAATTCTACACAACCATCAAGACGGCTTACACACTTGCAGGTTGATCTCACCCACGCCTTCAATGCGGGCTGAAAGGGCGTCGCCAATCTGAACCGGGCCAACGCCTTGTGGCGTGCCGGTAAAAATTATGTCGCCGGGATAAAGTTCGAAGAGTTTCGAGAGTTCAGAGATAATTTCGGGCACGCTCCAGATCATTTCGGAAATGTTGGAGTTCTGCCGTTGAGCGCCATTGACCGACAGGGAAATTCCGGCGCGGTCCAGAATTCCGATTTCCGCAGCGGGTGTGATTTCACTGACCGGGGCGGAATGATCGAAAGCCTTCGCCACCTCCCAGGGCCGCCCCGCCTGCTTGGCTTTGGCCTGAAGATCCCGGCGCGTCATGTCGATGCCAACGGCGTAACCATAGATGTGCTGGTTTGCTGCGCTTGGCGGAATGTCCTTGCCGCCAGACTGCAAAGCGACAACGAGTTCCACTTCGTGGTGGACGTTGGAACTTCCTGATGGATAGGGAAAATTGCCATCCAGCACCAGGGCATCGGCAGGTTTCTGGAAAAAGAATGGCGGCTCGCGGCCCGGCGCGCCGCCCATTTCGATGACGTGATCATTGTAATTGCGGCCCACGCAATAGATGCGGCGCACTGGAAAGCGAAGATTAGTCGCCTTGACCGGAACGCTCACCGGCCGTGGCGCGGCGATGACGTAACTCATATCAAGTCGATGCCCCGGTAGCGAAACAGCTTGCGTGTAGCTTCAGCTGAACCGTTGAAATCAATGGCCTTGCAGGCGTTCTCGATCACCAGTGTTTCAAAGCCAAGACTTTTCGCATCCTCGGCCGAATAGCGGACGCAGTAATCAAAAGCCAGCCCGGCAAGATAGACTTTCTTAAAGCCGCGCTCTTTAAAATAACCAGCGAGTCCAGTCGGGGTTTTATGGTCGTTTTCAAAGAAAGCTGAATAGGAATCAATCTCCCGGCGAAAACCTTTCCGGATTATAAGCTCCGTATGCGGAACATTTAGGCCCTTGTGCAGGGCGGCGCCGGGCCTGTTCTGAACGCAGTGGTCGGGCCACAGGGTTTGGGGGCCATAGGGCAAATCGATTTGTGAAAAGGCTTCGCTGCCCTTATGGGACGAGGCGAACGAGAGGTGCCTTGGCGGATGCCAGTCCTGGGTGAGCACAACGTGCCTGAAGTCCTGGGCGATCTCGTTGATGAGCGGCACCACATCATCGCCTCCGGGCACCTCAAGGCTTCCGCCCGCGCAAAAATCATTCTGCACATCTATCACCAGCAGAACATCGGCATCCACGTTGTCCACAATCACCTCACTCAAGCAACGACGCCGCACAACCCTTGAAGGCGGGATAGCGGTCGACAATAACATAAACCGGAATAGGCTTCATAACTTCGGAAATCTTGCCTTTGTCTTCGAATATCTGGCGGAACACGTCGGCTTGCAATTTTTCAATAATGGAAGGCGCGATGCCGCCAGCGAGGTAGACACCGCCGCGCGCCTGCAGCAGCATGGCGGCGTCGCCAGTGATGCGCGCCAGCCATGTGATAAAATGATCGAGGGTTTTCGCAGCGGTGGCGTCTTGGCCGGAAAGCGCCGCCTGGATGACGGCTTCTGGCGATTCAAGGGCACCATTGGGAAAGAGCGTCCTATACATCAGGTGGAGTCCGCCGCCACTTATGGCGTCCTCGGTGGTGAAGGTGGCGCCGGATTGGCGCATGCCTTCGCGCAAATCAAACTCCGCGCGGGTTTCGGTTGGCAATGAAATGTGGCCTGGCTCGCAAGGGAGCGCCATCCAGCCACCTTTTGGCAGGGGCGCCAAGGCAGCCATGCCGAGGCCGGTTCCCGGGCCAATGACAATTTTCAGTTTGGGGCTGACTGAAGCCTGGCCGCCAATTTGCACCAGATCATCGCCTTGTAGATGAGGCAGCGATAGCGCCAGAGCTTCATAGTCGTTCAGCAGGCGGATGCGGTTTGCCGCGGCGGCGACCCGTAGGCTTTCAGCCGAAAAAGTCCAGTCACGGTTGGTAAGCGTGATGTGCTCGCGGTCAACGGGGGCCGCGACCGCGATGGCCAACGCCGATAGCGAAGCAATGCCACGATTGCGCAAATACTGCTGAATGGCCGCTTCCAAAGAGTTGAAATTATCGTTTTTCAGGGACTCCATGTCTCTGACCGCCATGGAGCCCTGCTCCACCAATCCAAAGCGGGAGTTTGTTCCGCCGATATCGCCTACGAGAGAAAAATCAGTCATTGCTTGCCTTTACTCTCAACTGCCATGACCGGACTTTTTGGGCAAGAGTTCTGTGGAACTGGCGATTCGGGGGAATTTGCTCTAGGAAGCCTCTCAACACCAACCAGTTGAGATTTCCGTGACCCATCAAATAGCCTCGGAAGTTGCGCGCAGGCGCACTTTTGCCATCATTTCCCATCCCGACGCCGGCAAGACGACACTCACCGAAAAGCTGTTGCTATTTGGCGGCGCCATTCAATTGGCGGGCCAGGTGCGCGCCAAGGGTGACAGGCGGCGGACCCGCTCGGACTGGATGTCAATCGAGCGGGCGCGCGGCATCTCGGTGGTCACCTCAGTCATGACTTTTGAGTACAATGACTGTGTTTTCAATCTTCTGGATACGCCGGGCCACGAGGACTTTTCCGAAGACACTTACCGCACACTGACCGCCGTTGATGCCGCCGTCATGGTTATCGACGGGGCCAAGGGCATTGAAGCGCGCACCCGCAAGCTATTCGAGATTTGCCGCTTGCGCGATATTCCCATCATCACCTTCATCAACAAGATGGACCGGGAAACCCGCGAGCCTCTGGATATTCTGGATGAGATTGAAAAGGGCCTGGCGCTCACCGTCGCGCCGATGGTTTGGCCAATCGGCCTGGGCCGGGCGTTCGCTGGAACCTATGATCTCAATACGCCAAGGGTGCGGAGACTGGATGAGGACCCGGCTGGGCAACCTGTTTCAGGCCCGGATGATCCACTCATTGCAACCTTGCTGACACCACCCCAGCTTGCGACATGGCGCGATGAAATGGAACTGGTGCGGGACCTGTGCCACAGCTTCGACAAGAACTCGTTTCTGGAGGGCCATCTGTCACCAGTGCTGTTTGGTTCGGCTCTCCGGAATTTTGGCGTGCGTGATTTGCTCGACACTCTGATAACCCATGCGCCGCCGCCCCGTGACCAGCAGGCGCGGCAGCGTGTGATCCATGCCAGCGAGGAAAAGATGACCGGGATTGTTTTCAAAATCCAGGCCAATATGGACCCCAATCACCGGGACCGAATTGCGTTCATGCGCCTGGCCTCTGGCAAGCTGACGCGCGGCATGCGAGTCAAGATTGTTCGCACGGGAAAGACGCTGGCGCTCAACGCGCCGCAGTTTTTCTTCGCGCAGGATCGTTCGCTCGCAGAGGAAGCCTTTGCTGGCGATGTGGTGGGCATTCCAAACCACGGCGTGTTGCGGATCGGCGACACACTGACGGAAGGCGAAGACATTGTTTTCACCGGCGTGCCGAGCTTTGCGCCTGAGATCTTGCGCCGCGTCAAGTTGGGTGATCCCATGAAGGCCAAAAAACTTCGCAGCGCTCTGGAAGAATTGGCCGAAGAAGGTGTGGTGCAGCTTTTCATACCAATTGATGGCTCGGCCGCTGTCGTGGGTGTGGTGGGGGCTTTGCAGCTTGATGTGCTGGCGGACCGGCTCGCCAATGAATATGGCGTGCCGGTGGATTTTGAAGTTACCCGCCATGAGGTGATGCGGTGGATTTCCTGCGCTGATGAAAAGAAGCTGGATGATTTTATTGCGGCCAACCGCTTCTCAATTGCCAATGATCTTGATGGGGCTCCGGTGCTGATGGCGCAATCCGCGTTCAGCCTGAACTATACGCTGGAGCGGGCGCCTGATATAAAAGCATTTGAAATCAAGGAAATGCATAAGGCCAACTGACATGCTTCCAACTGATCTTGATCCGCCACGCGCCTTCGCCCTGCTATTTCTTTTTGCGATGTGGGGGCTTTATGGGCCGATTTTGCGGGTTCTCGGTCGTGGCACTTTGAATGCGCAGTTGCATGCGGTGCGCCAACGCTGGATGCGCATGCTGATGCAAACGCCGCGCGACCACCGCACATTTGATGCGGTCATGCTGGGGCATATTTCGAGCTCCATGTCATTTTTTGGGTCGGCGACACTTCTGGTTCTTGCCGGGCTTTTGGGAACACTGGCCAATATAAGCCGCGCTTACGCGGCTGTGATGGAAATCAAGTTTGTGCCGGTTGTCAGCCTGGAACTTTTTACGATCTATTTTGCGGCCCTCACCTTGATCATGGCCATTTGCTTCTTTTCCTTCACCTACGCGCTCCGGAAACTGGCCTATACTCTAGCGATGATTGGCGGGTTGAATGAGGCGCCAGGTGGAAATGCCAGTTCGCAAATCATGATTTCCGAAACAGCGACAGTCATGACCGAGTCTGTGATGAGCCTGAACAGCGGCATTCGCGGATACTATTTTGCGGTGGCTGCCCTGTTTTTGTTCATCGGACCCTATTACAGCATTGCGATGACATCTGTGATGAGTTCAGTTTTGCTCTACCGGCAGGGCTTTTCCACCACCGCATTGGCCATCGGTCGCTATGTAGACGCTTTGAAGAATAATTCAAAGTAGCGCGCCCTCCAACGAGTCACGGGATTGATTTCTATTCATAGTTCATATTCTTGGTTCGCTCGTTAGGCTTTGCAGGCCCGCGGCTTCCCGCGCCAGGGCTTCGATTCCAGGCCAGTCAGCGGTTTCGATCAGTTTCTTCGGCACCATCCAGGAACCGCCAACAGTTATGACATTGGCGAGCTTCAAATACCGGGGCGCGGATTCCAGCGTGATGCCGCCTGTCGGGCAGAAGTTCACTTGCGGCAGAGGCGAGGCAAGCGACGCGAGATAGGCGATACCGCCCGTCGCCTCGGCCGGAAAAAATTTCTGGAAGCGGTAGCCGCGCTCCATCAGCGTCATGCATTCCGCTGCGGTGGCGCTGCCCGGCAGCAATGGAATGATCATGTCCTCCGCCGCATCGAGCAGCGAACGGGTGAAACCCGGCGACACCGCGAAAGCGCAGCCAATGTGCTCTGTCTCCCTGAGTTTCTTGCCGTCGAGCACCGTGCCGACGCCGACGATGGCGCCATCGACTTCGGTGATGATGGCCTTGATGCACTCGAGCGCCGCCTTGGTCCGCAGCGTGATTTCCAGGACCGGCAGGCCCCCCTTCACCAAGGCGCGGGCCAGCGGCACCGCTTCGGCAACATTTTCGATGACCATCACCGGCACCACCGGCGCCGATTTCAAGATCGCCTCCAAACCTGTCTGCAAATCGCGGGTCATGTCAAACCTCCTCGAAAATCGATGCGCCCTGGTCGGCGCGGCCCGCGAGATTGCGGAAGGCTGCGAACAATTCGCGGCCTGTGCCCTGGCCATTCTTTGAAAGATTCGTGGTGGCGGGCTTGCGGGCGAAAAATTCCGTCTCATCCACCATGACTTCGAGGCGACCGGCGTCGGCGTCGATGCGGATGATGTCGCCGTCGCGGATTTTGGCGATGGCACCGCCGTTGGCGGCCTCGGGTGTCACATGAATGGCGGCGGGCACTTTGCCGGAAGCGCCGGACATGCGGCCATCGGTGACGAGGCCCACACGGAATCCCTTGTCCTGCAATACAGCAAGAGGCGGTGTCATGCGGTGAAGCTCCGGCATGCCGTTGGCCTTCGGCCCCTGGAAGCGCACGACCACGACAACATCCTTGTGCAATTCGCCCAATTTGAAGGCAACGTGAAGTTCTTCCTGGGAATGGAACACGCGGGCCGGGGCTTCGACGATGTGACGGTCAGCGGGGATTGAGGAGGTTTTTATGACAGCGTGTCCCAGCGGGCCTTCAAGCACGTTGAGGCCGCCAGTTTCCTGGAAAGGCTTTTCGCAGCCGCGAAGCACCGTGTCATCACGGGAAACAGCCGCCGCTTCCTTCCAATCCAATCCGCCGCCGGGATTTAGTTTTGGCTCCACCAGATAGCCATCAAGGCCAATTCCCATGATGGTTGTCACATCCTTGTGGACAAGGCCCTGCTTCAGCAGTTCGCGGATCAAGAGGCCCATGCCGCCTGCCGCGTTGAAGTGGTTCACGTCAGCCTTGCCGTTTGGATAAATGCGGGTCATCAGGGGCACGACTTTTGACAGCTCGGCCAGATCCTTCCATGTCAGAATGATTCCCGCCGCCGCCGCCATGGCGATGAGATGCAGCGTGTGGTTGGTGGAGCCGCCAGTCGCCAGCAATCCCACAACGCCATTCACCACGGCCTTTTCATCATAGATTTTTCCGATGGGCGTGTAGTTGTTTCCCAATGCCGTGATTGATAGCGCCTGAAGAGCTGATGCCTTGGTGATCTCGTCACGGAGCTCAGTGCCCGGATTGACAAAGGTCGTTCCCGGCAAGTGAAGCCCCATGATTTCCATGAGCATCTGGTTGGAATTCGCAGTTCCGTAAAATGTGCAGGTTCCCGGGCCATGATAGGATTGCGCTTCGGCTTCAAGGAGCGCTGCGCGATCGACCTTGCCTTCGGCATAGAGCTGGCGGATTTTGCCTTTCTCTTCGTTGGGCATGCCCGAAGTCATGGGGCCTGCGGGGATGAACACGGCGGGCAGGTGGCCGAATGAGAGCGCGCCGATGATGAGGCCGGGCACGATCTTGTCGCAGACGCCGAGATAGACCGCCGCATCAAACATCTGGTGTGAAAGGGCAATCGCAGTTGAAAGAGCTATGACGTCACGTGAAAACAGCGACAATTCCATGCCGGTTTCACCCTGGGTGACACCATCGCACATGGCGGGAACGCCGCCTGCGACTTGGGCTGTGCCACCTGCCTCGCGCGCTGCCCGCCGGATGATGTCGGGATAATGTTCAAAGGGCTGATGCGCTGAGAGCATGTCATTGAATGAGGTGACGATGCCGAGGTTTGGCCCGGCGCCATTGCGCAACTGGTTCTTGTCATGGGGGCCGCAGGCGGCAAAGCCGTGGGCGATGTTGGCGCATCCCAGAGCTTTGCGCTTGGGTTGCTGGCTGACGGCCACTTCCATACGGGCGAGATAGCGGGAGCGGGACGATTTGCTGCGCTCGACGATTTTTTCGGTGACTGCAGAAACAATAGAATGAACAGACATTGGGCTTTGCTCCGTCAGGGACACCAGTAAAGTGTCAGGGGTTTTGGCGATCTCAAAAACGCGCGTATCGGCATGGCTTCAGTTGGTCCTTCGCCACGCGCCACATCTAGCACATCGCGCTTTTCCTGTCCTTCGATGTGCAAGCAGAGCAACCTTGCTTCAAGCAGCGCTGGCAATGTGAACGTCAGCCGTGGTTCGCCCGCGCCGGGGGCAGACATGGTTGTTATCCGCTGATCTCCGTTGGGGTCGATGGCCTTGGCCAAGTTGTCCCCGCCGGGAAAAAAAGACGCCGTGTGACCGTCATTTCCCATTCCGAGGATGGCAACATCGATTTTGGTTTCGCCGGAAATTGGCCTGAATGCGGCGTAGGCGCCGAGATTCTGAATCAGGCTCTCGCGCACGAGCCTCGCGTTGGACCGTTCGCTGCTTTCGGGGACCTGCCGCTCATCAACGAGAGTGACTGTAACTTTACTCCACGGAACCTCAATGCGTGAGAGCGTCTCAAAAAACAATCTTGGCGTTGCGCCGCCCGATACCGCAAGACAGGCCTTGCCATCTGATTTGACGCATTGGGCAAGGGCGTTGGCGACATCGCCGGCGAGCGCGGCCGCGAGGCCTTCACGGCT
>VFJY01000124.1 GCA_009885825.1 Rhodobiaceae bacterium | reverse complement strand
GCGCAGGCGCGCTCGTTGCTGCACTGGCATGAGCGCCATGGTTTTTGCGCAAACTGCGGGCAGCAAACGGAACTCGAGGATGCCGGCTATCGCCGTCATTGCAAGGCGTGCCTGACAGATCACTTCCCGCGCACGGACCCTGTCATCATCATCGCGGTCCGGCACCGCGGCCGCATTCTTCTGGGCCGGCAAAGCTCATGGCCAGAGGGCATGTATTCAACACTCGCGGGCTTCATGGAACCAGGCGAGACAATTGAACAGGCGGCCCGCCGGGAAGTTTTTGAAGAAGCTGCAATCCGCGTCGGCAATATCAGAATTCACACTACCCAGCCCTGGCCATTTCCCTCCAGCTTGATGATTGGCCTCATTGGCGAAGCGCTCACCGATGAAATCACCGTCGACGTGAAAGAACTTGAAACCGCGCGCTGGTTTGAAAAGGCGGAAATTCTCGCCATGCTCAAAGGCAACCACCGGGACGGATTGACGGCATCGAGCCCCATGGCTATCGCGCATCATTTGATTGGCGCTGCCATTCAATCATTTTGAGAGGGCACCATTCTGGCGGCCAGTTCCGCCCGGTATGGGCTTGCCTTGTAGACACCAAGAACTCGCACGTATGACGTGAAGAACGCGAGCTCCTCAAGCGCCAGCCGCACATTGCGCTGGTTCGGATGGCCTTCGATATCGGCATAAAACTGCGTGGCCGAAAATTGGCCTTCAAGCTGATAGGATTCAAGCTTGGTCATGTTCACGCCATTGGTGGCAAAGCCGCCCATGGCCTTGTACAGCGAGGCCGGAACGTTGCGGACGCGAAAGACGAAACTGGTAATGACCGGCTCGTCTTCTGGCTCCGCATCCTGTTGCGTTGGCGAAAGCACAACAAAGCGGGTGGTGTTATGGGACTCATCCTCAATGTTTTCTCTTAACACTTCGAGGCCATAAATCTGGGCCGCCAGTTTAGTCGCAATGACAGCGCGGGAGTTGTCCTTGATCTCAACAAGCTCGCGGGCCGCCCCTGCCGTATCGACTGCCACAACGGCTTTCAGGCCCAGCTCCCGGATAAGTTTGCGGCACTGACCCAACGCATGTACATGGCTGCACACCGATTTCAATGCGGGGATTTTTACACCGGGCAGTGCCAGGAGCTGGTGGTGCACGCGCAGAAAATGTTCGGCCACAATATGCAAGTTGGCGGCGGGCATCAGATGGTGAATATCGGCGACACGACCTGCCACCGAGTTATCAATCGGGATCATGGCAAGCGCCGCCTCGCCCTCCTTCACGGCCTGAAAGGCATCCTCAAAGGTTCGGCAAGAAAGCGGTTCATGGTCGGGAAAGGCCTCGATGCAGGCAATGTGGGAGTTGGCTCCGGCTTCGCCCTGATAGGCGATTTTGGCTTTCATAGCTTCTTCCTTAAAATGGCACGGACTGCCTCAAGATCGGCGGAGGTATCAACGCCGAGCGGCACGGAGTCAACCCGCACCACGGCGATCCGCATGTCATTATCCAAAGCGCGCATCTGCTCCAGCTTGCGCAGGGTTTCCCTGGTGCTGACGGGGAGGCTTACAAACCGGCTGAGGGACTGCCTGCGATAGGCGTAGACGCCGATATGATGCCAGTAGGGGGCTTCGTGCTCTGGCCCCACTTCACGCACGAAATCGCGGGCATATGCCACCTCGCGGTCTTTGCCCAGGGACGCAATTACCTTCACGATGTTTGGGTTTTTGATATCCTCATCGTTTTCAATGAGAGCCGCGATGGTTGCAATATCGACCTGCTCATTGGTGAGGCCTGCGAGGCAGCGCCTGACGGCCAAGGGATCAATGGCTGGCAAATCGCCCTGCAAATTTACGACATATTCGAATTTCTCATGGACATCGCGCATCTTGAGGGCGGCAGAAATGCGGTCAGAGCCGGAGGGAAGCGCTGGATCGGTGACAATCGCATCACCGCCATGATTGCGGATAATTTCAACAATTTGAATTTCAGCGGCAGCCACCAGAACCTGGCCGACATTGGCTTCGACGGCGCGTTTCCAGACATGCACAATCATGGGAAGGCCATTGATGTCAGCCAGAGGCTTTCCCGGAAGCCTTGTGGAAGACATGCGGGCGGGAATGACAACGATAGTATTTTCGGATTCAACCATGAAAACTATTCTGGGCGCGGCAAATTGTTCTGCGGCCCTTATACGTATTGCAGCCTATGAGAGAAACAATTAGTTTCCACCCGCAACTTTCACCACCGCAAAGGACCACCTACATCCATGGACAGTTTTGAATTCAATAAGATTGCAGGCGCTGTTTTGGCCACAGCATTGGTGGTATTTGGCCTTAATGAGCTTTCTGGCCTCATTTATCATAGTGAAACGCCAGAAAAGCCCGGATTTTTGATCGAAGTTGCCGAAGCCACTGAAACGCCCGGCGAGGCCCCGGCGGAAGCAACGCCCGCTGTGTCAATAGGAACGCTTTTGGCCAGCGCCGACGCAGCCAAGGGCCTTGGCGCGGCTAAAGCATGTTTGGCGTGCCATGATTTCAAAAAGGGCGGACCCAACAAAACCGGCCCAAATCTTTGGGATATTGTGGGGCGCGGGATCGCCTCGCACGAGGGATTTAGCTATTCCGATGGCTTCAAGGCGCGCGCAGCTGAAAAATGGACCTACGAGAACATGGACGCCTTCCTCAAAAACCCGAAAGCTGCTGTCAAGGGCACCAAGATGGCATTTGCAGGCGTGAAAAAGGATCAAGTGCGCGCCGATCTCATCGCTTATCTGGCCTCGCTTTCGGACGCGCCGAAGCCTTTGCCGGCCCCGTAATCGCCGCAAAGCTCTTCGAAAATCGACACCAGCAAACCCCTTGCTGGTGTTTTCATTTGTGGCGTATCAATAGTCCCGAACCACTTCCGGAGAGCTCATGCACTTTTCCCGCCGTTCCCTCCTAAGGCTCGCAGGCCTCTCGCCCTTTGCCAGCCTCGCCGACGCCCAAGTCAAGGAATTCAAGCACGCGACTTCGCTTTTCGGGCCTACCAAGTATCCAGCCGGGTTTTCGCATTTCGATTACGTGAACCCGAATGCCCCTAAAAGTGGCATACTCCGGCTTCCAGCATATGGTTCCTTTGACAGTTTCAATCCGTTCATCATCAAGGGCGATCCGGCGGCTGGCATAGGCTTGACCTATGAGTCGCTGACCACCCAGAGCCTGGATGAAGTCGGCGTCGAGTACGGACTTATCGCCGAAAGCATCTATCGTGCTGACGACCATTCCGCAGCAGCCTTTCGCCTGCGCCCCGAAGCCGTCTGGCATGACGACGTGCCAATCACGCCGGAAGATGTGATTTTCGGGTTTGAGTTTCTCAAGGCCAACAATCCACGCTATCAGTTCTATTACAAGAATGTGAGCAAGGTGGAGAAAACCGGCAAGCGCGAAGTCACATTCATATTTGATTCCGCCGGCAACCGCGAATTGCCGCAGATCATCGGCCAGGTGACTCCTCTTCCAAAACACTACTGGG
Source organism: Rhodobiaceae bacterium (assembly GCA_009885825.1). Lineage (GTDB taxonomy): Bacteria > Pseudomonadota > Alphaproteobacteria > Rhizobiales > Aestuariivirgaceae > Aestuariivirga. The sequence goes on along the minus strand of VFJY01000124.1, from coordinate 12,853 downwards.
AAGGGAAAGACGAAAGCGGCAAACCGCGTAATGTCGCCAACACCACGCTTGTGCCGCCGCTCGGCAATGGCCCATACCGGGTCAAGAAATCCATCACCGGGCAGTTCGTCGCCTATGAGCGCGTCAAGAACCACTGGTCTGAAAACCTCGGGGTGCGCAAGGGCACGAATAATTTTGACGAAATTCACTATCTGTTTTTCCTCGACCGCTCCATTGCATTTGAGGCCTTCAAAGGTGATCAGGTAGATGTTCGTGTTGGTCCCGGCAGCGTTGAATGGGTGACGCAGTATGATATCCCCGCCGTGAAAAACGGACGCATCATCAAGGAGACCTTCTACACCAAGGATGTCCAGCGCATGCAAGCCTTCGCGTTTAATTTGCGCCGTCCAAAATTTGCCGATATCCGGGTGCGCCAGGCCTTCAATCTCGCCTATGATTTCGAGACCCAGATGAAAGTGCAGTCGCACGGCAACTACAACAAACGCCTGCAGAGCTTTTTCGCCAATTCGGAAATGGCGGCGACCGGTTTGCCCTCGGGCAAGGAGCTGGCGATATTGGAGAAGTTCAAGGACCAGCTTCCAGTTGAAGTTTTCACCCAAGAATACATCAACCCGGTGAATGGCACGCCACAAAATCTCCGCAAGAATTTGCGCGCAGCTCTTGATTTGTTGAATGCGGCAGGTTGGATTCTCAAAGACCAAAAACTGGTGAATGAAAAAACCGGCGAGCCGATGAGCGTTGAGTTCCTGTTGGATGACCCTGGCTTCGAAAGTGTCGCGCTGGCTTACAAGCCAAACCTGGAAAAACTCGGTGTCGCCGTCACCATCCGCACGGTTGATTCCAGTCAATACCAAAACCGCGTTGTTGATTTTGATTTCGACATAATTACCAATGTCTGGGCACAGAGCCAGTCGCCTGGCAATGAGCAACGCGAATATTGGGGAACGGTGGCGGCCGACAAGCGCGGGTCGCAGAACACCATTGGGATCAAGAACCCGGTGATCGACCAGATCATAGAACAAATCATTTTTGCAAACACCCGCGAAGACCAGATTGCCGCCACCCGTGCGCTGGACCGGGCGCTGCTGTGGAACCACTATGTCGTGTCGCAATTCTACCGGCCCGAAAATTGGCTTCCTCACTGGGACCGCTTCGGCCACCCCGAGAAGAATCCGGATTATGACGTCGGTTTCCCCACGCTTTGGTGGTGGGATGAAGAAAAGGCAAGGAAAGTGGCGAAGGCATGAGGGCGTATCGTTCCTTCATCCTCTCCCCCTTGCGGGGGAAGATAAATTACTGGCTTGCAATTTGTGCCATTCTTCTGACGACCCCTGCTCAGGCTGTACCCTCGCATGGGCTTTCGGTTTTTGGCGAACTCAAATATCCATCCAGTTTCACCCATTTCGACTACACCAACCCGGACGCCCCCAAGGGCGGGCGCATGGCGCTCATCGGACCGGTGGCCAGTGACACATTTGACAGTTTCAATGGCTACATTCTGAAAGGCGACCCCGCGCAGGGGCTTGAACTTCTGTTCGACTCGCTGATGGTCCGCGCCATGGACGAGCCGGACGCTGTCTATGGGCTTGTGGCGAAGTCGGCGAACCTTGAAAATGACCGCAAGAGCATTACATTCGATCTTCGCGAAGAAGCAAAATTCGCCGATGGCACAGCGCTCACCTCCGCCGATGTCTGCGACAGCTTCCGCCTGCTTTCAACGCTTGGCCATGAGAACATCAGGATCACCATCAAGGATGTCGAGGCTTGCGATGCACCAGCACCGCACACAGTGCGTTACCGCTTCAAGACCGCCGGCATCCGCGATCTGCCGCTCACCATCGCAGCATTGCCGATTTTCTCCAAGGCGTACTACGCCAAGAATGATTTCGCCAAGACCAGCCTTGACGCACCGCTCGGCTCCGGCCCTTACAAAATTAAGAAATTCCGCGCTGGTGAATATGTGGCTTACGAAAGACGCGATGACTATTGGGCCAAGGATTTGGCCGTCAATCGCGGGCGCTATAATTTCAACGAAGTGCGTTTTGATTATTTCCGCGAGCGCACAGCGGGCCTTGAAGCGCTAAAATCCGGGGTCATCGATCTTCGCGAGGAGTTTACCTCGCGTGACTGGGCTACTTCCTATGATTTTCCAGCGCTGAAAGAAGGCCGTGTCAAGCAAACCGTGCTGCCTGATGAAACGCCTTCCGGCGCGCAAGGCTATTTCTTCAACCTCCGCCGTGAAAAATTCCAGGACATCCGGGTGCGCCGCGCCTTCAATCTGGCGTTTGACTTCGAATGGACCAACAGGAATCTTTTCTATGGTTTCTATGGGCGCACGGCGAGTTTTTTTGAATCCTCGCCATTGAAAGCAGTTGGTCCGCCGCCTGCCGATGAACTCGCCGTGCTCGAACCCATGCGCGCCACGCTGCGGCCTGAGGTTTTCGGTCCACCTGAATTGCCACCGGTCAGCGATGGCTCCGGCCAGGACCGCAAGCTGCTGCGCCAGGCTTCCGATCTTCTTGATCAGGCTGGCTGGATCAATGAAAATGGCCTGCGCAAAAACGCCAAGGACGAGGCTCTGTCCGCTGAGTTTCTCATCGAAAGCCCGGTTTTCGAGCGCATCCTCGCGCCTTTTGTGAAAAACCTTAAACTTCTCGGCATTGACGCCAGCATCCGCATCATCGACGAAGCGCAATATCAGTCGCGCCGCGAGTCTTTTGACTATGACATCCTCTCCAGCAGGTTTTCATCCGGCGTCACGCCCGGCACCGATCTTCGTGTTTTCTTTGGCACCGAATCCGCCGGGACGCCTGGAAGTTTCAATGTTTCGGGCGTTGCAAGCCCCGCTATCGACTCGCTGATCGAACAGGTTGTCTCGGCTGAATCCCGCGAGGAGCTCAACATCGCTGGCCGCGCCCTTGACCGCGTGCTTCGCGCTGAAATTTTCTGGGTGCCCAACTGGCACAAGGGCAGCCACTGGATCGCGCATTGGGACCGCTTCGGCTGGCCTGCGATAAAACCCAAATATGACCGTGGCATCACCGATACCTGGTGGTATGACCCGGCCAAAGGAAACTGATTCCCCGCCATGGGCGCGTATATTCTCAAACGTATCCTGCTGATGATCCCGACCTTGCTGGGCATCATGCTGATGACGTTTACGGTCATTCAATTCGTGCCGGGCGGGCCTATTGAACAAGTCATCGCCAAGATGCAGGGCACGGATACGGACGCCACGGCGCGCATCAGCGGCAATTCTGGCAATGAGGCTGGCGGCAACGCGCAGTCGCAAACGGGCCAGGATGCCAGCATCAAGTACAAGGGCGCGCAGGGGCTCGACCCCGAGTTCATCAAATCACTGGAAGCGCAGTTTGGCTTTGACAAGCCAGTGCACGAGCGCTTTCTGAAAATGATCGGCGATTATTCCACATTCAATTTTGGCGAGAGCTATTTCCGGGACCGCAGCGTCGTGAGCCTGATCGTTGAAAAAATGCCGGTGTCGATTTCGCTTGGCCTTTGGCTGACGCTGATCACCTATGCCGTATCCATTCCCATGGGCATCCGCAAGGCGGTGAAAGACGGATCCAATTTTGATCTATGGACATCCGTGGTCATCATTATCGGTTACGCCATACCGAGTTTTATTCTGGCGATCCTGCTGATCGTGCTGTTTGCCGGCGGGAGTTATTACAGCTGGTTTCCACTTCGCGGTTTGACTTCCGATAACTTTGAAGAGCTAAGCTGGTTTGGCAAGGCGCTCGACTATGCGTGGCACATGACTTTGCCGCTCGTGGCCATGGGAATTAGCGGCTTTGCCACCATGACGTTGCTCACCAAAAATTCCTTCCTTGATGAAATCAAAAAACAGTATGTGGTGACGGCGCGCGCCAAAGGCCTGACTGAGTCACAGGTGCTTTACGGCCATGTTTTCCGCAACGCCATGCTGCTGGTCATTTCAGGTTTTCCGGGCGCGTTTCTCGGCGCATTTTTTGCAGGTTCGCTTCTCATCGAAACAATATTCTCGCTCGATGGCCTGGGCTATCTCACCTACAAGGCGGCCCTTGACCGGGATTATCCGATCGTGTTTGCCAATCTTTATATTTTCACGCTTGTCGGGTTGGTGGTGGCGCTGATCAGCGATCTGACTTACATGTGGATTGACCCTCGCATTGATTTTGACGCGCGCGAGGTTTGAGCACCATGGCGCTTTTCAAACTCAAGGGACTTAACAAGAGGCGCTGGGAACTTTTCAAAGCCAACCGCCGTGGACTATGGTCGATGTGGATATTTGGGGTGCTGTGTTTTATCAGCGTCTTTGCACCGGTCATCGCCAATGACAAGCCGATGCTGGTATCCTACAAGGGTGAACTGCTTTTCCCGACATTTGTCGATTATCCGGAATCCAAGTTTGGCGGCTTTCTGGCTCAAACCGACTACCGCGATGCTGTGAACATGGATGAAATAAATGCCAATGGCTGGATGATATGGCCGCCCATTCGTTATTCCTACAATACCGTGAACAATGATTTGCCGCGCCCTGCTCCTTCCACGCCCGCTTCCAATCTCTCTCGCGATGAGGCTTGCGCCAAATATCCACTTGGCGTGGATGATCAAAGTTGCGTCGCAGGAAACATGAACTGGCTGGGGACGGATGATCAGGGCCGCGATGTGGTGGCGCGGTTGATTTATGGATTCCGGATTTCGGTTGCGTTCGGGTTGATACTCACATTTTTCTCATCAATCATTGGCGTGGCCGCAGGTGCCGTACAGGGATATTTTGGCGGGTGGACCGACCTGCTGTTCCAACGTTTCATTGATATCTGGGCTTCGATGCCGACGCTCTATCTGCTCATCATATTGGCAGCGTTCATAACGCCGACATTCTGGCTCCTGCTGTTCATCCTCGTATTATTTTCATGGACCGGGTTGGTGGGTGTGGTGAGGGCGGAATTCTTGCGGGCGCGGAATTTTGAATATGTGCGGGCCGCCCGGGCGCTGGGATTGAGCAACATAAAAATCATGTACAAACACCTGTTGCCCAATGCCCTGATATCAACCGTCACCTTTATGCCGTTCATCCTGTCCGGCTCGGTCACCACGCTGACGGCGCTTGATTTTCTCGGGTTTGGATTGCCGCCCGGTTCACCATCACTGGGTGAATTGCTGGCGCAGGGCAAATCCAATCTGCAGGCACCCTGGCTGGGGTTTACGGGATTCTTTGTGGTTTCCGTCATGCTAACGCTGCTGGTGTTCATCGGTGAAGCGGTGCGCGACGCGCTTGATCCTCGAAAGACTTTCGCATGAACGAGGTATTGCTTGAGGTTAAAGATCTTTCGGTGGCGTTTCGCCAGGGAGGAAATGTCAATCTGGCGGTTGACCGGGTTTCATTCACGCTGCGCAAGGGTGAAACCCTGGCGCTGGTGGGTGAATCCGGCTCGGGCAAGTCCGTGTCGGCGCTTTCCATTTTGAAGCTGCTGCCCTACCCCGCTGCCGAGCATCCATCGGGCTCCATCAAGTTCAATGGCGAGGAATTGCTTGATGCGGACGAGCGCGATCTGCGGAAGGTTCGCGGCAACGATATTACCATGATTTTTCAGGAACCGATGACATCGCTCAATCCGCTGCATTCGGTTGAACGCCAGATCGGCGAAATACTGGAATTGCATCAAGGACTGACAGGCAGTGCGGCGCATGAACGTATCGTCAGCTTGCTGACGAAAGTGGGCATTCGTGATCCGGAGACGCGGTTGCAGGATTATCCGCATCAGCTTTCCGGTGGCCAGCGCCAACGGGTGATGATCGCCATGGCGCTTGCGAACAATCCTGATCTTCTCATTGCGGACGAGCCCACCACAGCCCTCGATGTAACCGTACAGGCACAAATTTTGAAGCTTCTCAAAGAGTTGCAAACCGAATTTGGCATGGCGCTTTTACTGATCACGCATGACCTGGGCATTGTGCGCCACATGGCGAATGATGTCTGCGTCATGCAAGGCGGCAAGGTTGTTGAAGCCGGGGATGCAAAGGTGCTGTTTGCCAATCCGCAACATGACTATACGAAGATGCTGCTGGCGGCGGAGCCCAAGGGGCAACCACCGAAGAGCAATACTTCAGCGCCCATCGTGGTTGAGACCAAGGATCTGAAAATCTGGTTTCCCATCAAACGCGGTTTCTTTCGCAAGACCGTCGGCCATATCAAGGCTGTCGATGGTCTGGACACGGTTGTGAGAGCAGGACAGACGCTTGGCATTGTGGGGGAATCCGGTTCGGGGAAAACCACTCTCGGTTTGGCGATTTTGCGGCTGATATCTTCAACGGGTGAAATTTCGTTTCGGGGTCAGCGGATTGACGGCTTGAACTCACGCGCGATGCGGCCCTTGCGCAAGGATATGCAGATTGTGTTTCAGGATCCGTTTGGATCGCTTTCACCGCGGCTTTCCATTTTACAAATTGTTGAAGAAGGTTTGCTGGTTCAGGGCAGCTTGCGCAGTGCCGAGGCGCGGCGCGAGCATGTTGCCAATGCGCTGACGGAGGTTGGCCTTGATCCGGAGACCATGGACCGTTACCCGCATGAATTTTCTGGCGGGCAGCGGCAGCGCATCGCGATTGCTCGGGCCTTGGCACTCAGCCCAAAGTTCATCATGCTGGATGAGCCGACGTCAGCCCTTGATATGTCGGTTCAGGCGCAAATTGTCGATCTCTTGCAAACCCTGCAGGTTAAACACAACCTCACTTATTTGTTCATCAGCCATGATCTTAAAGTGGTGCGGGCCCTTGCCAACGATGTTGTTGTGATGCGCAATGGCATTGCGGTTGAGCGGGGCCCGACGGCGCAGATATTTGAAGCACCGCAAACGGAATATACCAAGGCGCTTATTGCGGCGGCACTCAATCTCAAGACCGCACCTGAAAATATTGTGAGGCAATAATGGCGTTCCTGTTTGTGCTGCCAACATGGCCTGCGGATGTGTGGAAAACCGCCATGACCAAAGTTGCGCCTGATCTTGATGTGCGAATTTGGCCTGACATGGGGCAGGTTGAGGATATTGACTACGCTGCTGCCTGGCTGCCGCCTTCTGGTGTTTTGAAAGGGCTGCCCAACCTCAAAGTGATCTATTCGCTGGGGGCGGGCGTTGATGCGATACTGAAAGATCCCACACTTCCGGAAGGCATTCCGATTGTGCGGGTGAATGATGATGACCTCACCAAGCGCATGACGGAATATGTTGTCCTGCATGTTCTCATGCACCACCGGCAGCAGCAGCGCATCGATGCCAATCAGGCACGCAGGATTTGGGACAGCTTCCCCACTCACGCGGCTTCAGCACTTTCTGTGGGCATCATGGGGCTTGGCGTCATGGGGCAGGATTCGGCTTTGCGTTTGCGTGATCTTGGCTTCCGGGTCGCGGGCTGGAGCCGAAGCCGGAAGGCTATTGAGGGCGTTGAGTGTTTGGCTGGCGTTGGCGAGTTTGACCAATTTCTGGCGCACACTGATGTGTTGGTTTCCCTGTTGCCAGCGACGGCCGAAACCGATGGCATTATCAACCGCACGAATATTCAAAAGCTTTCTCGCAAGGGGCCATTCGGAGCGCCGATTGTTATTAACGCTGGGCGTGGCCGCCAACAGGTTGATGCAGACATCCTGACATGCTTGAACAATGGCGAACTTTACGCTGCAACGCTGGATGTATTCGCAGTTGAACCCTTGCCCGCGGACAGCGCTTTGTGGGCGCATCCCCGCGTAACGATAACGCCACACACGGCTGCTGATTCGAATCCGGAGGTGATTTGCGCCTATGTGCATGCGCAGATCAAAAGACATCAAGTGGGGCAACCGCTGGTCAATCTGGTTGATCGCGCCAGGGGCTATTAGAGCCGTTTGATGCTTGTCGCTGGCCCGATGCGCTTGAACGCATCGGCCAAGGGTTCTTTCACCGTCCTCATGTGATGCCCATTTGCGTGCAGCAGGTATTTGTCATCTGTCATGATGCCTACGTGACCATTCCAAAACACCAGGTCGCCACGGCGGAGGCTTGTCCTATCATTGATCATCAGGATTTGCCCTAGCTGCGCTTCCTGCAGGTCGCTATCACGGAGCGCCGCAATTCCACAGGCCTCAAGCGACAGTTGCACGAGACCGGAACAATCCAGTCCGAGATGAGATTTGCCGCCCCAATAATAGGGCACCTGGAGAAATTTCTCCGCTACACCGACAAAATCCGTCTCGTGTTCTTCGCTGGACTTGATGTGTTGGGTGAAAACAAATTTTCCATTGGAAAGGGTTGAGAATTCTTGTCCCATTTCAATGACTTCCAGCGTTGCATTCATGGGGACTGAAACCGCTGGCTGGGATTTGACGTCAGCGGACGGGTATAAGTATGTGGAACGTGCGCTAACCCTGTGGGTTGGGTTTGAAAGTCTTTCGGAAGCGAGGTCTGCGCGAATGTATCCAACATAGTTGTCGCCCAGCAATTGACACCACAGATAGCCATTCTGGTTTTCAAAGGCCAGTATCCTTTCACCGAGCAGCGCCTGCGTGGTTTGCGCTCCGGTTTCGGATGGCGCGCCACACACTGACGCAACCGGCGCCGCTATCTGCATGGGTTTTCCGGTCTGACCGGGGCGGTTTGCGTGAAGTCGCTTATCCATTGTTGCCTACAGGTTCTTTGCGTTCTTGGAGATGAGCGCCGCCAGCTGGTCAAGATAGAGCGCGCCTTTGACGGTGCGCTGGACCAGCACATTGCGGCGATCCGCATCATCGCGCCGCCGAGCCACAAGGTTAAGCTTGCCCATAGCATTCAAGGCGCGCGTTATGACAGGTTTTGAAACTCGCAGGTTTTTGGCGAGGTCACGGATCGTGTGCGGCGGCGCTTCCATATAGATCATCAACAGAATTGTTAACTGGCGGACGGACAGGTCGGGTTGATCGCCATGGACTTGGGCTAGATTCACGGAGTGCCAGAGTTTGAGGGCTTGCGCTGTTCCAAGTTGAATGGGCATGCTTGTTTTTAAGATCGTTACGGATGCGTTTCAAGCCTGTTTCTGATAGCGTTCATCAATCAACGCGAAAAGAGCCCTTATCCCTTGCGCTTCACCGCCCTTGGGGCTTCCGGGTTTGGCTGTTGGCGTCCAGCCATAGACATCCAAGTGGATATAGGATTTCGTTCTTTCAACGAAACGTTTGAGAAACAGGGCTGCTGTGATCGAGCCGGCAAAACCCGAGTCGCCGCTATTGTTCATATCGGCTACGGCGGATTCAAACAGCGTGTTGTAACGCTCCCACAGGGGAAGCCGCCAGAGCGGATCATTCTGGGCCAAGGAGTGTCTGGCAAGATCCGCCGCTGCCGCCTCATCGGATGTATAGAACGGCGGCAGATCAGGCCCCAGAGCCACGCGTGCCGCACCCGTCAGGGTTGCCATGTCGATCAGCAGGTCCGGTTTCTCCTCATCGGCAAGCGCCAGGGCGTCGCCTAGAACCAATCGGCCTTCCGCGTCGGTGTTGCCAATCTCCACTGTCAAGCCTTTTCGGCTTTTCAGGATGTCACCTGGCCGGAAGGCTTCGCCTGACACGGCATTTTCGACCGCCGGAATGAGCACGCGCAAACGAACGGGCAGCTTGGCTTCCATGATCATTTGGGCTAGCCCCAGCACGTTGGCGGCACCCCCCATGTCCTTCTTCATCAGCACCATGCCGGAAGCTGATTTGAGATCGAGGCCGCCGGTATCAAAGCAGACGCCCTTGCCCACGAGGGTGACTTTTGGAGCGCCATTCTTCCCCCAGACAAAATCGATCAGTCGCGGATGTCTTGGGCTGGCCTTGCCAACAGCGTAGATCATTGGAAAGTCACGCTTGAGGGCCGCGCCCGCAACAACTGAAAACTTGGCCTTGAAGGGTGAGCTCAGCTTGCGGGCCGCCGCCTCCAGCTCATCCGGGCCCAAATCATTGGCAGGCGTGTTGATGAGATCGCGCACCAGATATGTCGCGTTTGCCAGACTTATGATTTTCTCATAGTCGACTTCGCCGCCGCAGACGAGGCGTGGAATTTTCCGGTCACTGGATTTGTAGCGATCAAAAACATAGGCTTCCAGGCACCAGGCGATCTCCAAATGCTCAGGATTGTCATCTTGAACGGCATAGAGACCAGCCGGCAATTGCCTGTAATGGCGGGCCAATGCGAAGCCGTCCGCGCCAGGCCTGGAGCCCAGGAACACCTCGGCGACCGCGCCCTGGCCGTCGGGCACTTGAAGGCAACTTCCCGCTGCGCCGGTGAATTCCTGGGCCGCTGCCCAAGTTTTGGCCCGTGGCGTTAGATTACTGCTGAATTTTGCCCATGTTGCCTCGCTTGTGATCCTCAGCGGAATGGAATTTCTGGCGGCCGGCTTGGTTAGAACTTCCCTGGCATCAAACATCAATTTTCTCACTCTGGCGGGCTGACGGTTGCCGACATGGTTAACAGTTTATTGACTTCTGCACAGCAAGATCAACCGAAATTCCAAGTTTATTGGGCATGATTCTTGTGGGGTATAAATGATGGCGGCGGTTTTCAACGATGGTTTACGCAAGTTCCTGGTGCCGGCAATGCTGATTGCATCGGCCTTTGCCATGTCGGCCTGCCAAAGCAAAACCGCAGGCCTTGATGGTCTCGACAATATGAACACCGCGAGCACGAACCCCGCTTCGTTCACAAAAACGGCGGAGCTTGGCGATCGTTGGGCCAAGGACCAGAAAAACCTTGAGCTGGGGCTGGCCTACTCCGATGGTCTCGAAAAACTGGGACAATCGGACAAACAGCTGCAGGTTCTCAAGACCGTCTCTGAACTCAATCCGGGCAATGCCAAAATTCAGGCGCTCTATGGCAAGAAACTCATAGGCGCCAACAAGCCGGCAGAAGCGGTTGCTGTTCTCGAAAAAATAGTGGCCAATGACGCCAGTGACTGGCGCGCGCTTTCAGCGCTGGGCTCGGCCTATGACCAGCAAGGCCAATATGGCAAAGCACGTGAATCCTATCAGGCGGCGCTGGCGGTCAAGCCAGGCCAAATTTCCATCTTGAACAACATGGGCATGTCCCATGCCCTGGAAGGCGACCTGAAGCAGGCAGAATCCACATTGCGGGGCGCGATGGAACTGCCTGATGGCAAAGCAATGCCGCGTCTTCGCCAAAATCTTGCCCTGGTAGTCGGGCTGCAAGGCAGATTTGAAGAAGCCCGCAAGATTGCCAGCGAAGACCTGCCCGCAGACCAGGTTGAGGCGAACATGACCTACCTGCAAAAGATGCTTTCCCAGCCCAACACTTGGCAGCAGCTTTCGGACAACACCGAGGGCTGACCAATCAAGCGGTCATGGCCTCACGCAGGCCGCCCCTTGAACAGTGAAACGTGGTGGCAGGCGAAGGAGAAAATCACATCTCCGGAATGGCAATTCCCTTTTGCGCGCAGGCGGCGCGCACGGTGTTGCGGAGCAGGCAGGCAATGGTCATGGGGCCGACGCCGCCGGGAACCGGGGTGATCGAACCTGCAACTTTTTCGCACGAAGCGAAATCACAATCGCCCACCAGCTTGTTCTTGCCATCGCGCGCAATGCGGTTGATGCCCACGTCAATCACGCAAGCGCCAGGCTTGATCCAGTCACCCTTGACCATTTCAGCTCGCCCCACCGCCGCAATCACCAGATCGGCGCGCCGGACAACATCAGCCAAATTCCGTGTCCTGGAATGGGCAATTGTCACCGTGCAATTCTCCGCCAGCAGCAATTGCGCCACGGGCTTGCCGACAATATTTGAGCGGCCAATCACCACGGCCTCGAGCCCATCGAGCGAACCCAGCGCATGTTTGGCCAGCATCACTGAACCCACTGGCGTGCAGGGCACCAGCGACTCCTGACCTGTCGAAAGCCGGCCCACATTCACCACATGAAAACCATCCACATCCTTGTCCGGGTTGATTGCCCCCAGAACTTTGGCTGAATCAATATGCTTAGGGAGCGGCAACTGCACCAGGATGCCATGGCAGGCGGGATCATTGTTAAGCTTGCCGACCAGCGCCAGCAGCGTGGCCTCCGGCGTTGCCGCATCAAGCTTGTGCTCCCACGAACTCATGCCAACTTCGACAGTCTGCCTGGCTTTGTTGGCCACATAAACCTTGCTCGCGGGATCTTCGCCCACCAGCACAACCGCGAGCCCCGGCGTCAATCCATGCATTGCCTTCAATTCGCCCAAGGTTTTCGCCATGCGCGCCCGCAAGCCCTCCGCGTGGGCCTTGCCATCAATAATCTTTGCCATCTGCGCTTCCTGTTTTTGTGAACGTCTTACTGCATGAAGCGGGGAGCATAATAGACAATGAGATATTTGATGAACTGCAATGCCAGCAACAGGACAATCGGCGAAACATCAATGCCACCGAGATCCGGCAGCCGGCGGCGAATGGGCGCCAGAAGCGGTTCCGTCAGGCGGTGCAGCGCATAGCCGATCTGCCGCACATATTGGTTCGAGCCATTGATGACATTGAAACCGATGAGCCAGCTCATGATGACGCTGGCGAGGATCACATAGAAATAAATGTCGATGATGGTGAGAATGAGCCAGATAACGGGATTGATCATGATGCCTGCAATGCTGTTTGAACGGGGAACACATGTAAGGCGATTGCGCCGCCCATGCAAGCCACCCCTGCTTGACGGCTCACGACCCCGGTTTTACAACCTCACACCGTGGGGCAGTAGCTCAGTTGGGAGAGCGCGGCGTTCGCAATGCCGAGGCCAGGGGTTCGATCCCCCTCTGCTCCACCAGTTGATCCGTTTGTTCGCTGTTCAATTGTCATTGAGCGTTGGGCAAAGCTCCGCCGGGGGTGGAAACGG
>VFJY01000073.1 GCA_009885825.1 Rhodobiaceae bacterium | reverse complement strand
TGTCCAGAACGCGCTGGGCTTGCCTCTCTGACCGGAGCGCGGTTTCGGTCGTCAAGATCGCATTGCCATGGGGATTGCCGGGGCCAACGGGAGCGCCAACAAAATTCACTTCGCGCACCCCGTTGCGCTCGCCATCCACCGTCATGTCAAAGCGGAAGGAGAAGATATGCTGATGCACATGGGCATTGATGCCGGGGGCCACGACCGCGCCATATTTGGGCTTGGTGCCAGCAGCGATGGCCGACGGCAGCGGAATGCCGGTGGCCTTCACTTCGACACCGATGGCGCCATCCTGATAGAAGTACCAATAGAAGCCGTAGACATAATTGCCGATGGTGGCGAGGCTTGAAACGACGAGGCGGCGCGAGCGCTTGGTGGTGACCTCGCCCGTCACCCAATTCGAATATTTCCACAGGATGCCGTAATCTTCCTCATGCATGCAGATGGCGTTTGGAATGTGTTTGGGCTTGCCCATCCAGTCATGAAACCACGCATCGAAATAATGGATGTGGCCGAGGCAATCGCAACCCAGCGTGAGGCTGTCAGTGAGCTGGCCGATGCCATACTCACCCGTGTCAAACGCATTGCGGCGGAAATTGCCGCCGGTGGGATCGCCATAAGGCACCACCATTTCGGCCAGCGAAGCGCGGTGCATGATGGGCCGCAAGCGGCCCTGGTCCTCATAGCCGATCATGTGCAGGATCAGGCCATCCCTCACATGAAAGCCCACGCGGAATTGCCACTTCTGCCAGCGCACGAGGTGGCCTTCGACGGTGAAGCTCGGGCCTTCCGGTTGGGTGATGTCGAGAGGCTTCAAGCCGGCGCGGGGTTTTATGCCAGTGATGGATTGCGATTCAGGCGGCAGTGGCACCGCGCCAAAATCATCAATGCGGAGAACCTTGCCGCGCCGCAAATCAATGACGGGATGCAAATTGGAAATGGGCCTTGCGTAAGGATTGTCGCCATTGGCATTGCGCACAAAGCAGTGGCCATAGCCCAGCCGCTCGCCATCTTCTCCGCCGATGCCGAAATTGCCCGCAGCCCACGGCTCAATGCTGACAGCGCTCATGTCGGTGATGCCTCGCAGGCCGCAAGCCGCGATGAAGCGGGGATCGGCCTTGGCGATTTCACCACCTCGCACAAATTCATCCATCACGATGCGGGCCTGGGCACCCGGCACATGATGCCAGTTCTCCAGCGTGCCCGTTGCGAGGTTTGCCACGCCATCCCATGTTTGCCCGCTGGCTGGATCATAGCAGCATATAAAGGCGCGGCGTTGCACGGATGCCTGCCTTAGCTCAACCTTTTCAGGTTCCTGCAAGGCGATGGTTTCAAACCACGCCTGGGCGCTGAGCCCGCCATGCGCGCGGGCGAGATTGGCCGCCTGTTCAATTTCGCTTGAAGTCAGGGGATCAAGGGGATGCGCATGGGACATGAATGAATTCGTAGACGTTGCGCCGGCCAGGAATTGCCCTGCCTGCGACGGGCCGCGTCAGGATTTCGACATTGTGTTGATTTTTTCCTGCATGGCGGTGAGCTGGTCCTTCATGGCCTGCAGGTCATCTTTTGACGCTGCGGGGGCGGGATCAGGCTTGGGCGCCGACTGGGCAAAGGGCGCGGCCCCCGGCTGGCCCATGGCCAGGGCGGCGAAGGGATTGAACAGCTTCATCGCGTCGCTGAACATCGCCATGTTGCGCTTGGCGTGCTCTTCCATGTTCTTGAAGGGCTCGCCCGTGAACGCCCCCATCATCTGCTCGCGCAGCTTGTCATGTTCCTTGGTGAGGTTTTCCAGCGAGAACTCGAGATAGCCCGGAACCAGTGTTTGCATGCTGTCGCCATAATATCGAATGAGCTGGCGCAGGAAATTGATCGGCAGCAGGTTGGTGCCCTTGCTTTCTTCCTCGAAAATAATCTGGGTCAGGACCGAGCGCGTGATGTCTTCGCTGGTCTTGGCGTCATAGACCACGAAATCCGCCCCCGCTTTCACCATGGCCGCGAGATCATCAAGGGTGACATAGGTGCTGGTGGCCGTGTTGTAGAGCCTGCGATTGGCGTATTTCTTGATGACGACCGCGTTCTTCGGCGCCGCTTTGTCTTCGCTCACAATCCACACTCCCAGGAAAGATCGGGTTCCCTATCCGCAGTGCAAAAACTTGCACTCCGCAATGCACAATTGCAAGCGCAAAAAACTATGGCGCAATGCAATACCGGTGCTATGACAGGCTGAAATTAACCACCAGACAGACCGGAGAGTTCCCTTGTCCCAGGATATCGTCATCGTTTCAGCCGCCCGGACCCCCGTGGGCTCCTTCAACGGAGCGCTTTCCAGCGTCTCCGCCTCCTTCCTCGGCGCCATCGCGCTGAAAGCCGCCATGGAGCGCGCCAAGGTTGATCCGGCGGAAATCGATGAGGTGATCCTGGGCCAGGTCCTGGCCGCGGGCCAGGGCCAAAACCCGGCCCGCCAGGCCTCCGTCAATGCCGGAATCCCCGTGACCAGCCCCGCCTGGGGCATGAACCAGCTCTGCGGATCGGGCCTGCGCGCCGTCGCCTTGGGCATGCAGCAGATCGCCAATGGCGATGCCAGGATCGTGGCCGCCGGTGGCCAGGAATCGATGAGCAAGGCCCCTCACGTGGCGCACCTGCGCGACGGCGTGAAAATGGGTGACTACCAGATGATCGACACCATGATAAGGGACGGGCTGTGGGATGCCTTCAATGGCTATCACATGGGCAACACCGCCGAAAACGTCGCCCGCCAATGGCAGATCACCCGGGAAACCCAGGATGCCTTCGCCGTCGCCTCACAGAACAAGGCGGAAGCCGCCCAGGCCGCTGGCAAGTTCAAGAATGAGATCATTCCCGTGACCATCGCTGGCCGCAAGGGCGACGTGATCGTTTCCGATGATGAATACATCAAGAAGGGTGTCACCCTTGAAAGCGTGGCCAAGCTGAAGCCCGCCTTCGCCACGGACGGCAGTGTGACCGCCGCCAATGCCTCCGGCATCAATGATGGCGCCGCAGTCCTCATTCTGATGAGCGCCGATGAGGCTTCCAAGCGGGGCCTGACACCTCTTGCCCGCATCGCCTCCTGGGCCAGCGTCGGTGTTGATCCCGCCATCATGGGCTCAGGCCCAATTCCGGCGTCCCAGGCAGCCTTGAAGAAAGCCGGCTGGAAAGCCAGCGATCTTGATCTCGTCGAAGCCAATGAGGCCTTCGCGGCGCAAGCCTGCGCGGTGAACAAGGACATGGGCTGGAACCCCGATATCGTCAACGTGAATGGCGGCGCCATCGCCCTGGGCCACCCCATCGGCGCATCGGGGGCCCGCGTGCTCACAACCCTGTTGCATGAAATGCAAAAGCGCAAAGCCAAGAAGGGCCTTGCAACGCTCTGCATTGGCGGCGGCATGGGCATTGCCATGTGCGTAGAAAACTGAGGGGAACACCATGGCAAGAGTAGCAGTCGTAACCGGAGGCAGCCGTGGCATTGGCGCTGCCATTTCAAAAGCCTTGGCGGCCCAAGGCTGCAAGGTCGCCGCAAACTACGCGGGCAATGATGAGGCGGCAGCGAGGTTCAAGGCGGAGACCGGCATTCCCGTCTACAAATGGGATGTCTCCAACACCGAGCAGTGCGCCGCTGGCCTGAAGCAGGTCGAGGCTGATCTCGGCCCCATCGAAGTGCTGGTGAACAACGCCGGCATCACGCGCGACGCCATGTTCCACAAGATGACGGCGGCCCAGTGGAATGAAGTGGTGAACACCAATTTGAACTCGCTGTTCAACATGACGCAACCCGTGTGGGGCGGCATGCGCGACCGGAATTTCGGCCGGGTGATCTGCATCTCCTCCATCAACGGCCAGAAGGGCCAGATGGGACAAACCAATTATTCCGCCGCGAAAGCCGGTGAAATCGGCTTCGTCAAGGCCCTGGCCCAGGAAGGCGCCGCCAAAGGCATCACTGTGAACGCCATCTGCCCCGGTTATATCGGCACCGAAATGGTGCTCGCCGTGCCGAAGGATGTGCTGGACAAGCGCATTATTCCGCAAATCCCCGTGGGCCGCCTGGGCGAGCCGGAGGAAATCGCCCGCTGCGTTGTCTTTCTCGCCAGCGATGACGCAGGCTTCATTACGGGGTCGACCCTTTCCGCCAATGGCGGCCAATACATGTAGGCGGCGGGAGCCGGGGCCGAAATGAAAATCACGGCCACGGACCTGGCCTGCGAGCGCGGCGGCAGAATCGTCTTCACGGAGCTGAATTTCGCGGTGGAAAGCGGGCGGTTCCTGGAGCTCACCGGCCCCAATGGCGCTGGCAAGTCTTCGCTCTTGCGTTTGCTTTCGGGCCTCAGCGAACCCCGCCATGGCCGCCTCAAGCTGGCGGGCGGCGGCGGCGATCTCACGCTGGCCGAACAGGCCCACTACATCGCCCATGGCGAAGCCTCCAAGTCCGCCCTGAGCGTCGCCGAAAACCTGATTTTCTGGCGCGATTTCCTCGGCGGCGGCGACCTCGCCAACGCCCTCGGCGCTGTCAATCTCGCATCGCTGGCGGATTATCCGGTTGCCCTTCTCTCCGAGGGCCAGAAGCGCCGCTTGGCGCTGGCAAGGCTTGCCCTTGTCACGCGCCCCATCTGGCTGCTCGATGAGCCCAGCGCCGGCCTCGACGCGGCCTCGCAAAAGCTGCTCATAAGCCTCATGCGCCAGCACCTCAAAAGTGATGGCATCATCATTGCCGCCACCCACGTGTCCCTGGGATTGAAACCGGATCAGAGCCTGCACTTGAGCGGGGCATCGCAATCATGAAGCCGCTGATCGCCTTGCTTCGCCGCGATCTCGTTCTCGCCGCCCGCCAGGGAGGCGGGGTTGGAACCGCCCTCGGATTCTTTCTGACTGTGCTGGTTCTTTTGCCCATTGGCGTCGGCCCCGACCAAGCCACCCTGCAGCGCCTGGCGCCCGGCATCCTCTGGATCACATTGCTGCTGGCTGTGCTGCTCTCGGCCGATCGCATCTTCCAGCAGGACTATGAGGATGGTTCCCTTGAGATCATGGCCATGGCCCCAACGCCGCTCGAACTCGTGGTTTTCATCAAGGCCATCGCCCACTGGCTTTCAACCAGCCTGCCCCTCAGCTTGGCCGCGCCGTTTCTCGGCATATTGCTTAACCTGCATGACCAGATTATTTGGCCGCTGATTGCCGCCATGGGCATGGGATCAATCGGCCTTTCATTCATCGCCAGCATCGGCGCCTCGTTCACTTTGAATTTGCGCCGGGGCGGCTTGCTGATTTCAATTCTGGTCTTGCCGCTCTATGTGCCTATCCTGGTGTTCGGCATGTCGGCAGCCACGGGCAATCCCGAACTGGTGATGCCGTCCCTCCTCATTTTGTCCGCAATTGCACTGGCAAGTCTCGTGCTGGCCCCGATTGCCGCCGCTGCGGCACTCCGGGCCTATCTGAAATAGGTGAAACCAATTAAAGTTGAGGCCATGCAGCAATTCGCCAACCCGACCCGCTTCCTGAAAATTGCCAACGCATCCCTGCCCTATGTCTGGGCCGTCACGGCCCTCTTGTTTGCCATTGGCCTCTATGGGGCATTGCTCTCCGCACCCGCCGATTACCAGCAGGGCGAAACCGTGCGCATCATGTTTGTGCATGTGCCCGCCGCCTGGATGGCGCTTTTCGTCTACACTGTCATGGCGCTGGCCAGTGCACTCGCTATCGTCTTCCGCCATCCCCTGGCTGATGTCGCGGCGAAAGCCGCAGCCCCCATTGGGGCCGTATTCTGTTTTCTGGCACTCGCCACTGGCTCCCTCTGGGGCAAGCCCATGTGGGGCGCCTGGTGGGTGTGGGATGCGAGACTCACATCAATGTTTGTGCTGATGCTGCTTTACGTGGGCTACATCGCCATCTGGCAAGCCATCGAAGAACCCGGCCGCGCCGCCCTCATCGCGCGCATTGTGGCGCTTGTCGGTTTTGTCAATATTCCCATCGTCAAGTTTTCCGTCGATTGGTGGAACTCCCTGCACCAGCCGGCAAGCGTCTTCAGAATGGGCGGCCCCACCATCGACCGCTCAATGCTCTGGCCATTGCTGGTCATGGGTCTGGCCTATACATTTCTTTTTCTCGCCCTTCACCTCGTTTCCATCAGAAGCGAAATCACCCAGCGAAAACTGCGCAACCTGCGCATTGCCAGAAGTGGGGACAGATAATGGACTGGAGTGCCGACCACGCGGGCTTCGTCGTCGCCTGTTATGCCTTGAGCTTCATATTCATTGTTGGGTTGACGCTTCATGTTCTCATGCGCGATCGTCGCAACAGAAACGCCTTGGCGCTGTTTGAAAAGACAAAGAAACAATGACTGAAACCGCACCGCAAAAGCGCCGGCTTATTTATACACTTGTTCCTGTCGTGATTTTTGCGGGCCTCGCCGTCAGTCTCTTCTTTGGCCTCGGCGGCGATCCGCGCGAGCTGCGGTCTGTCCTCATCGGCAAGCCAGCGCCGGAATTCGCGCTGCCTGCCATCAAGGGTTCAAACGTTCCCGGACTGACATCTGCCGACCTGAAATCTGGCGGTGTTACCGTCGTCAATATCTGGGCCTCCTGGTGCGGCCCCTGCCGCTATGAGCATCCCCTGCTGATGGAGCTTTCCAAGCGAGAGGACATCCGGCTGGTCGGCATCAACAACAAGGATGCTGCGGCAAACGCGCTCAGCTTTCTGAATACGCTCGGCCAGCCCTTCGCGGCCATTGGCGCAGACGAAAGCGGCCGCGTGGCAATTGACTGGGGCGGTTACGGCGTTCCCGAAACCTTCATCATCGATGGCAACGGCATCATAAGATTCAAATGGGTGGGGCCTCTATCACCCGAAACGCTCACCGGATTTTTGAGCGAGATTGAAAAAGCCAAGCAACCCCTGCCCTGATCAGCGGCTCTTGCGCGGGCGAACCTTGCGCACCACTTTTTCCGGTTCTTTGTCCTCGACCCGGTCCATTTCGGCGGCCAGGCTGGACAGGGATTCCAGCATTGTCTTGCGGTCACTGTTTGGCAGCACGGCCAGCAATTGCTTGTCAACTTCCTCGGCGCCCGACTGCGCCTGCTTCAACATTTTCTTGCCGATGGGCGTCAGGCGAATGGCATTGGTGCGCGCGTCATCCTTGGTGCGGCGGCGCTGCAAAAGGCCCTGCGCCATGAGCCTCGCCACCAGATCGGCAAGGGTCGAACGGTCAATACCTGTCATCTTCACCAGCTCGGTCTGGCTGCGTCCATCATGCTCGTCCGCTGCCAGCAACACCGTGAACTGACGGTGCGTCAGTCCGGATTTTCCGGTCTCGCTCATATAGAGATGAATGGAATATTGCACGGCGCGCTTCAACAGATGGGATATGGACCGCGCCAGCTGTTTCACGTCTTTGTTGCCACTCATATGCCCCTGCTCCTGCACTGCCGGTTCAAGCATCTCGAACCTGCTGCCATAGAATCTTGTTGTCGTGTCCAAAAAGTCGGAGAGTCCTAGCGTTTCAAGTTTATGGCGGCAAGCAAAAAAGGCGCAAAACCGCCGCCTCAAAAAACAATTAAAATCATCCGGGCACGGATTACAACTCTTGACTTATCAAAATCAGCTATTCAAGCGGATGGTGCTTCGGGCGACGGAGGGTCGTCCTCAATCATGTGTTTCGCCATGAATGGCGCGTTCGCCAGCGCGAAAACCAGGGTGAGGCCGATGAGGCCAAACACCTTGAAATTGACCCAAGTATCCGTCGAGACATTTCTCCAGATAGCCTCATTGAGCCCTGCGACAAACAGGAAGAAGAATCCCCAGCGCCAGGTCAATCCGCGCCACGCTTCTTCCGGCATGTTGACGGCCTCGCCCATGATGGATTTCAAAAACAGTTTTCCATAGGCCAGTCCGCCAAACAGCGTAACGCCCAGGAGCACATTGATCAGCGTGACTTTGAGCTTGATGAAAACATCGCTGTGCAGCCAGATGGTGAGCCCGCCGAAGATGCCAACGAAGATGGCGCTGATGAGGGGGAATTTCGCAATTTTCCGCGTCAGCATCCAGGAAGCCGTGAGGGCCACAACCGTTGCCGCCATGAAAATTCCGGTGCCCCAAAATATTCCACCCTTGTAATTGCCAACGAAGAAAGCAACCAGCGGTCCAAACTCAATCAGATATTTCGGCAGTGGCTTCATGTGTCCTGAATTCCTGAAATTGCCCTGGCGAATGCCTCGGCATCAAAGGGTTGCAGATCGTTGATGGTTTCACCTACACCAATGGCGTGAATGGGCAAACCAAATTTTTCGGCAATTGCAACCAGAATTCCGCCTCGCGCGGTGCCGTCCAGTTTGGTCATGATGAGACCCGTGACGCCCGCGACCTTGGTGAAGATTTCGGCCTGCGATATGGCGTTCTGTCCGGTGGTGGCATCCAGCACCAGCAATACGGCGTGCGGCGCCGCCGCATCCTGTTTTTTGATCACGCGCACAATCTTGTCCAGCTCATCCATAAGGTAAGCCTTGTTTTGCAGACGTCCGGCCGTGTCGATGAAGAGAATATCCGTGCCGTTCTGTGTGGCCGTCTGCATGGCATCATAGGCAAGGCCTGACGAATCAGATCCCGTTGGGCGCGATATGGTTGTAGCTCCGATGCGCTGGCCCCAGATGGTCAACTGCTCGATGGCCGCCGCGCGGAACGTGTCGCAAGCGGCAAACATCACCTTGAAACCCTCGCGCGTCGCAATGGAGCCAAGCTTGCCGATCGTTGTGGTTTTGCCAGCCCCATTCACACCCACAACCAGGATCACAAACGGCTTTTCTTGACCAAAATTAAACGGCACCTCGACAGGCTTCAGAACCTTGGCCACTTCTTCAGCCAGAATGCGCTTCACTTCCTCCGGCTCGATTTCCTTGTCATAGCGCCCAGCCGACACCGCCCTGATAATTCTCTCGGAAACCGCAATGCCAAGATCAGCCTGGATCAGCACATCTTCCAGTTCGCCTAGCGTTGTCCCATCAAGCTTGCGCTTGGTGAAGATGGAGGTGATCGAAGAGGTGATGGTTTTCGACGACTTCGAAAGCCCTTGGGTGAGCCGCGACAGCCAACCCCGGCGTTCAGGCGGTTCTGGAGCGGGAGGTGGCGCAACCGGCTCCACAACTGGGGGTGGAACAGCAGGCTCTGGCAATTTTTCAATAACGGGAGGCGGAGCGGAAGCGGCCTCAATAACAGGCTCTTCAACTTTGATCTCTTTCGGAACGGGAGCAACCTTCCTGGCGGGCTGCTTCTTGGTTTCCGGCTTTTTCGGTTCCGGTTTTTTCGGCGCAGGTTTTTTAACCTCAACCTTCTTGGGTTCCGGCTTGGCCTTGGGCTCAGGTTTCTTCGGTTCCGGCTTCTTGGGTTCCGGCTTCTTCGCAGGTGATTTCTTCGCCTTTATTTTTGGCGGAGCAGCCTTGGGCTTTCCGGCCACCACTGGCGGCGGTGAAGCTTCCGGAATTTCAATGATAACGGGCGGCAGCGCTTCTATCTGCGGGACCACGGCTTCCGCAGGTGGCGGGGTTTCGGGACCCTTGCCAGTAATGCGGTTGAACAGCTTCTTGAAAAACCCGCTCATGCCGAAAGCCTGGCTTCCACATAAGTTGGCTGTGCGCCCGTGATATGGGCGGTCACAATCGCGCCCGGCGAAAGGCTTTGGGTAAACCTCACCTGGGCAAACTGCTCATTGCGGCCGGCGTTTTCCGTCTCAATCAGCACGCGCTGGGTTGCGCCAACGGAACTCCGTAAAAATGCCGCCAACCCAGCTTCGCCTTTGGCACGTAATCGCTGGGCGCGTTCTTTGATGACCGCCTTATCCACTTGCGGCATGCGGGCTGCCGGTGTCTCGGGCCGGGGCGAAAACGGAAACACGTGGAGGTAAGTGAGTTCGCATTCATCAATGATCCGGAGTGAATTCTCAAACATCTCATCCGTTTCGGTCGGAAAACCCGCGATGATGTCAGCGCCGAACACCATGTCGGGGCGGCGCGATCTGAGTTCCCGGCAAAATGCGATGGAATCTTCCCGCGCATGCCGGCGTTTCATCCGCTTCAGGATCATGTTGTCGCCCGATTGCAGCGAGAGATGAACATGCGGCATCAACCGCTGCTCGCCCGCCATCACATCCATCAGCTCAGGATCAGTTTCGATGGAATCTATCGAAGATAGCCGCAGACGCTTGAGATCGGGAACCTGGCTCAGAATGCGCGAAACCAATGCGCCTAATTTGGGAACGCCTGCGAGATCAGCGCCCCATGAGGTGATGTCAACGCCCGAGAGCACGACTTCCGCATGGCCGTTGGACACCAGCCGCCGCACTTGCTCTACCGCTGCCGGTATTTCCACCGAGCGCGAATTGCCGCGCCCGAACGGAATGATGCAAAACGTGCAGCGATGATCGCAGCCGTTTTGCACCTGGACAAATGCCCGCGTGCGCTCAGTCAGGCCGTCAATCATGTGCAGATGGTTTTTGCGCGGGCTCATGATTTCATTGACGCGCACCCGGTCATTCGCACCGGGCAACCAGTTCTGCGGCTGCAGTTTCTCTTCATTGCCGAGAACCATGGAAACTTCCGGCATTTCGGCAAACATCTCCGGCGTCGTCTGTGCCGCACAGCCCGTGACAATGATCTTCGCGTTTGGTTTTTCCCTGTGGGCGCGGCGTATGGCTTGCCGCGCCTGCCGCGTGGCTTCAGCCGTCACTGCACAGGTGTTGAAGACAATCGCATCTTTCAATCCGACCTTCGCCGCATGGTCGCGCATCACTTCTGATTCGTAAGTGTTGAGCCTGCACCCGAACGTGATGAATTCCGTTTCGCTCATGGGGCAAGTTCCGGCGGCAGCACACCATCGAATTCATAGGCCACAGGCCCCGTCATCAGGATGTGATCATCGCTCGCCCGCCATTCCATGAACAGATCGCCACCCGGCAGCGTCACCCGGCATTTCCGGTCGATGAACTTGATCCTGACGCCCGCCGCCATGACAGCGCAGGCAGCCGTGCCGCAAGCCTTGGTCAGGCCAGCGCCCCGCTCCCAAACCTTGATGGTCACGTGATCGCGCCCGTCAACCCGCGCCAATGTGATGTTGGCGCGCTGCGGAAACAATCTGTGATGCTCCAGCATCGGCCCAACGCGCGCAAGATCAACCACCTCGAGATCATTGACCCAGAAAATGCAATGGGGGTTTCCCACATTGACAACCGAGGGCGTGTGAATGAGCGGCGCGTCAATGGGGCCAACCTGCAATTCTATCCGCCTTGTATCGCTGAATTCATCCGCCAGCGGAATATCCTGCCAGCCGAACTTGGGAACCCCATTGTCGATTGTCACCAGCTTGTCGCCGGCCTTGCGCGCCACCAGAAATCCACCCACTGTGTCGATGGTGGCCGCATCTGATTTCTTGTCCTCAAACATCAGATCGGCGATGCAGCGGGCCGCATTGCCGCAGCTTTCCACCTCGCCACCATCATTGTTCCATATCTGCATCCGGACGTCCGCCACGTCGGATTTTTTCAACACAATGAGCTGGTCGCAGCCGATGCCGGTCTTGCGGTCCGCTATGGCCCGCGCCTTCACCTCATCCATGGAAATAACACGCGCCCGCCCGTCCAGCACGACAAAATCATTGCCGAGCCCGTTCATCTTGCGAAAGCGAAGTGCGGAGGTTTGGTCCATGCCGGGGTTATATGGTGAAAAGATCGAAAAAAGCTAGCCCGTTGCAAGGGCCTATTCTCTGGTTGCCCCATGATCGCAAAATCCCGCATTAACCCCTGGATCGTCGTGTGGCTGTGCTTTGCCACGCTGTCCATCGTTCTCTCAGCCCGCCAGTCCGTCGCCATCATGACGGGAGAATGGGTGCGTGACTTAGAGCGGATTCCGATCATGTTCGAACGTAGCCCGCTTTGCGAAAGAAGTTCCTGCATTCTTTTGCGCTGAACTGACCAACGACGCGGCCAATCCTGCGCATGAGATTTGGAACAGTACGTTCGGCCGCCTTGCGCAGATGCGCCTTGAGTTTGCTGAAAGCCATTTCGATCGGGTTGAGGTCTGGCGAATACTTCGGAAGATATATCAGCCGCGCGCCGGTTTCCTCGATCGCCTCGGCGACGCCCGCGACCTTGTGGACCGGCAGATTGTCCATGAGCACGGTCTCGCCGCGCTTGAGGGTTGGGGCCAGGCATCGCCGCACATAGGCCAGAAATACCGGCCCGTTCATGGCTCCCTCGATCACAAAGGGCGCGGTCACTCCGCGTTGCCGCAGGCCGCCCACGAAGGTGATCATTTTCCATTGTCCAAGGGGCGCGTGGCTAACCAGCCGTTCGCCACGCGGCGCGCGCCCGCGCAGCCGGACCATCGAGGTGTTCGTGCTGGTCTCGTCGATGAACACCAGCCGCGCCGGGTCAAACATGCCTTGCTCGCGCATCCAGCGCCGGCGCGCCCGGGCCACGTCCGCGCGCTTCTGCTCCTCGGCGTACAGACTTTTTTTTAAAGCTGATCCCGCGCCGCTCGAAGAAACGCCACACCGCGCTGCGGCTGCCCGCTATCCTTCGCTTGCGCATGGCCGCGACAATCTCGTCCAGCGTCATGTCTGGCTCGTCCGTAATCAGGCCCAGCAGAAAATCGGCGTGGTCTTCCAGCGGCGAGACGCTTCCGCCGCTTGGCTTTGCCGCAACGCTACCTGTCTCATCGAAGCGCTGCGCCCAGATCACCACCACGCTGGGACTGATCCCGTATTGCTCGGCCGCCTCGCGCCGTGAACAGCCAGCCTCCACGTCTGCGATCACCCGGCTGCGAAGGTCGATGGAATAGGGCTTCGGCATGTTCGGCTCCTGATTGCGAATCAAGGCCGCCAGATTCCCTCATTGACAAGCCGTTGGGAACCCTTCCGATTCAATACGAGCGAAATCCGCTCTA
>VFJY01000041.1 GCA_009885825.1 Rhodobiaceae bacterium | reverse complement strand
TTTGCAGACCAAATTTCCGAAAAAACGGCAATTACTGACTAAAGGTCAGCTTTGCGGGGATAAGCGGGCATCCCGAAAACCCGCCACCAGGTCTCAAAAGGGCCAGAAGCAGTCATCGCGTCAGAGATGCCGAAATCTGTATTCCCTTAATTGTACACCGCTGCTGTTCCTAACATTCTCGTCATGATTCCTTCACTTTATCAGGCGTTTTGAGGCGGCTCCCGCCTGTCCGTCGTCAGATGAATATGGACTTCTTGCGACCTGATTGAATGGAGGCTCTGGCGCATCTTGGGTTTCATTTTGGGCGGCTGGCGCACTGTGATGCAAGCGTCGGTTTTTTGAATGTGTCGTGTTTTACCCCTTTTTGTTTTAAGGTGACTTGAAATCGCCCGAACCAAACATCGGCAGGCGTTAGATTGGCGATGCTCTCGCCAGTGACGATGAGTGCAGCACCGATACGGTCCATCTCAATTACCTCGCCTGTCTTTGCCCGGTCTTGCGCGCAACTCTTCGCGGAGGCCTCTCATGCCAATCAGCGTCAGTCCCTGCTGGCCCAGCCAATTCCTGAACTCCGAAGATCTGAACAAATCATATTCCGCCATCCGAATATGACCAGACCGGGCGTCTATAGTGTCTATCTCTCCCGGTTTGGTGAAATGCAGCGCCAGGAAACTATAGCCAGGGTTGATGCCGCTGATGAGCTGACGATAGGTTGCCCCAGGTGGCGACGTAGTTTCCCATGGCGTCTCGATAATTCTGTCAAAAATTCGAAATCCCTGGGCGAGGGCAAACTCCGCATGCCGGCGATAGTCTTCATCGGCCACACCTTGCAAGTTATGAATGCCGCCATACGTCGTGAGGCTCGCAGTGAGAAGTATCGGCAACTGAAACTCAATGCCAAGGCGCACATAGATTTCACAGAATTCAGGCGCCAGAACCGCACCCGCATGATCGTCAAAATGCGTCACATCGATCCCAGCGCCAACTGCCATTTCAATCTGTGCGCGGAGTTCAGCTTCCACAGCCTCAGGTTCTGCCTCGGCCCGCAAAGTAGCGACATCTGACAGAAAATATCCGTATTCATCGGTCATCCCTGCCGACGGTGGGGGTTTGGTCAGCGGGCGCCACTTGAAATATTTCATTTCGCTGGTGAGTGTGAGATGTACACCAAGATCAAGTTGCCGGTTGCCGTTGGCCATTGCCGCAATTTCAAGAAACCACGGGCAGGGCACCATCACTGATCCAGCGCTGGAGACACCAAGGGCAGTAAGTTCAGCAAAAGCTGCGTTAGCGCCATGACTCATGCCAAGGTCATCGGCATGTATGACGACGAATTTTTGCACTGTGGTGCCCACTAAATGTCCGCTCTATCTCTTGATGGTTTCGAGCAACCGCTCGATATCACGTTCGACCGCTGTCATGTCCTCGCCGCCCGACATGATCGAAAGCACTTCATCGCGAGTGATTTCGGATTTCCGGAACGTGCCTTGGCTGCCACCGCGGTTTAGCAGGGTGAAGACATCGCCCACCGGGTAGGCGTGGCGGATATTGTGGGTGATAAAGATGACGGCTAGTCCCCGCAGCCGTGCCTCGATGATAAATTTCATCACCATGGCGGCCTGATGCACGCCGAGTGCTGAGGTGGGTTCATCGAGAATCAGAACCTTGGCGCCGAAGTAGATCGCCCGCGCGATGGCTACGGACTGGCGCTCGCCGCCTGAAAGGGTGCCCACGGCCTGGGTGGGATCGCGGACCTGTATGCCAACATCGGCCATGGCCTTCCGGGCGATGGCGTTTGCGCGCTCCTTGTCGAAGCGCTGGAAAGGAAACACACCCTTTCTGGGCTCGCGGCCAAGGAAGAAATTGCGCGAGATGCTCATGAGCGGAATGAGGCCCAGGTCCTGGAACACCGTGGCCACGCCATACCCTGCGGCGTCGCGAGGGCTCCTGAAGCGCACTTCTTCGCCCGCCACCAGGATTTTCCCCTGGCTCGGCTGATAGACGCCCGAGAGTAATTTGATGAGGGTGGACTTCCCCGCGCCGTTGTCGCCAAGCAGGCAGTGAACCTCCCCGGGATAGACTTTCATATCAATATCGTGGAGCGCGATCACCGACCCGAAACGCTTGCTCACCTGACGAAGCTCAATGGCAGGAAGACCAGTCATGGCGTGGATCTTTCGCCGAGCGCCTTGGCGCGGGTGTAGTTGTTGACCAGGACAGCGACAAGTATGACAATGCCGAGGAAAACCTTGAACCAGTCAGTGTCAATGCCGGTGTAGAAGATGCCCATCTGCACCAGCCCGAAGATGAGGGCGCCAAAGGCCGCGCCATAGATTGTGCCATATCCACCGGTGAGCAGCACCCCGCCGACAACCACCGCGATGATGGCTTCAAACTCCTTGAGCATGCCGCGCACGGTATCGGCAGAGCCTGCTTCCATGACCTGTATGGTGGCCAGCAGCGTCGCCGCGCAAGCGCTCGCTACGAATAGCGTTATCTTGACCCGCGCCACTGGAACGCCAACATTGCGGGCCACAGCGGCATCGCCGCCGGAGGAGTAAATCCAGTTGCCAAAGCGCGTCTCGGTCAAAACCCAGCCGGCGATGCCGGTGACGATAAGCCACCAGATGATCGACATGGGAATGCCGGGCACAAAGGGCGAGCCGTCGCTCTTGACCCCGATCCATCCCAGCGTCCCCATCCAGTGGAAAAACCCGGTGAAGACATGGCCGTTGAAAATGCCCGCCACCCAGGGATCAGGCACGTCATCGAGTATGTAGGGAATTTGCGTGCGACCGGTCACGGCCCGGGTGATGCCGATGGCGAGGCCGCGCAGGATGAAAAGCGAGGCCAGGGTCACAATGAAAGACGGCAACCTGGTCTTCACCACGATCAGGCCGTTGAAATAACCCACCAGCAGGGCCACGCCAAAGGCTGAGGCGATGCCGGCCCAAAGCGGAAAGCCCATATGTTTCACCGTGAGGCCGATCACCACGCCGGCAAAGCCGATCATCGAGCCAATCGACAGATCGAATTCGCCGGCGATGATCAAGAGCGCTACGGCTGCGGCGATGATTCCGAGTTCCGCCGCCAGCGTCAGGAAGGTCATTGATCCCTGCAGCGAGTAGAGCGCGCCGGCGCCGGGCAGCACGGCGAATATGATGGCGGTGGCAATCAGCCCGCAGCCGACGCCGGATTCCGGCCTTCGCAGCAGGCGGGTGAACCAGCCAGCGGCGGCCAGCCGTTCGTCAGCGCCAGTAATATTTTTGGGAGTGACGCCTTGGACCGGCGAAGCCTCACTTTTCTCCGTCATCCGGCGGCACTCCCGTTGTTACATCATTGCCCCTCGTCCCCTCCCCCAAGGAGAGGGACAATGGACATTCAGCGAATGCCCTGCTTTGACAGCGCCAGAACGCCCTTGGCCTTCTCAGGCGTGTCAATGAAGAGAGGCCCGGTATAGATGTTGTTCTGGATCCAGAAGCCATGGGTTGCATTTTCGACCAGGGCGAGGACCGGCAGATAGCCCATCAGATATTGCTGGCCGTCAATGCCAAAGCCCATTTGGCCTGCAGCCACCGATTCCAGAATCTCGGGGCCGAGATCGTATGTATAGAGCTTGAGTTTGCTGAACAGCTCCTGATCCTTGAAATGCTTGATCAGCGGATTGGCCGAGGCGGTGCCCGTGGCGAAAACGGCTTGCACGTCGGTGTGCGCCGAGAGATAGGCCTGGACGCGGCGCGTAACATCGGCGGGGTCTTGTGCCACGGCCACCACTTCCGAGCTTCCGCCTGATTTTGCCAGTCCGTCATTGATGCCCTGGCAGCGTTCATCAAGGCTGATATTGCCAACCTCATGGTTGACGCACACAACCTTTAGGATGCCGTCCTTGGCCAGGCGCTCACCTGCGCGGATGCCCGCCTGATATTCCGACGTGGTGCCGACATAGAGCGGAACGCCGATGCTTTCGCCCTGCTTTTCGCCGGAATCGACATTGATCACCGGTATGCCGGCGTCAAGGGCGCTCTTGATTGCGCCTTTCAGAGCATCGATATCGGGAATGGAGACAACAATGCCGTCGGGCTTGGTGGCAACGGCGGCCTCGATCAGCCGGGCCTGCTCGACGCTGTCAAAAACCTGTGGGGCGATATACTGCACCGTAGCGCCGGTCAGGGCGGCTGCGTCATCCACACCGCGCTTGACCACCGACCAGTAAGCGTCAGACGCGGCCCCGTGCACGACGACCGATATCTTCACATCCTTGGCGGCTTTCAACCCTTCGGCGCTCACGCTCGCTACCATGCAGCCGAGCACCGCAAGCGCGGCCACAACCGTCTTGATCATACTTTTCATAATGACTCCTCCTGTTGAATATTTTCCGCCTGCCCACGGTGATGGGCGGCAGACCAGTCTTTATCGTGACACTGGTTCGCTAGCGGCGCGAGCAGCAGCCTGCGCCCGACAATCTGCAAATTCAAGGCCCGATCAGGCCGCCGCATCGTCCCGGCCCATGGCATCGAATTTCTGGACATCGACGGTGACGTCGCTGCGCAGTTCCGCCTCATCCATCGACATGCCTGCCAGCGCCACACGGCTGGCGACGCCAATGTCATGGATGATGTCGGTGATCTGGCTTTCGCTGTGTGCCGGATTGGTGGGCACCATGACTGTGCGGTCAAGAATTTCCAGCGACGCAGCGCACATGTCCTTTGAGTAGCTCTTGCGGCAGGGCGCGTTGGCCGCCATCAGATAGGGATTCATCGCTGGATGGGCAGCGCCTGCCCCAATCAGCACCTGGTCCCATTCGGTATAGGTATGGCGTCCCGTTTTGCCGGCGATCACGCTGGGAAACACCTTGACGAAGCGCTTGGCGGCATCAGCCGAGGGCAGCGAATACATGACATGGGTGGCGCAGTCGTGGTCTGCGCTGTTCATGGGCGCTGGCTTGAGGCCGAGATTACCGAAGGCTGCGGTGCCAGAGAGGATCCTCTTCTTTTCCGCCCGCATGGCCGCGATCAAGCCGTCCAGCCGGTCGAGTTGCACATTGAGCATGGCGCCCATAAGCTCAGAGGCGCGCGCACCGTTGCCGGCAAAGGGCTTCTCCTCGTCATCGCGGCCATTCCAGTAGAAATGGCAGGGATCAATAGCGCCGCGCACCCGCTTGGCCAGCCGGTCATCATTGACGGCGACACCGCCGCCTTCGCCGCAGGTCATGTTCTTGTAGAAATTGAAGCTGAAGGCCCCGATGTGCCCGATAGAACCGAATCTGCGGCCCTTGTAGCCGCCGCCCACGCCTTGGCAGGAGTCCTCTATGACAATGAGATTGCGCCGCTTGGCAATATCCATGATTGCGTCCATGTCGCAAGCCGCGCCCCACATATGAACGGGGATCACCGCTTTGGTGCAGGGCCCGATGGCGGCTTCTATCGCGGCCGGACTGATGGTGATGCTTTCATCTACATCAACAATCACCGGAATGGCGCCTGCGGCAAGCACAGCCGTGGCAGTTGCCATATAGGTGTGGGCGGGGGTCAGCACTTCATCGCCCGGCCCAATGCCAACGGCGATCATGGCCGCCAGCAGCGCGTTGCTGCCGCTGGCCGCGAGCGCGAAATGCTTCACCCCCAGATAGCTGGCATAGCGCTGCTCAAACCGGTCGCATTCCTTGCCTACCCCGTAGCGGAACAGCGCCTTGCTGCGGATAACCTTGGCAATCGCATCAATCTCTTCCTCGCCAACCGTGTACATGCGCGCGCTCCCTAGGCAGTTGTTGCGGTTGGTTGAGAATACAGGCAAAGTGGTCTGAGAGTCAGAACCAGATTATGACATAAATCAGGAACCACCATGGCAGCCACATTCAGCGTCGAGGCCATTGTTCTGAACCCGTCGGCACCGGTCAACCTGCACCGGCAACTTTACGCGCAACTCCGGCGCCTCATTGAAAACCGCGCCCTGGCCAGCGGCGGTGCGCTGCCCTCCACCAGGCTCCTGGCAAAGGATTTGGACATTGGCCGCAACAGTGTGATCGCCGCTTATGACCAACTGGCTCTTGAGGGCTATTTGCGGCTGCGGCGCGGCGCAACCCCGCTGGTTGTCGATTTGCCGACCCGGAGCCAGGCCCCGCTGCAACCACGGCCAAGCCGCAGCAGCCACATCTCAGCGCGCGGCAAAGTCCTGAAGGCCCAGCGCTATCATCATGGCAAGCCAGGCAGTTTCGCCCTGCATCCCGGCATGCCTGACCCCGACAATTTCCCGTTCAATACCTGGTCAAGGCTCCTAGCCCGCCAAGCCAGACGCGCCCGGCACGATCTCTTCGGCGCCTATCATGTCACCGGTCATCCGCCGCTGCGC
The DNA here is from genome assembly GCA_009885825.1 of Rhodobiaceae bacterium. Taxonomy (GTDB): domain Bacteria; phylum Pseudomonadota; class Alphaproteobacteria; order Rhizobiales; family Aestuariivirgaceae; genus Aestuariivirga. The sequence goes on along the minus strand of VFJY01000041.1, from coordinate 13,662 downwards.
GAGGCCATCGCGCGCTATCTGAGCGTCTCGCGCGGCGTGAATTGCACGGCGGAGCAAATCTTCATCACCAATGGCGCCCAGTCGGCTTTTGACCTGCTGGCCCGCCTGCTGCTTGATCCTGGTGATACTGTGTGGATGGAAGAGCCCGGATATTATGGCGCCAGCGCCGCATTCGCCGCCGCTGGAGCCCGGTTGTCGCCGCTGAGAGTCGGTGAAACAGGCTGGCAGCTAGATCCACCGCCCGCAGCGCCCCGCCTCATCTTCGTCACCCCCTCCTGCCATCACCCCCTGGGTGTCACCATGCCAATGGAACAGCGTCTCAATCTCCTGCGCCTGGCGGAGAATTGGAACGCCTGGATCATTGAAGATGATTACGACAGCGAATACCGGTTTCAGGGCCAGCCCATTCCCGCCTTGCAGGGCGTCGATGTTTCCAACCGCACTGTCTTTGTCGGGACCTTCGCGAAGATCCTGTTTCCGGCCATGCGCCTTGGTTTCATGGTCGTACCCGCCACCATCAGTGAAGGGATTGTGGCGGCCCTCAGCACCACGGGCCAACATGCACCGCTGCTCACCCAGGCGGCTTTGGCCGATTTCATGAATGAAGGTCATTTCGCCCGCCACCTCCGCCGCATGCGCAGGCTCTACGCCGCAAGGCGGCAGAATTTCATGACCATCTGCGAAGAACATCTGGGCGAGTGGCTGCGCCTGCAGCGCACCGAATCTGGCATTCAGCTTGTCGGCCACTTCCAGAGCGCCCATGATGACAAGGCGGTGGCTGCGGGAGCCGTGGCGCAAGGGCTCAATGTCTCGCCGCTCTCCATTCAATACAGACACGCCAACCCCCAACACGGCCTAGTAATGGGCTTCGCAGCCGCTGACGAAAAAACCACCAAAAAAGCCATCCAAAAACTGCAACACGTATTCCAGAACACAAAACCACAAAAGCGCGGCTGAACAGTCACAACAGCTCAGCGCACGCAGGAAGTGACGAAGAAGGCACGGGCGGCGGGCCTCGTGTTCAAGAAAAGCGGCGGGCGCATCCCGAAAAGCACCGTCGCCGCGATCTTGCGCAACCGCATCTATACCGGTCGCTTCGATTGGGACGGCAAGACCTATCAGGGCCGCTACGAGGCCATCGTGCCGACCGAGCTATGGGAACGGGTGCAGGACGTGATGGACGGGCGCAATGCGCGCGGCGCGAAGAAGGGCAGGCGTGATTTTGCCTTCTCAGGCTTGATCGCCTGCTGCGCCTGCGGCTGCGCCATCGTCGGCGAGATCAAGAAGGAACGCTACGTCTATTACCATTGCACCGGCTATGCCGATAAGTGCCAGGGCAAGCCCGCCGACTGCCGCCGCAAATATGTCCGCGAGGAAGTGCTCGAAGCACAATTCACCGAACTGCTCGGGCGGCTTCGATTCGATGATGAGGTGCTCGAATGGGTGAGCGACGCGCTGCACGCCAGCCACGCCGACGAGCGCCGCGAGCAAGAGGAAGCGATCAAGCGCCATCAGGCCGAATACAAGCGTCTCAATGACCGCATTCACGCAATGTATGTCGATAAGCTCGACGGACTGGTGGACACCGCCTTCTTCGAAAAAATGTCGAACCAGTGGCGCGAGGAGCAGGCGCGCTGCCAGCGCGAGATCGAACGGCATCAGAACGCGGACAAATCCTATCTTTCCGAAGGAGTCGCGCTCCTCGAACTGGCGAGGGACGCCCAAAGACTGTTTGCGAAGCAGGAACCGCGCGAAAAACGCCGCCTGCTCAATTTCCTACTATCGAACTGCACTTGGGAGGATGGGAAGGTGGTCGCCACTTTCCGGCAACCCTTTGACATGCTTTCGGAAACGATTGTCGAAACCCGAAACGAAAACGCGCCCGGAGGCGATTCCGAGCGCGTTTTTGAAAAATGGCTCCTCGAGCTGGACTCGAACCAGCGACCATTCGATTAACAGTCGAATGCTCTACCAACTGAGCTATCGAGGAATGTCGGGGGCCGTATAGCAGAGGCCTTTGGATACGAAAAGACATTTGTCATTTCTTTTCGCCATTAACTTTGATGGTGGTGACGGCTCCCTGTATAGTGCCGGATACGGAAAGGAATTCTGGTGCCAAAAGTCAAATTCGCGGGTTACAGCGTCAATGTTCCAGGAAGCCCAATTCTGCGTGTCGCATTGGGCATCTTGCTCATATTAGGTGGCTTCCTGTGGTTTCTGCCGGTGGTGGGTTTTTGGATGCTGCCGCTGGGCGTGGCTGTCCTGTCAGTGGACCTGCCGCCAGTTAGGCGCTTCCGGCGTTCTGCCACTGTCAAGATTGGCTACTGGCTGCATTTGCGCTGGCCGTGGCTTGCCAAGAAATTTGGCTATGGCGAGCCGCGCGACGGCAAACGCTAGGGGGATTGGAGGCCTCGCCCGGAATCGAACCGGGATGCAAGGATTTGCAGTCCTCTGCGTAACCACTCCGCCACGAGGCCTTCGAGCGGCCTTATAGGCGATGGCATTTCGGGATACAACCTAATCCTCAAATCCCTTGCATTGTCACGGCTATGATGGCTATCAACCCTCACTGGCAACTGATTTGGATAGTGGCACATGACTGATTTCGCGATGGCGCGGCACAATATGGTTGAGTCCCAGGTGCGCCCCAATGGCATCACCGATCACCGGATCATCGATGCCATGGCCGCCGTCGCGCGCGAGGATTTTGTGCCGGACGGGCGCAAGGCAATAGCCTATCTGGACGAAGATATTTTGATCAAGTCCGGCGTTGCAGGTGAGGCGCGTTACCTGATCGAGCCTATGGCCTTTGCCCGCCTGGTCCACCTTGCCTCGATCAAGCCAACCGACCGGGTTCTGGTCGTGGGAGCGGGAACTGGTTATGGCGCAAAGATCGTTGCCATGCTTGCCAACTCCGTCGTGGCACTGGAATCGGATGCGGAATTGACGGCTTTCATGAAAGCTGCGCTTTCCGCGAGTGGAAATATCAAGGTTGTAGAAGGAAAGCTTGCAGCGGGTTGCGTGACCGGCAGCCCCTATGATGTTATCCTGGTTGAGGGCAGAATTGACGCGGTTCCAGACAGCTTGTTCAACCAGCTCGGGGCCGAAGGCCGGATTGTTGCGGCCATTGGTGCGGCAGATGTCTCCAAGGTCCATATTCTGACCGTAAATGACGGGAATCGCTCATCAAGACCGGCCTTTGACGCATCAATCTCGCCTTTGCCCGGGTTTGAACTGGCCGAAGCGCCGTTCGTTTTTTAGGCCGCGTTGTATTTTGGTTACAGCGATTTAGGGCTGAATTTCCTATAGGTTAATATTGTGTTAACAAGTTCGAATCGCATCGGGCGCCTACATTTGATTTGCAGTCAGTGAGTTTTGTGATGTTCGGTTGGGCAAGAGGGTTGAGGGTTTTGAGAGCATGGTTCGGGGAGACGGGGGGCCTGCGGCGCCTCAAACAGGCTATGGTTGCGTCAGCAACGCTGGTCACTTTGCTGAGTGGCGCGCCGCAGGCATCGGCTGAAACGCTGGCAAAGGCAATTGCCTCTGCCTATTCAAGCAACCCAACATTGAACGCAGAACGGGCGCGGCAACGGGGAACCGATGAACAGGTTCCGCAAGCGCTGTCCGGCTGGCGACCAACGATTACTGCCGAAGGCTCTGTCGGCCGTCTGTGGTCAGATCGTGATGCCGAGCCTAGATCTTTCACCACGCCGGCAGATGCGACAATTGTCTTGTCGCAACCGATATTCAGAGGTTTCAAAACCATCAATGGAACCAGGTCGGCTGAAGCGAATGTGGAGGCGGGACGCCAATCGCTGCTGGCCGTTGAGCAGGACATCATTTTCCAGGTCATCCAAGCCTATATGAATGTCATTCGGGACCGTAAAATTGTCACCCTTCGGCAGAAAAACCTGGGTGTGCTGAACCAGCAGCTCAAAGCTGCCAATGATCGTTTTGCTGTCGGTGAAATTACCAAGACCGATGTTGCTCAGTCGACGGCGCGTGTGGCGCAGGCGCAGGCTGGTGTCGCGTCGGCAAATGCCAATCTTGCGATCAGCGCCGCGAATTATGAGAAGATTGTGGGTTACAAACCAGGCAAGCTGGTTTTTCCCAAGCCAGCCAGGTTGCCGAAAAGCTTGGCTGCGGCCCAATCCCAGGCGCAGGAGATAAACCCCAATATTCTCTCTGCGGCCTTTGTCGCGGAAGCATCGGACTATGATGTCGAAGTCCAGTTTGGCGATTTGCTGCCAGAGATAAGCCTTCGGGCCTCAGCCACGGTTGCCGATGACCTTGATCGCTCGCAGGGTTCTTCTGAAAATGCGAAGGTGGAAGGAGTTCTTACCATACCACTTTATGAGGCGGGGCGTGTCTACTCATCGGTCAGGCAAGCAAAGCATGTTGCCAGCCAGCGGAAACTGGGAGTCATCCAGTCGGCCCGGTCTGTCCGTGAAGCCGTCTCAAATGCCTGGAACAATCTGATTTCTGCCCGGCAAACGATCACAGCGGCGCGGTCCCAGGTCTCGGCCAGCGAATTGGCGCTTGAAGGCGTCAGGCAGGAATACCTGGTGGGTTCGCGCACCACGCTTGATGTGCTTGATGCCGAGAGCGAAGTTGTTGCAGCCCGTATTACGTTGGTCCAGGCCGAGCGCGACCAGATCGTTGCCAGCTACCAAATTCTGGGTTCGATTGGCCATTTGACCGCGCGCGACCTCAAGCTCGCCGTCGACTACTACGATGCCGAGGCGAATTACCTCAATGTTCGCGGCAAATGGTTCGGCACGGGCGCGAATGTAGTGGAATAGTCATTCTTCCGCTCGACAGACGCCTAACTTTCAGAATAATTGGTGATGGACGGCTAATGGGAGTAAATTAGCTGATTCGTGTTGCGCCTCTGGCGTTGTGGGGAAACATTTAGTGGCCGTCGAACCTGACATGGAGAATTTGTTGGCTTCTATCCGGAAGGCCATTGATTCAGATATTGGCGATCATCCGCCAATTGCCGCGCCGGGTTCTGAGAGAATGTCCTTCAGGGGCACCATGCGCGAGTTGCGCGTGAATTTCAGCCCTGAAAGCTCCAAAGCCACGTCCGACGAGATTCAGGAACTGCGCAACAAGATCAATCGAACACGCAATGAAAACCCTGGCGTTGAGCCGGCGAAACGCTATCCGCCGCTGCCGCCAATCAGCTCCCCATCTTCGGTTTTTGCCGGAATTATGGGGGCCGACAAGCTGGCCAAACCCGCGGCGCAGCGCGCGGCTCCCGAGCCCCTGAGTTTCCGAACCAGTGTTGCCGAGCCCCTGGCCGAGCAGTTTGGCTACGAGGAAACTGACTACGAGGAGCCAGTTGCTTATCAAGATGAGACGGGCTGGCCCGGCGGCGCTGACGGCAATTTGCCGGCGGTTCCAGAGGCCCAAGGCTTTCAGAATTATTCCGCCGATCCTTTGTTGTCGGATTATGCGGCGGAAACGGCCAATTCGGCCTTTAACCAGCTCGCGGACACTGTGATGGCGCGGGCCCTGGGCGAGCGTTCGATTGAGGACATGACCCATGATCTGCTCAAGGGCATGCTGAAAACCTGGCTTGATAACAACCTGCCCAGCCTGGTTGAACGGATGGTGCGCGAGGAAATCGAGCGGGTGGCGCGCCGCGGCCGTTAATCCTTACCAATTGGTATACCGCTTGCATCAATATGTCCATGTTACTGGAGTTGTATCATGAATGAACATCGGCAATCTTTTCGCATGCGTCGCCTGAAGGATGGGCGTGTGGTTTTCAACTCGCGCAATTCAGTCATGAACTGTGTGTTCAGAAACATCAGCGAAACTGGAGCCAAGATACTGGTTGAGGAGCCCTATCTGCTTCCGGCGGAATTTGTGGTTAATGTATCCGGCGGGCGCGAGCGAAACGCGCGCAAGATTTGGTTCAGAAACAATGAGATGGGCATAGAGTTCTGCTGACGCCAGCGCCCCCGTTGCAAGCCGGGGCGGGGTAGTGTTTATAGCGCCTTCAAATCATTATTGAAGATTCCCGCCATGCTTGAAAAGACCTTTGTTCCCTCCGAAATGGAAAGCCGCCTCTATGACGAGTGGGAAGCCCGGGGCTTTTTCAAGCCGGGCGCCAAGCCCAGGGCCAAGCCGTTTACCATAGTCATCCCGCCGCCCAACGTGACGGGTTCGCTCCACATGGGTCACGCCCTCAACAACACAATCCAGGACATCCTGTGCCGTTTTGAACGCATGCGGGGGCGCGATGTGCTGTGGCAGCCGGGAACGGACCATGCCGGCATCGCCACCCAGATGGTGGTTGAGCGGCTGCTGATGAAGGAAAACAAGACCGACCGCCGCAAGATGGGGCGTGAGGCTTTCCTCAAGCGCGTGTGGCAGTGGAAAGAGGAATCGGGCGGGATTATTTCAAAGCAGCTCCGCAGGCTCGGCGCATCCTGCGACTGGAGCCGCGAACGCTTCACCATGGACGAGGGGCTTTCCAACGCCGTCCGCAAAGTGTTTGTGCAACTCTACAAGGAAAAGCTGATCTACAAGGACAAGCGGCTGGTGAATTGGGATCCGGTTTTTGAAACGGCGATCTCCGATCTTGAAGTCGAGACGCGCGATACCAAGGGGGCCATGTGGTCGTTCGCCTATCCGCTGGCGGATGGACCTGTCGATGGCATTTCCGAGATTGTCATTTCGACGACGCGACCCGAGACCATGCTGGGCGATGGCGCGGTGGCGGTGCATCCATCGGATGAGCGCTACAAGAACCTTATTGGCAAACTCGTTCGCCTGCCGATCGCCGAGCGCCACATTCCGATCATTGCCGATGAATATCCCGACCCGGAATTTGGCACGGGTGCCGTCAAGATCACTGGCGCCCATGACTTCAATGATTTCGAGGTGGCGCAGCGTCACAACATTAAACTCATCGTGCTGATGGACAAGAAGGCGCGGATGATTTCCACTTCGGACAACAATGTGCCCGAACGCTATCATGGCGTTGACCGCTTCAAGGCCCGTGAAATGGTGTTGGCGGAAATCGAAGAGCTTGGCTTCCTGCGTGGCCGCGAAGACAAGCTCATCCCCCAGCCCTTTGGCGACCGATCGAATGTTGTCATCGAGCCGATGCTCACCGAGCAATGGTATGTGAACGCCGCTGAGATGGCCAAGCCCGCCATCGCCGCCGTGGACAAGGGCGACACGGTGTTTGTGCCGAAGAACTGGGACAAGACCTATTACGAATGGATGAACAATATCCAGCCCTGGTGCATCTCGCGCCAGCTCTGGTGGGGGCATCAGATTCCGGCCTGGTATGGGTTTGGAAATCGACAGGTGAACTCCGCAATTGAAAATGCAGAGCTTGTGAAGTCGGGAACGTCGGTCAACGTATATTCCAGCGTAGATAGAGAATCTGGGGCGCTCACATCCTTCAGCGGCATCGAAAAGCCATCCATATTTTGCATGGAGCAGTTCGACGAGTTGTCGGCAGAATTTGCGGGTCGTCTTGATGAACTGAAGACTCTTTCAAATGGAAAATCGTGGCGGATAGTGGAAGTTCCTGATGACAGGACAGCGCTCTTCATTCTCACAAAATCGCTTATTGATGGTCAACCCTGTTACCCTGTTTGGCGTGACGAAGACGTGCTCGACACATGGTTCTCCTCCGCGCTGTGGCCGTTCTCCACCTTGGGCTGGCCTGAGGAAACGCCAATCCTCAAGCGCCATTACAAGACCGATGTGCTGGTCACCGGCTTTGACATCATCTTCTTCTGGGTTGCCCGCATGATGATGATGGGATTGCACTTCATGAAGGAAGTGCCGTTCCACACGGTTTATATCCACGCCCTGGTCCGCGACGAGAAGGGCCAGAAAATGTCGAAGTCCAAGGGCAATGTCATTGATCCGCTGGACCTCATGGATGAGTTTGGCGCCGACGCGCTGCGCTTCACGCTTGCCGCCATGGCCGCCCAGGGCCGCGATATCAAGCTGGCCAAGGCCCGCGTCGAAGGCTACCGCAATTTCGGCACCAAGCTGTGGAACGCCGCGCGCTTTGCAGAAATGAATGGGGTCAGGCGCGATCCGAATTATGATCCGGTGGCGGCGCGCGTTACCGTCAACCGCTGGATCGCCGGCGAGGCAGCGCGCACTCGTGATACGGTGACGAAGGCCATCGAAGACCATCGCTACAACGAAGCGGCGGGCGCGCTCTACCAATTCGTGTGGAATGTTTTCTGCGACTGGTATGTGGAACTCATCAAGCCCATCCTTGGCGGAACCGATGATGCGGCGAAAAATGAAACACAGGCCTCCGCCGCCTGGGTGCTGGATCAAATCCTATTGCTGCTGCATCCCTTCATGCCGTTTGTCACCGAGGAGCTGTGGCAGCAAACGGCCACACGCGATCACTGGCTGATGGAAGCTTCATGGCCTTCCTACAAAGGTTTGGGCGACGCCAAGGCCGATGCGGAAATCCAGTGGGTTATCTCGATCATCTCTGAAATTCGTTCGGTGCGGGCCGAAATGAATATTTCTGGTGGTTTGAAAATTCCCTGTGTGCTGGTGGGGGCAGGGCGGGAGGCGCGCCGCTGTGCCGCCGCATGGGAGAACGAAATCATCCGGCTTGCGCGCCTGTCGTCCATCTCCTTCGAAGACCGCGTGCCGAAGGCCTCGGCGCAGATCGTGCTGGGCGAAGCCACCGTTGCGTTGCCGCTCGAAGGCATCATCGATTTCGCCACCGAAACCGTGCGGCTGGCAAAAGAGCGGGATCGCATCGAAAAAGAACTGGCCTCAATCACGGGACGATTGGGCAACCCCGGCTTTGTGGCCAAGGCACCGGAAGACGTTTTGGTCGAAACGCGCGAGAGGAAGGCGGAGCTTGATGTGCAGAAGGTGAAGACGGCTGAGGCGCTGAAGCGGCTGGGGTGAGGCCTTCAGCCAAGCGGAAGTATCACTCCTTTTTCAATTTTAAACACGCCGGAGTTGCGCAGGAAATTCTCCAGTGTGCGATGGCCCTTCTTGTAATTCGGCATCTTTACGGACAACTCCGTTCCGAAGCCCCGCGGTGTCACTGCCCTGCCGTTGGCGCTGAGATTCCGGTAGATTTGCAAAAGCATGTCCTTGTCGATTGGTGGCGTTGCGGCTGGCCTTTTTGCTGGAGCAGGTGATGGCTTTGGGGCGGTGGCCTTTTTCAGTGGCACTGCGGGGACAATGGTGAAGTGATCGAAGGCAGACTGGAGGGGTTTTGTCGCCTTGCTTTCCCCCAGACCATCAATGCCCTTGCCTTGTTCGCGAATATGGATTGCCAGTTGCATGAAGTCAGCGTCGCTTGAAACGATAACTGCGTGATCGAACAGCCCCCGGTGCAGGAGCGAAACTGCATCGATGGTCAGGGCGAAGTCGCTGGCATTTTCCTTGGCTGCGCCCGGGGGCGTATGCATTGGCATGATGTGGTGCTCGGCCATGGCCTTATCCCATTTTTTGAGGCCCGCAGCGCCGCCATAACAACGGGCAACTGTAAGTTTTCCCAATTCTCCGCATCTTTTGAGATAGTCCGTGACATATTTGGCCGACGCATTCTCTGCATCGATGAACAGTGCTACTCTGGGCCTCGTTGTCATGGATGACATCCTATTTGGTGACTGACCTGGACTTGACTATGAAGCATTACAACGCGATTTCAATCCTCTCCGACCATATCGAAACGCCGCTTGGAGCCATGCTGCTGCTCGCGCGGGACGGGGTAATGATAGGGCTTGAATTCGATGACCAGCCGGAGCGGGTGGCGCGGGATTTGCGGCTGCGGTATGGCAGCTCCGAGCTTTTCCCGGCGGATAATCCCAATGGTTTTTCGGATCGTATCCGCGCTTATTTCACTGGCGATTTCAAAGCCATCGAGGATATTCCAACTGATGGCGGCGGTACGGAATTCCAGCGGCGCGTGTGGGCCGAGCTGATCCGCATTCCCTGTGGGACGACGATGTCATATGGGGAGCTGGCCAAGCGGCTGGGTGACAGGAATGCCATGCGGGCGGTGGGGTTGGCCAATGGGCGCAACCCCATTTCAGTTGTCGTGCCCTGTCACCGGGTAATCGGGGCAGACGGCTCGCTCACCGGTTACGGCGGTGGGGTTCGTCGCAAGGAATGGTTGCTCCGTCACGAAGGCGCTCTGCTGATTTAAGCCAGGCGTCGGTTTTCGGGTGGCCCTGCACCCTTGCAGGCTGATAAGTTCCAGCCATGATCAAATATCTTGCAATGCCAACGGAAATCGCCCGAGCCTTTCAGACAGGTGCTGCGGATGCCTATGGGCGAATTCCGGAACGGCAGGTTTCAGATGGAGATGGCGTTCCATGCCGCCACTGCCTGCAGGACGTTGCAGCGGGCGAAGACTATCTCATCCTGGCGTATCGTCCGTTTTCTGAACCTCAACCCTATGCGGAAACCGGCCCGATTTTCCTGCATGCCAAGCCCTGTGCCCGCGCAGAAGACTCTAGAACAGCGCCTGCAATGGTGTTGAAGCGAAAGGCCCATCTCATCAAGGGTTATGGGGCTGATGACCGGATTGTTTACGGCACGGGAAAGATCGTTCCGTCAAGCGATCTGGATGCGGAAGCAGTGGCCATCCTCACCCGGGACGATGTAGCCTATGTGCATGTGCGGTCGTCGGTGAACAATTGCTATACGTGCCGGATTGAAAGAAGCTAGCGCAGTGTTGTGGCTATAGTTCTCCCCGGGGGCGGCCCCCTCTTCGTCCAGGTGAATTTCACGGTGTCAAACAGCGGGGTGAAAGGTTTCACCGGAAGATTCATCCAAGCCTCGCGGATTGAACATTCTCCATTTAGGGGGGCCTTGCCGTTTGCTAAGGAATAAATAACTAATCTAGGATTATTTAGTCTTAGCGGTTTTCCGGTTCCGCAGCACATGCTCGTGGGTCTTGTCATAGAGCGCGCTGTCCCTGAAATTGTGGTCGCCGAGGACCTGGCCCACCAGAATGAGCGCTGTTCGTGTAAGTTTGGCGGCCTTCACCAATTTGGCGATTGTGGAAAGCGTTCCGCGGATGATTTTCTGGTCTGGCCAGGTGACGCGATACACCACGACAACGGGGCAACCGGCTCCGTAATGGGGCGTAAGCGCCCGCTCGACATATCCCAGATTGCGGATCGAGAGATGGATGGCAAGCGTCGCCTTGCTGCGCCCCAGTTCCTCCAGCTCTTCGCCCGGCGGCATGGCGCTGGCCTGCATGGTGGTGCGGGTGATGATTACGGTTTGGGCGATTTCCGGCAGGGTGAACTCGGTTTTTAACACGGCAGCGGCGGCGGCAAAGGCCGGCACGCCGGGCGTTACGTCATAATCAATGCCGAGTTTGTCAAGCCTTCGCATTTGTTCGGCAATAGCCCCATAGATCGAGGGATCGCCGGAATGGACGCGGGCCACATCGTGGCCCTTGGCATGAGCCGCTTCGATTTCCGCGATGATCTCATCCAGGTGCAAAGGCGCTGTATCCACCACACGGGCGCCTGAAGGCGCTGCCTTTACAATTTCCTCCGGCACCAGTGAGCCAGCATAGAGGCACGCGGGGCAGGACTGGATGAGTTTCAATCCGCGCACGGTGATGAGGTCTGCGGCGCCGGGGCCAGCGCCGATAAAATGAACGGTCATAACGTCTCTCGTTTCTTGGCATAGCCGCGCGGCGTATAGGCATAGGTCTTGCCATCGCCTCTGCGCACGGATTTCGATTGCGATGAACCGACCATCACGAGGGTGAGCATATCGACATCATCGGGATTAAAATCCGCGAACTTCACGATCGTGACTTTCTCCTCAACGCGGCCCAGGTTGCTGGCGATGATCACAGGCGTATCGGGCGGGCGATGATCCTTGAGGATTGCAAAGGCCCGTTCCAATTGATCCCGGCGCTTGAGAGAGCGCGGATTATAAAAGGAAATCACAAAGTCGCCATCAGCCGCCGCCTTCACACGTTTTTCTATGGCTTCCCAGGGCGTGAGCAAATCAGAAAGCGAAATGCAGCAGAAGTCATGGCCGATCATGGCTCCAGCCTTCGCCGCAGCCGCCTGAAAAGCCGAGATGCCGGAAATGACTTCAATCTTGATGCGGGTTGGCTCAAGATCAATGATTTCATAGACCAACGCCGCCATCGCATAAATTCCGGCGTCGCCCGAACAGACAAGCGCCACCTGCTTGCCCTGCTTGGCCAGCGCGATGGCATGGCGGACGCGGGCTTCTTCACCACCCAGGGGGAAGCGATGTTCGATCTGATCCGTCTTAATGTCGGCGATGAGATCGAGATAGAGGTCGTAGCCTACCCAATCGGTCGCAACGTATAATTTGCTTGTCGCAAGTGGACTTCTCATCATCTTGCTGCCCGGACCAATTCCAATGACGGCCAATGTCCCCATTCGGCGTCCGTGCATTTCAATCAGCGGCAATGGCGCGCGGGCGATTGCCACGGTTGCCCGTTTGCTCTTTGTCTTCGGCACGATCAATTCGGCATCAGGCCCGGCGGCGGCAAGGGCTGCCGCTTCGGCCACGCCGGGAGTTCCCACTTCCGCCATCACATAGCCAGACGGCGTTTTCAGCTTTGGCGCGAATGCATTCAATTCTTCCGCAGAAAAAAAATTCACATTGTAGAGGAAAGATATCGCGGGTTCATCTTCCTTCAGATCGATTGACGCGTAGCCCGCGATGGATTGAATCGCGAGGTTGTTTTCTTTGAGGGTGTTCTTGATGAGAGTTGTGACTTCTTCACGGCTAGTGCCACGCTCACATCCAACGCCGACTGCGAGAGTGTGCGGATGGTAGATGAGATGTGTTGGGCCGCCCATTCTATTCGCTTCAGTTATTTCAATTGTCATCCCGGCGGAAGCCGGGACCCAGGGATGAAGTTGAAGATGTTTCACATTCTCGCAATGGAATGGTGGCTCGGGGTCCCGGCTTTCGCCGGGATGGCAGATTATGGAAAGAGAGGAACCCGCCAGCAATGCCGCCGTGACTGACTTCACATCTTCGGGGTTGGCCAGCGTATAGCCGGGCAATACATCATCCAGCGCAAACCCCAACTTTACATCGCTGGCGGTTGTGATTGCTGCGTGGCCTTTGGTGAGTGCTGCTATCCGGCGGGCAAGACTATTGGCGCCGTGGTGACCGCCGAGCAGCGGGACTACGGAGCTGCCGTCTTCGGCGACTGCCAGGACCGGGGGTTCGCTGCGCTTGTCGCCGAGATGCGGCGCCAAGGCGCGGATGAGAATTCCGGCGGCGCAAATGCCAATGATGGTGCGGCCAGCGTTTAACAGGTCAGCCAGATGCGATGTCGCCTTGCCATAGGAATCCGGCCCGTGAATCTCGCCCTGAAGTTCTGCTGCAAGCTGCTTGGCCAAGGGAAGTGCTGAAACGCCCAGAATAAAGATGACCGGCTTCACCACGCCTCACCGCCCACATAAACCAGTATCGTGGTGAAATAGGGCAGTGCATCGCAGTCTATGTCCTCGACTTTGCGGATGCGTTCGTTGGGCCGCGTGGCGTTTTCGATGGCAACGGCACTGGTGATCAGATCAAGGGCTGACAGAATGTTCTTAACTTTTCCGAAATGGCGGCCAACCTTGATGATGGCGGCGGACTGGGCGGTTTGCAGTTCTTCACGCAGGCGCTCGGGTT
>VFJY01000003.1 GCA_009885825.1 Rhodobiaceae bacterium | reverse complement strand
GAGAACACGGGCAGCATCGAAGGAATGATCATTTCCTTGATGGCGGCCTTGGTGAGCAGGTCCACGGCGCGGGCATAGTCGGGTTTTTCGGTGCCCTTCATGATGCCGGGGCGTTCCTTGAACTGGCGGCGCACTTCAACCACAACCGATTGCGCGGCGCGGCCAACGGCGGTCATCGACATGCCGCCGAAGAGGTATGGCAGCAGGCCGCCAAAAATCAGGCCCACAACCACATAGGGATTGGAGAGATCGAAGCTGACGTTCACGCCCTCAAAGAAGGTTCCAGGCGCTGCATTTGCCGCGAAGAACTTCAAGTCCTGCGTGTAGGCTGCAAACAGCACCAATGCGCCGAGGCCTGCCGAACCGATGGCATAGCCCTTGGTGACCGCCTTGGTGGTGTTGCCCACCGCATCGAGCGCATCGGTGTTGTGGCGAACTTCTTTGGGAAGGCCTGCCATTTCAGCAATGCCGCCCGCATTGTCAGTGACGGGACCAAAGGCGTCGAGGGCCACCACCATACCCGCGAGAGCCAGCATCGTGGTCACCGCAACGGCGATGCCGAAGAGGCCAGCAAGATTGAAGGTTACAATGATGCCAGCGATGATGATGAGGGCTGGAACGGCGGTTGCTTCCATGGAAACGGCAAGGCCCTGGATCACGTTGGTGCCGTGGCCGGTGATGGAGGCTTCAGCGATGGAGTTCACCGGGCGCTTGCCTGTTGCGGTGTAATACTCGGTGATCCAGATGATGAGACCTGTGATAACCAATCCGGCAACGCCGCACCAGAACAGGCTCATGGGCGTGAAGCCGCCGAGGTCGACAGACATGTCGCCAAATATGTACGCAATCACCGGGTACAACGCAGCCAGCGAGAACACGCCCGTTGCGATGATGCCTTTGTAGAGAGCGCCCATGATGTTGTTGTTGGAGCCGAGCTTTACAAAGTAGGAACCGATGATCGAGGTGATGACGCAGGCGCCGCCAATCGCAAGCGGCAAAACCATGCCCGCAAGCTTCATGGCATCAGGCAGCACAATGGCTGCGAGAACCATGGTGGCCACTGTTGTCACCACATAGGTTTCGAACAAGTCAGCGGCCATGCCGGCGCAATCTCCCACGTTGTCGCCGACGTTATCAGCGATCGTCGCGGGGTTGCGTGGATCATCTTCGGGAATGCCGGCTTCAACCTTGCCCACCATGTCGCCGCCAACGTCCGCACCCTTGGTGAAGATGCCGCCGCCAAGACGGGCGAAAATGGAAATCAATGAAGCGCCGAATGAGAGGGCAACGAGGGCGTCAATCACGGTGCGGCTGGTGGCTTCCAGTCCAATCCATTGCGTGAGAATGGCGAAATAAATCGTAACGCCGAGCAGACCGAGGCCAGCAACAAGAAGGCCGGTGACGGCACCAGCCTTGAATGCGAGGTCCAGGCCACCCGCGAGCGATTTGGTTGCGGCTTGTGCTACACGCACGTTAGCGCGCACTGACACGTTCATGCCGATGAAGCCGGCAGCGCCAGATAGGACAGCGCCAATCAAAAATCCAATCGCCGAGTAACCGCCGAGCAAAACCCAGGCGATCACAAAAATCACAGCGCCTACAACTGCGATGGTCTGATATTGGCGCTTGAGATAGGCCGATGCCCCCTCGCGTACAGCCGCCGAAATTTCCTGCATGCGGGCCGAGCCAGCATCAGCGGCCAAAAGGCCTTTTGTCGTGATAATCCCATAAACGATTGACAGCGCGCCCGCGAGCACGATCAGCCAGAGAGTGGAGGTCATGAATCAACCCTTTTGTTTGTGTTGCCCCGGTGCAATCCAGACACGCGAATCCTCCCGTGTCCGTCCCCTGCCCCGGATTGATGGCTGGGATATGCCAAATCAGGCAAAAAGAAGCAATGGGCAGTGTTAGGGCCGGCTTATGGGCATCCGGGCTAGGCGCCAAGCTTCAAATTCCATGATTGCCAAACAATCAGCAGCAGGGCCAGCACAGCGATTGGGAAGATGGCAATATTTATGAAGTCCCATCCCGCAGCCGCCAATAATTTTCCGGAACTGAATGAAGCAAGGGCCACAACCGCTGACATGATGAAATCATTGGCGCCCTGCACCTTGCCGCGCTCAGCCGAAGTGTAGCAACTGGTGAGCATTGTGGTGCCGCCAATGAAGCCAAAATTCCAGCCCAGGCCCAGCAGGATGAGCGCCACCGCGTAGTGTCCGAAGCTAATTCCAGAAAGACCAATGATTGCTGATCCGATCAATATCGCCATGCCGATCGCCGCAATTTTTGGAGCGCCATATCTGGCGATCAATTGCCCGGTGAAAAAGCTCGGCACGAACATCGCCAGCACATGCCACTGGATGACCCATGAGGCATCTGTCTTATCATGCCCATGCCCTACCATGGCCACGGGCGCTGCCGTCATCATGAAGTTCATCATGCCATAGGCCAGAGTTCCACTGGCCATGGCAACGATGAGCTTGGGCTGGCGCAGCAGCTCCGTCCAGGACCGGCGCGGGCCATGCACGTCTTCCGCAGTCGGCTTCGGCAATTTGAGCAACATGAGCACGGCCATGGCAATCAACGCCACGAAGGCAACGGCCATATAGGAACCGGCAAAGGTATGGGGAGCCAATAGGTCCGACGTGCCGCTGGAGATAAGTGTGCCCGCCACAGCTGCCACAACGCCGCCCGTCAGCACCCAGGAAATGGCCATGGGTTTCATCGCTTCGCTGGCACCTTCAACGGCGGCAAAGCGGTAGAACCCGCTGGTTGACTGGAATACGCCCTGAAGGGCCGTGGCAAAGCAAAACAGGGCAAAATCTTTTGTGTAAATCGCATAGACCGAAAGGATGGCCCCTGCCACGCAGAGGGTCGCGCCAATGAGGAACACCGGCAAGCGCCCAAAACGCTGCATGAGCAGTGACGCGGGGATCGTGGTCAGGGCTGAACCCAGGACAAAAGTCGTAATTGGCACCGTTGCCAAACCGGCATTGGGGGCGAGCATGAGGCCGACAAGACTGCCCGTTGCGAAAACCGTGATCACGCAGATGGAATAGAGAGCCTGGGAAATTGCCAGCAGCGTTATGTTGCGCTTGGCGAGGGCCCCTGCGGTCATGCAGCAAATTCCCCGGGGCGGCGCGCGCGGGCCAATGTGTTCAAAACACCATTGATGAGGCGCGGTTCTTCTTCGCCGAAAAATGCGCCAGCGACATCCAGGTATTCGCTGATGGAAACGCGCGTTGGAACGCGCTCCATAAACATGATTTCATAGGCGGCGGCACGGAGGATGGCGCGGACTGTGGCGTCAAGCCGGTGAATGGGCCAGGTCTTGTCAAGAATTGCATCCACAGCGGGGTCAATGCTCGCCTGCTTGCGTACGGCGCCATCGACTACTTCCTTCAGAAATTTGTAATCCGCTTCACCGCATTGGCCATCTTCAAAATTTTCGCCAACCACACGCGTTGAAAATTGCGCCAATGTTTCGCCGACATCGGTTTCGGCAAGATCCATCTGATACAGCGCCTGAACCGCACCCAGCCTTGCGGCGGTGCGCTCGCTTGGCTTGGCGCGCTTGCTCATTGGGTGACTTTCGCTTCCATGGCGCGTTTGAAGCGGATCATGGCAAGGGCTGCCTCCGCGGCGCCGCCACCCTTGTCCATTTCGGAAACTTTGGCGCGAACCCAAGCCTGCGCTTCATTTTCACAGGTAAGAATGCCATTGCCGATGCAAAGCCCTTCGAGTGTCAAAGACATGATGCCACTGGCGCTTTCATTGGCAACGATATCATAATGGCTGGTTTCACCGCGCAGCACGCATCCTAGCACGACATAGCCATCATAAGAGCCGGTGATTTCCGCGAGTGCCACAGCACCGGGCAGCTCCAGCGCGCCGGGAACAGCAAGACGCCCCCATGTTGCCCCTGCCCTCTCAATCGCCGCAATCGCACCCTTGGCCAGCTCATCGCACAAATCGGCATAAAACCTTGCCTCAAGGATGAGGACGTGTGCCTTGATCTTGTCTGATGCTGTTGATTTCTTTTCGGTTTTCATGACTTTTCATATTCCGCGAGACGCGCCACATAACGCGCCAGCATATCTATTTCAATGTTAACCGCATCGCCCACCCGCGCATGGCCCCATGTGGTGGCCGCTTGAGTGTGAGGGATGATGTTTACACCGAAAGTGCTGCCTTCAACCTCGTTGACGGTGAGCGATGTTCCATCGAGTGTAACCGAGCCTTTGGGCGCGATGAAACGGGCAATGTCTTTTGACGCATTGAAACGGAAGCGTTTGGAATCACCTTCCGGTGTGATGAAGAGGATTTCGCCAAGCCCATCGACATGACCGGAAACGATATGTCCGCCGAGTTCATCGCCGACTTTGACGGCGCGCTCGAGGTTGATGCGTGTTCCAACTTTCCAATTTTTGAGCGTGGTTTTTGAAAGAGTTTCCGTAGAGGCTTCGACAAGAAATTTGCCTTCGGCAACTTCAATGACAGTTAGGCAGCAGCCCGCGCAAGCAATGGATGCGCCGATGGCGATGTTTTTTGTGTCATATGAAGTTGCAATAGTGAATCGAGTATCGCCGCGCTTTTCAACGCTTGAAATTTCGCCAATATCCGTGACTATGCCTGTGAACATGATCAGCGCCGTTCATAGACGGTCAGCGTGTCGGTTCCAAGGGCTTCCGGTTGGGAGGGTCTGAAGCGTTTTTCGAGGTCAGGGATTGGCATGCCGAAGATTGCATCTACACCCTGTGGACCAATGATGGTTTGGGTTTGGAAGATGTGGATTTCATCCACCAGGTCGGCATCGAGGAAGCTGCGGGACAGGCGGGCACCGCCTTCGACCAAAAGACGGTTCATGCCCTGCCCGGCCAAGGATACCAGCTTGGCTCGCAAGTCTTGCCACCCCTCTGAAGAAACTGCCACTATGGGAATTGGCGACCGGACCTCCATTCCCGGCAATCGGCACGTGAGTTTTGGCTGGTCGGTTTCAAAGGTTCTTTGGCCAACCAATATGGCATCGCTTTGGGCCCGCATGAGATGAACACGGGATTTGGTTTCGAGGCCAGTGATTTGCGTGCGCTCGCCAGGTGCGGCAGCGATTTTTCTATCGGCAGAAACACCAATTTTTAAAGTTACATAGGGACGTTTCTTGGTAATTCGAGTGAGGAAACCGGCAAGGTCCAGGCGGGCTTCGGCTGCGCTTATTCCGGTTTCAACGGCAACTCCGGCAGACTTCAGAATGGCATGGCCAGTACCCGCTGTGCGGGGGTCCGGGTCTTCGACAGCGGTTACTACCCGCGCGATGCCTGCCTCAATCAGCGCTTCAGCGCAAGGTGGCGTACGGCCGTGGTGGGCGCAGGGTTCCAGTGTGACATAGGCGGTGGCGCCACGAGCGGCGGCCCCTGCCATGGCCAAGGCCTCGGTTTCCGCATGGGGGCGGCCAGAGGGCTGCGTCCACCCTACTCCCAGCACCCGGTCATCCTTGACGATTACACAGCCCACAGGCGGATTTTCGGCGGTGGTTCCGAGCGCCCGATGGCCCAGCCTTATGGCATACTCCATCCAGCGGCGTTCGGCGTTCACTTCTTCTCGCCTTCGCCTTCGTCGCTTGCAAGCTCGTCGATCAGTTCTTCGAAATCCTTGGCTTCGCGGAAATTCTTGTAAACACTGGCAAAGCGCACATAGGCCACATCATCCAGCGCTTTAAGGGCTTCCATAATGAGCTTGCCAACGGTTTCCGACTTTATTTCGCTTTCGCCCAAGCTTTCCAGGCGGCGCACAATGCCGGATACCATGCGCTCAATGCGCTCGGCCTCAACCGGCCTTTTGCGCAAGGCGATTTGCACGGAACGCATGAGCTTGTCACGGTCGAAGGGAACCCGTCTTCCGGTTTTCTTGATCACCATGAGTTCGCGTAATTGCACCCGCTCAAAGGTGGTAAACCTTCCGGCGCAATCGGGACAATAGCGTCTGCGCCGGATTGCGGCTCCATCTTCGCTGGAGCGCGAGTCCTTCACCTGGGTTTCTTCATTACTGCAAAAAGGGCAGCGCATGGTTTCCTTTACGAATAAATCGGGAAGCGCTTGGTGAGCGCCAGAACCTTGCGCTTCACTGCCGCCTCGACCTTAGCATTGCCTTCTTCGCCATTCCTTGCAAGACCATCCAGCACTTCGTTGATCAGCTTGCCCACTTCCTTGAACTCGGCCACACCGAAACCACGGGTTGTGCCAGCTGGCGTTCCCAAGCGAATGCCCGAGGTGATGGTGAAGGGTGCAGCGTCAAAGGGAATGCCGTTCTTGTTGCACGTGACGTAGGCGCGACCCAAAGCAGCTTCCGAAGCCTTCCCGGTCAGGCCCTTCCTGCGGAGGTCAACCAGCATCAAATGTGTGTCGGTGCCGCCCGAAACAATATCACAGCCGCCGACGATCATTTCGGTCGCAAGGGCTTTTGCATTGGCCACAACTTGCGCCGCATATTTTTTGAACGCCGGGCGCAGAGCCTCCCCAAAGGCCACGGCCTTGGCGGCAATCACGTGCTCAAGCGGTCCTCCTTGCAATCCCGGGAATACGGCCGAGTTGATCTTCTTGCCCATGGCTTCATCGCGCGACAGGATCATTCCGCCGCGCGGACCCCTCAGCGTCTTGTGGGTCGTTGTCGTTACAACATGGGCATGTTCGAGCGGATTGGGATGGACGCCGCCTGCTACAAGCCCTGCGAAATGAGCCATGTCCACCATCAGGATGGCGCCCACACTATCGGCGATGGCGCGGAAGCGGGCGAAATCCAATGTGCGGGGATAGGCCGACCCGCCGGCAATGATGAGCTTAGGCTTCACTTCGGCGGCCTGGGCTGCAAGCGCATCATAGTCGATCAAGTGGTTATCTTCGCGCACCTTGTAAGGCGCCACCTTGAACCATTTACCGGACTGGTTCACCGGCGAACCATGGGTCAAATGGCCGCCGCAGGCGAGATCAAGGCCCATGTAGGTGTCGCCGGGCTGCAGCAGGGCAAAGAACACCGCCTGATTGGCCTGGGCGCCGGAATGGGGCTGGACGTTGGCGAAAGAGCAGCCGAACAGCTTGCAGGCCCGCTCAATGGCAAGATTTTCTGAAACATCCACATATTGGCAACCGCCATAGTAACGGCGGCCGGGATAGCCCTCAGCGTATTTGTTGGTCATGATCGACCCTTGCGCCTCCAATACGGCGCGGGAGACGATATTCTCGGAGGCGATCAGCTCGATTTCATTCTGTTGGCGGATAAATTCGCTGGCGATAGCCTTGGCGATTTTTGGATCACTCCTAGCCAGTTTCTCCTTGAAGAACCCGGGAAACAGGAGAGCATTCTTCTTGGTCGACTTTTTGACTGCTTTCTTGGCCATGAGAACCCCTCAGCATTGTTCTGTTTCGCCGTAAAATAGCGAAAGATTGCGCAGGGTCCAGCATCTCAACGCGAAACGCCATCCCAGCGGTGGCCGGGATGGCATGATTTAGACAAGCAAGTCAATAGCTTGAAGATCGAGAGGCTTACGCCTTGACTGCCTCAACGGTGCCGTCAATGGCCATCAGGTAGGTTTCCACTCCGAGGTTGGCGCATTTCTCCTTGATCTTGGAGGCGAGCGGCATGAGAATTGCTGAATGGGCTGCCAACCCTGCGGCGGGATCCTTGGTGTGATCTGGACAAAGGGCTATTTTGTAGGTGCCGCAATCGCGGTGATCGATGATCATGACCTTGTGAATTTTGTGCAAGTCGATAGCCACGGCCAAATGCGACCAGAATGTTTCGTGCCATGTCTTGAACGTCTCGTGCGAGGCACCAGCGAGAACAACATGGTCATACTTGTCGGTCATGCCCTTGCCATCCATAAAATTTAACCAAGTCATCAACCAGGCGATAATCCATGCAGGATAGGAGCAGAGCGTCAGTGCCACCGGAAGCCCTAACTGGATTTGCGCCCAGGAAAAGCGACATTCCAGCGCCGGGCACACCAAGCTTGATAAATTTCCGGCGCCCGAGGGATGGCTCACGGGCCGCAGCATCTGCCGTGGACAATGTCTGGCAATTTTTCAGGGGATGAATCCTTCCAATTTGATTGCAATGCATAATTGCATGCATATTGGCGTTTGAAAGATGAAAAACTGCTGAGATAATCCGCCCTATTGCAACTATGCCGCGCGGTGCAACAGCATCTTGTTCCAGAGCTGGTCCAGCGCATCAACCAGGCGGATAATCTCCAGTTCGCCGTGCAGCGGACCAGGCGTGAGTCGCAGCCGCTCAGTGCCTCTCGGAACAGTCGGGTAATTGATGGGCTGCACATAAATTGCGCACTCATCCAACAGTCGGTCAGTCAGCGCCTTGCACTTTGTCGGGTCGCCCACGATTATTGGCACGATGTGACTGGGTGTATCAATGACCGGCAAGATGCGCGCCTTCAGTGCGGTCATCAAGAGCTTCGCGTGCTTCCTTTGCAGGCTGCGCTCCTTGTCACTGGTTTTCAAATGGCGGATCGAGGCAACTGCACCAGCAGCGATCACTGGCGCGATTGACGTTGTGAATATGAAGCCGGGCGCAAACGACCGGATGGCATCGATGATGGTCGCGTTGGCCGCGATATAGCCGCCCATGAGGCCGAAAGCCTTGGCCAGTGTTCCTTCGATGATGTCGATACGGTCCAGTAAGCCCTCGCGCTCGGCAACGCCGCCGCCACGGTTGCCATACATGCCTACCGCATGGACTTCATCAAGGTAGGTCAATGCATTGTATTTTCGGGCAAGATCGCAAATTTCAGCGATTGGCGCGATATCGCCATCCATGGAATAAACCGATTCAAACGCGATGATCTTGGGGCGGGCCGGGTCAATTGCCGCGAGGAGCGATTCAAGATGTTCCAAATCATTATGGAGCCAGACATGCTTATCACAGCGGCTGTGCCTGATGCCCTCGATCATTGAAGCGTGATTCAGCTCATCTGAGAGAATTATGCAACCAGGCAAAAGCTTGCCCAGGGTTGACAGGGTTGCTTCGTTTGCCATGTAGCCGGAATTGAAGAGCAATGCCGCGTCCTTGCCGTGGAGATCGGCAAGTTCGCGCTCGAGTTCCACATGGTAGTGGGTGGTGCCTGCGATGTTCCGGGTGCCGCCGGAACCTGCGCCCACATCGTCCAAGGCCCGGTGCATGGCGAAGAGCACGTCGGGGTGCTGGCCCATTCCGAGATAGTCATTGGAACACCAGACGGTGACTTCCTTTTCAATTCCATGCCCGCGATAGAGCGCCCGGGGAAACCTGCCCTTGATGCGGCAAATGTCGGCAAACTCGCGGTAGCGACCTTCGCTTTTCAGTGATTCCAGCGCCATTTCAAGCTGCTGGCCATAAGCAAACTGGGTCATGCAAATTCAATATCCGGAATGCAATTAATTAGCATTAGATTCAATTGGTTCTGGTTAATCCCAGACGGCTCTAAACGGCAACCGCCAGCTAGTTTATGGTTACTGTCAAAGCCCGCACTTTGCAGTTCTTGGGCAACTTGCCATTTTTGTCAATTTTGCATTTTCCGTCTGATTTCTTGCTGACAACTGTGGCCTGCTTTCCAGCCCGCTTGCCAAAAAGGGAAAAGCCTTCGGCTTCATTGGCCTCCACGGCGGCCACCTGACGCGGCACCGGCTGCAGAACGAAACGTTCGCCGGACGCGGTTGCTTCGCCTACCGGCAACGGCTGGCCCACCACAAAGCCAGTTCCATCAAGACCATAAATGTCCTCACGGAACGCAACCGGCCCATCGGATGTGGGCCATGCCGTCAAATAGGCCACGCGCAATTGCGGCGCGTCGACAACTTTGACATCCCGGCGCTCCAAACTTTGCGCCAACTCCTCAATCTGGGTTGGATTGATGCCGTCCTGACCCTGCAGAATCCAATTCAGAAGGATGGCAACCTTGTCAACGCGCACACATCCTGAACTGTAAAACCTTCCGCCGGATTGGAAAAGGTGACGCTCTGGCGTGTCATGAAGGTAGATTCCAAAGGGACTGCTGAAATTTATCTTGGCTGTCGCCATGGCGTTTTCGCCGCCTGGCTCCTGGCGGAAATGATAATCATCCGCGACGGCGGTTTTCCAATCTACATCATCTGGATCAATCTCCGGACCGCCAAAACCCTGGAACACCTTGATATTCATGCTCCGCAGAACGTCAGTGCTTCCACTGAGCATTTTTGGAATGAGGTCGCGCTCAATGATTGACGGGGGCGCATTCCAATAGGGATTGAAATTGATGTCCGAAATAGCCGTCATAACGACGGGGGTTGGCCGCTCCGGCCTGCCGACGATGGCGTTGTGGCGGGAGAAAACGCGGCCGCCACTGACAGTTTCAATTTGCTGGGCTGGCACATTGACGACGATGTATCGGCTACCCAAGCCCTTGGAATACTCCTCGATGCGAT
Organism: Rhodobiaceae bacterium; assembly: GCA_009885825.1. Lineage (GTDB taxonomy): Bacteria > Pseudomonadota > Alphaproteobacteria > Rhizobiales > Aestuariivirgaceae > Aestuariivirga. Next base: position 79,987 of record VFJY01000003.1, on the reverse strand, counting down.
AAATATTTGCGCGAATCGTGGCCAGCCTATCGGCGGCTGGAACATTCAGGGCCTGCAGTGTTGCGCCGTCCACCTTGCCGCTGGCCGTCAAGCCATGGTTCCGCTGGAAGCGCGTAACAGCGTCTTTCGTCGCGGTGGTGTAGATTTCCGTAAATTCTCCTTCAACGCCCTCCTGGCGCAAATAACCTTCGGAGAACAGTCTTTGGTTAAGGATGGCGACTTTCTCGCCGCTGCCACCCTTCTTGTAGGTACCCTTGGGTACGACAGGCCAGCCGCCTGATTCCACGATCTTAACATATTTGTCTTCGGCGATCAGAACGGCGGATGACCCGTAAGGAGACAGCATCGGAGCCAAGCTCTGGTCGACCAGAACTTCAGTCTCGGTCGTGGCTTTGCCTTTGACGACGGGACTGTGATTTTCCGATTGCTGCACAACCGGCGGCGCCTTGCCGGCTTTCATAAGCCGCTTGAGTTTTCTCTTCTTGGCGGCTTCAACGGCGTCGTCGGACATCTCAGCCTTGACAACCGGCGCATGCAAAACCGGCAAGCCAATCACGACCGCGATTGCCAAGCTCAAGGCTCTCGCCAGCGATAGTTTGCGCGCCAGATGCAATCCCGAAAACATCAATAGTTTGCGCGCCAGATGCAATCCCGAAAACATCAATGCCTCATCGCCAAGTTTGCTGCGCCGAAGTGGGCAGACGGTTACATTTTTAATTATACGCAACAGTACCAGCCCACGCACGACTCGTCAAAAATTGTACTTGGATCTAAACACCCGTTAGCACGGCAATTTAGGCGAGAATCAGGTCAAATGTGTAGTTTAAGCCGATTTTCGATAAAAAAAGACCCTGCGGCCTTTCAGCCACAGAGTCTCGAGGAGTCGATGCCCTTGTTTAAAGTCGGTAAAGAATCTGGTCAGTCCAAAACCGTTCCAGCCGCGTAAGTGCCCGGTTCAAACGGTCAAATTCATCGGTTGAAAGGCCTACGACCTCTTCAACTGCCTGAAGCTGCCGATTGTAAAGAATGTCAATACGATCGCGAATGGCCTGGCCCTTGGGCGTAAGCTTCACGCGGACTGAGCGTTTGTCGGCATTTGAACGCTCGTGGTTGACGTAGCCGGATTCAACCAGCTTCTTGAGATTGTAAGAAACATTTGACCCCTGGTAATGGCCACGGGTTTTCAATTCGCCCGCGGTAAGCTCCGAATCTGCTATATTAAACAGCAAAAGCGCCTGAACCGGATTTACCTCTGGTTCGCCGGAGCGTTCAAAGTCGTCCTTGATCACATCGAGCAGGCGGCGATGCAACCGCTCGATGAGAGTCAATGCTTCCAGATAGCGTGATTTGATTTCGTGACGTCCTGCCTGCGGTTCTACCGGACGGACTCCCCCAATTGCTTGCGTATTCATATCATCCACCTAACCCTGAGTTTGTGAGGCCAGCTTCTTTGTCCGTTCCTCGTTCATGACCGAGAATACGCAAGTGGATTTAATGGGCACTGAACAGTCTAAGTAAATTTATCCTTATATTTTCTATACTTTGCTGCTTTTTCAAAGATAGTTTATAGAGTGTTTTTTTCCTAAGTTAATCAAGACCGGTTGATGCGCCACCGGGGATGACCATGGTTAATTGGCATTCATGGGTTGCCGCGTTATTTGTCGGTGAACGGTTGACCGCTATAAGGTGCTCAATTTGTTGAAGTGACGTGACAGAAGGTTTCCATGACAGGCAGTTTTTCAGCTCCCCACTCCAGCTTTCCAGCAACGCGCCTGCGGCGAAACCGGAAGGCTTCGTGGTCGCGCCGGCTGATATCGGAAAACACGTTGCAGGTTTCCGATCTGATTTGGCCGATGTTTGTGATTGATGGAGAAAATACCCGCGATCCCGTGGCATCCATGCCGGGTGTTGAGCGCTATTCTATCGATCTGGCGGTTGGCAAAGCCAAAGAAGCCGCCGAATTGGGCATTCCGCTGGTCGCGCTTTTTCCAAACACGAAACGCGAACTTCGAACCGATGACGGGCGGGAAGCGCTGAACGCGGATAATCTGGTTTGCCGGGCGGTGCGGGCCATCAAGGCAGCCGTGCCAAACATCGGCATCATGTCTGATGTGGCGCTCGATCCCTATACGTCTCACGGCCATGACGGCCTCATGGAAGAGGGAGAAATTGTCAATGACGCGTCAGTTGAAGTTCTGGTGAAACAGGCGTTGCTTCAAGCTGATGCAGGATGTGACATTATCGCGCCTTCGGACATGATGGATGGGCGTGTCGGGGCCATTCGGACGGCGCTTGAGACCCATGGCCACGCCGATGTGCAGATCATGGCCTACAGCGCCAAATACGCCTCAGGGTTCTATGGCCCCTTCCGTGACGCCGTGGGATCGTCAGGAACGCTGAAGGGCGACAAGCTGACCTATCAGATGGACCCGGCCAACACGGATGAAGCGTTGCGCGAGGTGGCGCTCGATTTGAGCGAAGGAGCTGACATGGTAATGGTAAAGCCCGGCATGCCGTACCTTGATATCGTGGCGCGGGTGAAACAGACATTCGGCGTTCCCACGTTTGCCTACCAAGTATCTGGTGAATATGCGATGCTCATGGCAGCGTTCGAGCGAGGATGGCTCGACCCGGCGAAAGTGATCCCCGAGAGCCTGTTGGCATTTAAACGGGCGGGCGCCGATGGCATATTGACCTACTTTGCGCTGGATATGGCGAGAAAGTTGAGAGCCTAACGATTTAATCTGGCGATCAGGCTCGACGTATCCCAACGGCTGCCACCCATTTTCTGGACCTCGGAATAGAACTGGTCGACAAGCGCCGTGACCGGCAAATGAGCGCCATTCTCGCGCGCGGCCTCGAGGCAAATTCCCAAATCCTTCCGCATCCAGTCAGCGGCGAAGCCGAAATCGAATTTTCCGGCGATCATTGATTTGTGGCGGTTTTCCATTTGCCAAGATCCGGCAGCACCTTTGGAAATAACGTCAATCACGTCCTCCATGTTGAGGCCGGACTTCATGCCGAAGTGGATGCATTCGGCGAGTCCCTGCACCAGACCGGCAATAGCGATTTGATTGCACATCTTGGCAGTTTGGCCAGCACCTGCAGGCCCAAGCAACTTGCGCATCTTTGAATAGCGGGCGATCAGAGGTTCGGCTGTGTCATAGTCAGCCTGTTCGCCGCCGCACATGACGGTGAGCACGCCGTTTTGGGCACCCGCCTGACCACCGGACACCGGCGCATCGACAAATCCTATTCCGCGCTTTTTGGCTACAGCGGCGAGCTCCTGAGCCACATGGGCAGAGGCGGTCGTGTGGTCAATGAAAACACTGCCGGGGCGCATGGCATTGATTGCGCCGTTCGGGCCTGTGGCCACCTCGCGCAAGTCATTGTCATTGCCGACGCAGGCGAAAACGAAGTCCGCCCCAGCCCCCGCTTCCGCCGGTGTGGCAGCTGATTCGCCCCTGTGCCGCTGGACCCAGCTTGCCGCCTTTTCTGGACTGCGATTATACACTGTCAGCTCGACGCCACCATCCTTTGCGAGGTGCCCTGCCATCGGAAAACCCATGACACCGAGGCCGATCCAGCTTGCTTTGATTGACATGAACCTGTTCCCGTTTTTCCCTAAATTGACAGCAAAGGAAGTCTCTTGCAAGACGCAGGCAACAGGTTCTAATCTTGCCATCGGAAAAAATGAATGGACAGACGCGTTGAGCATAGAACGGCGAAACTTTCCCCAATTCTTTATTACTGCTGCGGCGCCCTGTCCCTACCTTGCCGGTCGGCTTGAGCGAAAGGTATTCACGCATCTTGTGGGGCAAGACGCCCGGTCGCTGAACACCCAGCTTTCGCGCGGCGGATTCAGGCGGAGCCAAAACATTGCCTATCGTCCCGCCTGTGACGGGTGTCATGCCTGTGTATCAGTGCGCGTGCCGGTGAACGAATTTGAGCTTACAAAATCATTCCGGCGAATTCTTGCCCGCAATGCTGATCTGACCGCCAGGGCCGTTCGCGCCAAGGCCAATGGCGAACACTACGGCATTTTCAGGGATTACATTGACGCGCGCCACGGCGACGGCGGCATGGCTGAAATGAGCGTGCTGGATTTTGCTTCCATGATTGATGAAACCTTCGTGGACAGCCACCTGGTCGAGTACCGCTTTCGGCCGCTTGAAGGTGAGCAAGGTGAGCTGGCTGGAACTGTACTGGTTGACATGCTGGATGACGGGCTGTCGCTCATTTACAGCTTTTATGATCCGGCGTTTGACAAGCGCAGCCTCGGAACTTTCATCATTCTTGACAATATCGTACGCGCCCAGAAAATGGGGATGAAGTATCTGTACCTCGGCTATTGGGTCAACGGATCTCCCAAGATGGAATATAAAGCGCGGTTTTTGCCGCAGGAACGCCTTACACCCGATGGCTGGGCAGTGTTTCGGCGATAGTCCGCAGATGGCAAATAAAGCCTGGCTGCGGCGGCGTTTACCATAATTTCATGGAAATCCGGTTACTTCTTGACTGCGCAGCTCAGGACGTTAACGATAGGCGTCTAAAATTTTATGGGAATTTTATGTCGCAAATCTGCGTAAGTGACCCGCTTGGAGCCGCAACAGTCTGTTCGCAGTTGCGGGCAGAAATAGAAGGTCTGGGCTATTTTGTTACAGTCAGCGACAGTCTTGGGAAGCTGAACGAGACAAGAATACAGGTTCGCGGCAAGCAGGTCTCGCCGTTTTTTGACGCGACGGTTTGCAACCTTCCTCCCGACAAGTTTTTTTGGATGCATCTAAGCTCACCAAGCGGAATAATTTCGGGACTACAGGCATTTCGTTATGACTGTGTGGATACAAGCCTTGCGGACTGGGGGCCTAATCTCACAATTGGCCTCGCTATGCGCCGGCAGGAACTCATGATTCCCGCCCAAGCTGCCTCGCCCAAGAACAGCATTGCGGAGAGAATTCGCGGCAAACTCATTTTTCACGGAGAATTCTGGATTGACCCACAGGTCCGGAACCGCAAAGTCATGGAAAAGTTCTCGAGACTCGGAATCGTGCTGACCCACATCAAGTGGAATCCGGATTCAGTTTGGGCCCTTGCGAGCAGCCGGATGGCGGAACGTGGCCAGTCCAGCCGCATGGGCTACACCTACAATGAAAAGGGTTTTCTGCGGTGGCAATGGGCCACGGAAGGCATCGATCTTGACGAGTGGCTGGTGATTTCGGAGAGAAGCTCAATTGAGCAAATGATCAGCGAAATGCTTACGGCGGAGGATTGCGAGGCGGGTGTGGTTACGACAGGCCCTCAGCAAGTTCCTGCGAGAATGAATGGGTCGCGAGCTGGCGTGGGCGATGAGGAAGTGCGGAACTACTGAGTCTCAGTTAGCTGAACCGGTTGCTTCTTGGAAACCCCTTGGGCGGAAGCCGGCCCGACTGGGCGCGCTCGCCGATCCAATCCTTAAGGTTTGTCACGTTCCATGTGCGGCCCGATGCATCAAGCCATGAAAGACCCTCTTTCAAGTTGAAGGCGCGTGCGTCCGACAAGCCACCGTCCTTGTATTTCTGCATGCGCACACCTTTGCCGCGTGACATTCCCGGCAATTCGGAAAGTTTGAAAATATTAAGTTTGCGGTTGTCGCCAACGGTCGCCACGTGATCATCAGTCTCGCTTATGGCTGCACATACTTGCGCTTCAACTGGCGCCTTGATATTGAGCACCTGTTTGCCCTTGCGGGTGTTGGCAACGCAATCATCCTCCAGAACAATGAAGCCATCGCCTTCGGTTGAGGCCAGCAGGCGTTTTGTGCCGGGAACATGAACGAACACGGAAACGATGGTGTCGGTTGAATCGAGCTCTGCGAGCAGCCGCACCGGTTCACCATGACCGCGGCCACCGGGCAGCTTCCCGGCCTCCAGGGTAAAGAATTTGCCAGAAGAGGAAAATAGCATGATCTTGTCCGTGGAACGCGCATTGAGCACGAACTTGCCCTGATCGCCATCCTTATAAGCCAGTGTGGACGTGTCTTCGATGTGGCCTTTCATGGCCCTGATCCAGCTCTTTTCGCTGCAGACAATTGTGACGGGTTCCTTCTCGATCATGGATTGTTCGAGATCGAGATCAATTTCGGGTGCTTCGGCAAAATCCGTGCGGCGTTTCCCGAGCGGCGTTTTCTTGCTGAATTTCTCTTTGACTGACTTGATCTCCTCCGAAATCGCCTGCCACTGCTCATCATCAGATTTGAGCAGCGCGTTCAGCCCTTTTTGCTCCTTGATGAGACCGGCGTTCTCGGTCCGGATTTCCATCTCCTCAAGCTTGCGGAGCGCCCGCAGCCGCATGTTGAGAATGGCTTCAGCCTGTGTATCCGTGAGCTTGAATCGCTTGATCAAGGCGGGCTTCGGCTCGTCCTCTTCGCGGATGATGCGGATGACCTCATCGAGGTTGAGATAGGCGATGAGATAGCCACCGAGAATCTCCAGGCGCCTGGCGATTTCGGCGAGGCGGAAATTGGTACGGCGGACGAAAACGGTTTTGCGATGATCGAGCCATTCACGCAGCACTTCGGCGAGCGACATGACCTTGGGGACCTTGCCCCCCGAAAGCACATTGAGGTTGAGAGGGATGCGCGCTTCAAGCTCGGTGTTACGGAACATCTGTTCCATCATCAGCGTTGGGTCGACAGTGCGAGTCTTTGGTTCAAGCACAATTCGAATATCTTCAGCCGATTCATCCCTTATGTCGCCTAACAACGGCAGCTTCTTCGCATTGAGCAGTTCAGCGCATTTTTCAATGAGGCGGCTTTTTTGCACGAGATAGGGAATTTCGGTGATGACGATTTGCCAGCCGCCACGGCCTAGGTCCTCGGTGGTCCAGCGGGCGCGGACACGAAAGCCTCCCCTGCCCGTCTTGTAGGCTTCGACAATTGAGGCGCGATCATCAATGACGATGCCACCAGTTGGGAAATCAGGGCCAATGACAAATTGAGTGAGCTTTTCGGCGCCCGCGTTGGGGAATTTTATGAGATGAAGGGCAGCTTCGCAAAGCTCGGCGGCGTTATGGGGCGGAATGGAAGTGGCCATGCCGACCGCAATGCCGGTGGAACCGTTGGCCAACAGATTTGGGAAGGCGCCAGGCAATACGACGGGCTCTTGCACCGTGCCATCGTAATTCGGGCGAAAATAGACGGCGTCTTCATCGAGATTCTGAAGCAGCAGTTTGGCAACTTCCGTCATGCGGGCTTCGGTGTAGCGATAGGCGGCAGCGCTATCGCCATCCACGTTGCCGAAATTGCCCTGGCCATCGACCAGCGGATAGCGCGAGGAGAAATCCTGCGCCAGGCGCACAAGCGCATCATAGATCGATTGGTCGCCGTGCGGGTGGTAGCCACCCATGACGTCGCCCACAATTTTGGCCGACTTCTTGAAGGCTGTGCCGGGATCCAGCCGCAGCAACTGCATGACATGCAACAGGCGGCGATGGACGGGCTTCAGGCCGTCGCGCACATCTGGGAGCGCCCGGTGCATGATGGTTGAGAGTGCATAGGCGAGATAGCGCTCCTCCAGCGCTTCACGCAACTGTATGGGTTCAACCTTGCTCGGTTCTTCCGGCGGTGGCGGCTTGGGGCGCTTGCTCATGATTCGCCGCAGTATAGCAGCGCTATCAAACGCGCTGCACTAACACCTTGCAAATAGGCTTCTTTCCCCAGATTTGATCAGCGGCACGGCGCACTGCGATGCGGATGGTTTCGGCCACAGTGCCGTCATCCCTGCGACGAGGTCTGGGCATGGTTTCAAAAGCACCTTCGGCGGCATCGAGGAGTTCGGCTTCGAGGCCTGCTGGCAAACCGTCACAGGTTATCTGAACATCATCGGCCAAATTGTGCTTTTCATCCAATGCCAATGACAGGAACACGATGCCGACCATTGACGCCTTGCGGCGTTGCTTGGCTGGACCATCCTCGGCGGGAACGACTAACTTCCCATCAACATGCAGTCTGCCGCAGGAAACTTCATCGATGCTCTCCAAATTGCCGGGGCAAAGGCGCATCAAGTTTCCATCGACGGGCACCAATGCCTGGGGGATGCCGCATTTCCTCGCAAATATGGCATGGGCGCGGAGGTGGCGGGCCTCGCCATGCATGGGTACCAGTGCGTTGGGCTTGAGCCAATCATACATGAGGCGAAGCTCGTCCTGGCGCGGGTGACCTGAAGCGTGAACCAGTGCGTCATCGGCTGTGATCACGTCAATGTCCAATTTGGCCAGATTATTGTGAACGAGGGAAACTTCTTTCTCGTTGCCGGGTATGGTGCGTGACGAGAAGATCACAACATCGCCTTTTTCGAGAGCGATATTGGGATGCTGATCCTCTGCGATACGGGAGATAGCGGCGCGGGGTTCGCCTTGGCTTCCCGTGCACAGCAGCAGGATCTTGTCAATCGGGAGATAGCCAAAGGACTCCTCGTCCAAAAATTCCCCGGCGTCCCGCAGGTATCCGCAGGCGCGGGCGGCTTCGACGGTGTTGCGCATGGCGCGGCCGGCGAGAACAACTTCTCGGCCGCAGGCGCGCGCCGCCCGCACGGCCGAGGCCACGCGTTCCACATGGGAGGCGAAAGTTGTAACGGCGACGCGGCCTTTAGCGTTTTTCACGATATCCGTAATTGTCGCTGCGACATCCCTTTCTGATGGCGAGAAACCTTCCCGCAGCACATTGGTTGAGTCACAGATCAACGCGTCAACGCCCTCAGCGCCAATTTCGCGCAGACGCACTTCGTCCAGCCCTGCGCCGAATATAGGCGTGCGATCTATTTTCCAATCGCCGGAATGCATGACAGTTCCGTGCTTGGACTTGATCAGCAAGGCGCAGGATTCTGGAATGGAATGGGTCACATTCACGAATTCGAGTTCATAAGAACCCACCTTGAATTTGCCGCCCAGGGGAATGATGTGAACTTTCACATCTTCATCGAGTCCGTGCTCCTTCAGTTTGTTATTGAGCAGAGCGGCCGCGAAGGGTGTGCAGTAGACCGGGCATTTCAGCTGGGGCCAAAGCCATGGCACACCGCCAATGTGGTCTTCGTGGGCATGGGTCAGCACAAGTCCCGACAGCTTCTTGCGGTTTTTTGCGATGAAGGAAACGTCGGGCAAAACGACATCTATGCCGGGTTCCGCGTCCTCGCCAAACTTCACCCCGAGATCGACCATCAGCCATTCGCGGTCATCCTCCGACCCCGCGCCATAGCAATAGCAGTTCATGCCGATCTCGCCAGTGCCGCCCAATGGCAGCATCACCAGATTTTTGTCGTGAGCAGTTTTCTTTTTCGCGTTCATATTTTTCCTGATCGGATTTTCTCGATTTCAGCGAAGCGCACTTCGCCTGCGCGAATTGATTTTTGTTTGCCGCCTGCGGGCGTCATCAGCAATGCGCCATCAGGAGCTATGCCATCGAAGCGGCCCGCAACGCCATCAACCAGGACTTCCCGGCCAACGCCAGCGGCGCGTTGCAGCCAGGCGGCGCGAATCGCGCGAAAGCCCCTGCCCTCGTCCCAGGTGATCAGCCATCGGCTCAGCTTGATGGCAAGTTTTTCCAGCACAAATTCAGTGGTGAATTGCGGCCCGAGCGCGGTGACAGGATAGGGTGTTTCTCTCGGCGCGTGAACCACGTTTATGCCGCAGCCGAGAGCGACGCAGGTTGGATTAGTCGCCACGACTTCTGCGAGAAGGCCGCAGAACTTTGCGCCGTCCAGAAGCGCATCATTGGGCCACTTCAAAAAACAGCGCGCCTTCGGAAGCAGATTTGAGGCCAATTCGTGAACTGCGATTGCTGCCACAAAACTGATTTGCGCCGCGTGATGGGCCTCGATCGGGGATTGGAAAAGGTGCGTGACGTAAAGATTTCCCGGCTCGGATACCCAAGTGCGGCCCAATCTGCCACGGCCACCGGTCTGCTCATCCGCCCAAATCCACAACGGCCCGCGCTCGCCCGCAGCGGCCAAGCGCCGGGCTTCCGCGTTGGTTGAATCTATGCGCTCATAATGAACGACGCGATGGCCGGGGGGGAGTTTCAATAGAGCGATTGCGCGGCAGCTTCCGCAAGCGTTGTGAGATAATTTGCAAAGCCCGCAAACAGCAGCGCGAAGGCTCCGCCAGCATAGGCCACCCATTTCACTTCGCCGTCCATGGCATCGAACTTCTCGGCCGGTTCATCGAAGTAGATGATCTTTACGATGCGCAGATAGTAATAGGCGCCCACCACGCTTGCCACCACGCCAATGATGGCCAACGCAAAGAGGTTTGCCTGCACGGCGGCGAGGAACACGAAGTATTTTCCGAAGAAGCCGGCCAGCGGTGGAATGCCGGCGAGCGAGAACATCAGCATGGAGAGGACGAACGCCAATCCCCGGTGATTGCGGGCAAGGCCTGCGAGATCGGAAATCTGTTCAATATATTCGCCCTTGCGGCGCATGGCCAAGACACAGGCAAAAACACCAATGGTGGAGATGAGATAGATCATCATGTAAACAATGACGCCTTCGATGCCCTGCTGGCTGCCCGCGGCCAGTCCCACCAATGCAAACCCCATGTGACCGATTGAGGAGTAAGCCAACAGCCGTTTGATGCTATTTTGGCCGATGGCCGCGAACGCGCCAAGCACCATGGACGCGATCGAAACGAACACGAGGATCTGCTGCCATTCGACTACGACGGCGGCAAATGGCGAAACCATGACGCGCATGAACAGCGCCATGGCCGCGACCTTGGGGGCGGCGGCAAAGAAGGCGGTGACGGGCGTTGGCGCACCTTCATAGACATCCGGCGTCCACATGTGAAATGGCACGGCGGAGACCTTGAAGGCGAGGCCAGCGATAATGAACACGAGGCCGAATGTGAGACCCAGGGTGGAACCACCTGCAGTGAGGGCCGCTGCGATCTGGGGGAATGTTGTGGTTCCAGTGAAGCCATAAACCAGCGACGCGCCATAGAGCAGCATGCCGGACGACAAAGCGCCGAGGACGAAGTATTTGAGGCCCGCTTCGGAGGACTTGGCGCTGTCACGATTGAGCGCGGCGACGACATAAAGCGAAAGCGATTGCAACTCGAGGCCCATGTAAAGCGAGATGAGATCATTGGCAGAAATCATCATCATCATGCCGACGGTGGCCAGCATCACGAGGATCGGATACTCAAAGCGCGCCATTTTCACGCGCTTCATGAAATGGGCGGACAGCACGATCGCGATTGCGGAACCAAACAAGGCCATGGCCTTCATGACGCGGGCAAAAGCATCAACGATGAATGTCCCGCCAAACGCACTTGACTTGTCCTCGCCGGCAAAAATAACCAGGACCGCAACGAGTGCCAGCGAAACAATAGCACCGATGGTGACATGATCATTGGCGTCGCCTTTTTTGAACACGCCATACATGAGAAGCGCCATCGCCAGGACAGCGAGAACAGCTTCCGGGAGGGCGGCGGCGGCGTCATAGTTTTGCAGGAAATACATGGGGAGCCGGCCTTATTGCAGGGAAACGGTTTGCACCGTCTTCATGAGATTTTCCACGGAGGCGCCAAACACGTCCAAAACTGGCGATGGATAAACGCCGAAGAAAATGGTGAGCACAACGAGGGGGGCGAGTGTCATCGCCTCGCGCGGTGTCATGTCAACGATGTGGGCGAGTGATGATTTTTCCAGTTTGCCAAATACCACGCGACGGTAAAGCCACAGCGCGTAGCAAGCCGAAAGGATGACGCCCGTTGTGGCGAGGAAGGCGGCCCAGGTGTTCGTCTGGAATGTGCCGAGAAGAACCAGAAATTCTCCGACGAAGCCGGAGGTTCCAGGCAAGCCCACATTGGCCATGGTGAACAGCATGAAGGTGAATGCGTAGAGCGGCATACGGCTGACCAGGCCACCATAGGCCGCGATTTCACGCGTGTGCATGCGGTCATAGACGACGCCCACGCAAAGGAACAATGCGCCGGAGACGAGGCCATGGGAAATCATCTGAAACAGCGCGCCATCAATGCTTTGCCGCGTCATGGCGAATATGCCCATGGTCACAAAGCCCATGTGGGCGACGGATGAATAGGCGATCAGTTTCTTCATGTCTTCCTGCATGAGGGCAACGAGCGAGGTATAGATGATGGCCACTAACGAGAGGGCGTAAACGAAGTTCTGGAAGTACAGGCTCGCATCGGGGAACATGGGGAGTGAAAAACGCAGAAAGCCATAGCCACCCATCTTCAACAAGATCGCAGCCAGAATGACCGAACCAGCCGTTGGCGCTTCAACGTGGGCGTCGGGCAACCAGGTGTGAACTGGCCACATGGGCATTTTGACGGCGAAGGAGGCGAAGAAGGCAAGCCACAACCATGTTTGCATTTCAACCGGGAAGCCGGGGCTGCGCGACAGGAGTTGCACGATGTCTGTGGTGCCCGATTGCCAATACATGGCGATAATGGCGATAAGCATCAGGACCGAGCCAAGCAATGTGTAGAGAAAGAACTTGAAGCTGGCATAGACGCGGCGCGGCCCGCCCCACACGCCGATAATCAGGAACATCGGAATGAGGCCTGCTTCGAAGAAGACGTAGAACAGCACCATGTCGAGGGCGCAGAACACCCCGATCATGAGTGTTTCGAGCACGAGGAAGGCAATCATGTATTCGCGCAGGCGCTTTTCCACATGCCAGCTTGCTAAAATGCAGATCGGCATGAGGAGCGTGGTCAGAATTACGAACAACATGGAAATGCCGTCAACGCCCATTTGATAGGATGCGATGCCGCCCAGCCATTCGCGGCGTTCCACAAGCTGGAAGCCGGAGGAAGCCGTGTCAAAGTTCACCCAAATCAGAAGCGAGATCAGGAATGTGACGATTGTGGTCCACAACGCCGTCCAGCGAATCGTGCGCCGTGCCACAGCATCTTCGCCCCGGGCAATCAGAATGAACGCAACCCCAATCAAAGGCATAAAAGTTACTACGGAAAGAATGGGCCAACTGGACATCAGTGCGCCCCTCCGAAGGTAAACCAGGACACAAGCGCTGCAACTCCAATCAGCATGGCAAACGCATAGTGATAGACGAAGCCCGTTTGCAGCCTGACGACACCCCTCGTGACGTCAACCACGCGGGCGGAAACGCCGTCGGGGCCCATGCCATCAATCACAAAGCCATCACCCTTCTTCCACAGGAAGTGGCCGAGCCACATGGAGGGACGAACGAAGAGGAAATCATAGGCCTCGTCAAAATACCATTTGTTGAGCAAGAACTGGTAAAGCGGCCAATTCATTTGGGCGAGCTTCTTGGGCAACGACGTGTTGCGGATGTAAAACAGGAAGGCCAACAGGAAACCGATCACCATGACGATGAACGGCGACCAGACCACCCATTCGGGAACATTGTGCATTTCGTGGATGATTTCATTTTCAGGCCCCCGGTGGATGGCGGAACCCCAGAACAACGCCTCTTCATGACCGATGAAGTATGGCGCGAAAATGAAACCTGCGAGCAACGCACCCGCCGCCAGGATGTAAAGCGGCACGAGCATGACGTTGGGACTTTCATGAATGTGTGATTGGACTTCGATGTCAGCGCGTGACTTGCCATTGAAGGTCATGAAGGCCAGACGCCAAGAATAGAAGGAGGTGCAAAGCGCCGCGACAACCAGCAGCGCAAACGCGAAGGTGCTATGGCTCGCGAAGGAACTTTCGATGATGGCATCCTTGGAATAGTAGCCGGCAGTGAAAGGAAAGCCCGTGAGGGCCAAATTGCCGATCACCATCAAAATCCAGGTCTTCTTGATGTGTGGTGCGAGGCCACCCATTTTTCGCATGTCTTGCTCACCGGACATGGCGTGGATGACGGAGCCGCTTCCCAAGAACAGCAGCGCCTTGAAGAAGGCGTGGGTGAAGAGATGAAAGATGGCCACGCCATAGGCTCCCAGGCCAAGCGCCACAAACATGTAGCCCAGTTGCGAACAGGTGGAATAGGCGATGACGCGCTTGATGTCGTTTTGAACGAGGCCAACAGTTGCGGCAAAGAACGCCGTGATGGCACCGATGATGACCACAAATTCCTTGGCGTGAGGGGCGAGTTCATAGAGCGGCGACAGGCGGGCCACCAGGAACACGCCAGCGGTTACCATGGTTGCGGCATGGATGAGGGCTGATACCGGGGTTGGCCCCTCCATCGCGTCCGGCAACCAGGTGTGGAGCAGGAACTGGGCGGATTTGCCCATGGCGCCCATGAACAGAAGCAGGCAGAGAACCGTCAGTGCGTCGAATTCCCAACTCAGGAAATGCATCGTTTTGCCAACGGCTGCCGGGGCCGCTGCAAATATCGTGTCCAACTCAATGGATTGGAACATGTAGAAACAGCCGAAAATACCGAGTGCAAAGCCGAAGTCACCAACCCGATTGACCACAAAAGCCTTGATGGCGGCCGCATTGGCGGATTCGCGCGTGTACCAAAAGCCGATGAGCAGATAGGACATGAGCCCCACGCCTTCCCAGCCGAAGAACAACTGCAACAGGTTGTCGGACGTCACCAACATCAACATTGCGAAGGTGAACAGCGAAAGGAACGCGAAAAAGCGTGGCTGATGTTCGTCATGGCTCATGTAGCCGAGGGAATAAACATGCACGAGGGCCGATATGGTGTTCACCACGACAAGCATGACGGCAGTGAGCGCATCAATGCGAAGTGTCCAGTTGGCCGAGAGCGTGCCGGAGTTCACCCAGCGCAGAATTTCAACTTTCACGTCATGGCCCTCATTGAGGAAGCCATAGAAGACAATCCATGACAGCACGGCAGAAATGCAAAGCAATGCCGTGGTCAGATACATCGGCCAGGCCGGGCCATCATAATGTCCGTGATGATCATGCTGGGCGTGGCCAGTTTGCGCATGGGCTGCGTGATCACCATAGACATCGGCATCGCTGCCCATGTTCTGGAATGTTTTGGTGCCCGCAAGCCCGGCGATGAGCGCGCCGATGAGGGGAAGGAAGACGATGGCCTGATACATGGTTTCGCGTCAGCCCTTCATGAGATTGATATCTTCCACCGCTATGGAACCGCGGTTGCGGAAGTAGGTTACGAGGATGGCCAGGCCGATGGCGGCCTCGCCGGCGGCGACAGTCAAAATGAGAAGCGCGAATACCTGGCCCACCAGGTCGTGCAGCGCTGCCGAGAAGGCCACAAGATTGATATTCACCGCCAGCAGCATCAACTCAATTGACATCATGATGACGATGACATTTTTGCGGTTGAGAAATATGCCGAAAATGCCAATGGTGAAGAGGATGGCGGCGACAGTGAGATAATGCGAAAGGCCGATTGTCATTTCTATACCCCCTGCCCCGGTTCAACTTTGCGGATTTCGATCGCCGTTGCAGGGTTGCGCGCGACTTGGGTGGAAACATCCTGGCGCTTGACGCCCTGCTTGTGGCGGAGCGTCAAGACGATTGCGCCAATCATGGCGACCAAGAGCACGAGACCTGCCGCCTGGAAATAATAGACATATTTGGTGTAGAGTATTTGACCTAGCGCCTCGGTGTTGGACACGCCGCTAGTGGATGGCGACGCCGCGTTCGTTATGCTTTCCGGCGCTATGGCCCAGGACGTTAGAACCAGAGCCAGTTCAAGCAGCACAATGAGTCCGATGGTGCCGCCGAAGGGGAGATAGTTCAGCATGCCTTGGCGGAGTTCCACAAAATCCACGTCCAGCATCATCACGACGAACAGGAATAATACGGCAACGGCGCCGACGTAAACCACCACAAGGATCATGGCGAGAAATTCGGCGCCCAGCAAGATGAAAAGCCCCGCTGCGTTGAAGAAACACAGAATGAGAAACAGCACGGAATGCACCGGGTTGCGCGATGAGATTACCATCACGGCGCTGGCGATGGCCACGCTGGCGAAGAGGTAGAAGAAGAGAGCCGCTATCATGTTATCTCTCCATCACCTGTAGGGTGAATCCAGCGCGATGTTCTGCGCGATTTCACGTTCCCAGCGGTCGCCATTGGCGAGAAGCTTTTCCTTGTTGAAGAGCAGCTCCTCGCGGGTTTCCGTGGCGTATTCGAAATTTGGTCCTTCCACGATGGCGTCAACCGGGCAGGCCTCCTGGCAGAAGCCGCAATAGATGCATTTGACCATGTCGATGTCATAACGCGTGGTGCGCCGTGTTCCGTCATTGCGACGGGGGCCCGCTTCAATGGTGATGGCCTGCGCCGGGCAGATCGCTTCGCATAGCTTGCAGGCGATGCAGCGTTCCTCGCCATTGGGATAGCGGCGGAGCGCATGCTCGCCCCGGAAGCGCGGGCTGAGCGGGCCTTTCTCATGGGGATAATTCAGCGTTGCCTTGGGAGCGACAAAATACTTCAGCGCCAGCCATGTGGCTGAGATGAACTCTTTCAGGAAAAGGGCGCGGGCTGCTTGTTCAAGTTTCATCTGTCATTCACCCAAACATGTTCCAGATACGCTCGCCGTAGAAGAATCCGATGATTGGCATCAGTATCAAGCTTTGCAGTTTGATGATGTTCATGATGCGCTTGGGCGCAATGCCCTGCTGGCCAGTAACTTTGGCTTCTTCATGGCGCCAACTGAGCGCTGGATAGATCACGCGCTGAACGGCGATATATTCCACAAAACCAATGATGAGGAAAATCAACGCGGCGAGCAGGCTCATGGCAGCCACCCGAAAGTTACAAGCGCTGCCGAAGTAATGACTACCCAACCCAATGACAACGGCAGAAACACTTTCCAACCCAGGCGCATGAGCTGGTCATAGCGGTAACGTGGCACGATGGCCTTCACCATGGCGAACATGAAGAACACAAAGAACAATTTACCCATGAACCAGAAAACGCCAGGGATCCAGTTCAGGGGGGCAACATCAATGATGGGCAGCCAGCCACCGAGGAAGAGAATAGTCGTCATGGCGCACATCAGGGTGATAGCGACATATTCCCCGAGCATGAAGAGGAGGTATGGCGTGGAGGAATATTCCACCATGAAGCCTGCGACCAGCTCTGACTCTGCCTCGACGAGATCGAAGGGCGGGCGGTTGGTTTCAGCGAGCGCTGAAATGAAGAACACAATGAACATCGGGAATAGAGGGATGAAATACCAATCGAGGATCGAATTCGGCAGGCCCAGCATGGTGCCGAGGCCGGTTTTCTGGGTGAGCACGATTTCTGTGAGATTCAGCGAACCGGCGCAGAGCAGAACAGTAATAATGACGAAACCGATTGACACTTCGTAGGATACCATTTGCGCGGCGGAGCGAAGCGCCGAGAGGAATGGATATTTCGAATTTGACGCCCAGCCGCCCATGATGATGCCGTAAACACCAAGCGATGAGAGCGCGAAAAGATAGAGAATGCCCACATTGATATTGGCCACCTGCCAGCCTTCCGCCACCGGCACCACGGCCCAGGCCGCGAGCGCCAAGGCGGCAGTCACAATCGGTGCGAGAACGAATACGCCCTTGTTGGCGCCATCGGGAATGATGACTTCCTTGAACACGAACTTCAACAAGTCGGCGAAGGATTGCAGCAAGCCCCAGGGACCAACCACGTTTGGACCGCGCCGCATTTGGACGGCTGCCCAGACTTTCCGGTCAGCGTAGATCAGGAACGCCACAACGATCAAAAGGGCCGTGAGCAGCGCCACGCTTTGCAGAACTATAAGGCCAACGAGGAGCATCATTTCATTCATGCCACTACTCCGCCGCCTGCAGCTTGCGGCCATTCTTCAACGCTGAACATTCCGCCATGATTTTGGAAGCGCGCGCGATGGGGTTCGTCATGTAGAAATCCTTGACGGGTGAAGCGAAGGATTCATTTGTGACTTTGCCCTCGCCATTCCCCAACTCGGATAGCGCTGCGGCATCCGCACGGAAAATCTGGTCGAGAGCCGCAAGATGGGGCGCAATCCCATACATGGCGCGGCGGAGTTCATTCATATTGTTCCACTTTTGCGTGACACCCAGCGCTTCTGAAAGTGCCCGGAGGATGGCCCAGTCTTCTTTCGCATCGCCTGGCGGGAATGTGGCGCGGGTTGTCACCTGGGCGCGGCCTTCGGTGTTCACATAAGTCACGGATTTTTCAGTGTAGGCGGCGGACGGCAATATGACATCGGCGCGGTGCGCGCCAGCGTCGCCATGGGTTCCCATGTAAACGACGAAGGTGTCGCCCCAACCCTCAGTGTTGATTTCATCGGCCCCGCCAAGGAAGAGCACATCGAGCGACTTGCTGCGCGCGGTTGCGAGAATTCCAGCGGTGTTCTTTCCATCCGTGCCGGGCAACGCGCAAACATCCAGCGCGCCAACACGACCTGCGGCGGTGTGGAGAATGTTAAAGCCATTCCACTCGCCACGCACCACGCCAATCGCCGCGGCAGCCTTGGCCGCGAGGGCCAGAATGGCGGCGCCATCGGGCCTTGCAAGCGCGCCTTGGCCAATGATGAACATTGGCTTCTGGGCTTTTGCCTGCGGGTGCTCCGCCAGCTTCTTCAAGGATTCAAAACCTGCTCCCATATAGTGATAGCCGTAGGTCAGGTCAGCCTTTTCCCCAATCACGCCGATGGCGCAGCCGCCTTTCAATGAGCGCTTCCTGATGCGGGCGTTGAGGACAGGCGCCTCGAGGCGCGGGTTGGCGCCAATCAGCATGATGGCGTCGGCTTCTTCGATGCCGGCAATGGTGGAATTGAAAATGTAGCCAGCGCGGCCGCCATGCTCGCCCAGTGGCGTTCCGTCCTGGCGGCAATCAATGTTCTGAATGCCAAGCGAGAGCGCCAATTGCTTCCAGGCGAAAGCTTCCTCCGCGCCTATGAGATCGCCCAGGATAATTGCCATGCGATCCGGTTTCGAGGCTTTCACGCGTTGGGCAATCCGCGTGAAGGCTTCATTCCAGGATGCGGGGCGCAACTTTCCAAATTCACGGATATAGGGCTGGTCAAGGCGCTGGGTTTTCAGGCCGTCCCACACGAAACGGGTTTTGTCTGAAATCCATTCCTCGTTCACGTCTTCGTGGGTGCGCGGCAGGATGCGCATGACTTCGGAGCCACGGGCGTCGACGCGTATGTTGGAACCCAGGGCATCCATGGCATCAATGGTGTCCGTCTTGCGAAGCTCCCAGGGCCTGGCCTTGAATTCATAAGGGGCGGATGTGAGAGCACCCACCGGGCACAGGTCAATCACGTTGCCCTGCAATTCGCTGGTCATCGCCTGCTGGAGGTACGTGGTGATTTCCACATCCTCGCCACGGCCCGCAAGGCCAAGCTCTTCGACGCCGCCAACTTCTGTGGAAAAACGCACACAGCGGGTGCACTGAATGCAGCGGGTCATCTCGGTCTTGACCAGCGGTCCGATGTATTTGTCTTCCACCGCGCGCTTGTTTTCAACGAAGCGATTGGCGGATTTGCCATAAGCCATGGCCTGATCCTGCAGGTCACACTCGCCACCCTGATCGCAGATCGGGCAGTCCAGGGGATGGTTGATGAGCAGGAATTCCATAACACCTTCGCGGGCCTTTTTGACCTGCGGTGTGCGGGTGAAAACCTCCGGCGGCTCGCCATTCGGGCCGGGGCGGAGATCATTCACTGACATGGCGCAAGAGGCTTGCGGCTTCGGAGTCCCCTTCACTTCAACAAGGCACATGCGGCAATTGCCAGCGATTGACAGGCGTTCATGAAAACAGAAGCGCGGCACTTCCGCGCCCGCTCGTTCACAGGCCTGAAGCAGCGTGGTGCCGTTTTCGATCTCATGTACCACGCCGTCTATGCTGATCTTTGGCATTTGGCCTACTCCGCCGCGTGGCGCACTGCGCCATCTTTGTCTGCGTTGTGGGAATATTGGTCGATGCGTTCTTCTATGACATGGCGGAAATGGCGGATGAGGCCTTGCACGGGCCAGGCGGCGGCGTCGCCCAGCGCACAGATGGTGTGGCCTTCGATCTGGTAGGACACTTCCAGCAGCATGTCGATTTCACGCTTTTCAGCGCGGCCATCGGCCATGCGGGTCAAAACACGCCACATCCAGCCGGTGCCTTCGCGGCATGGCGTGCACTGGCCGCAGGATTCATGCTTGTAGAATTGTGCGAGCCTCGCAATGGCGCGGATCATGTCGGTGGATTTATCCATGACAATGACGGCCGCTGTACCCAATCCGGATTTAAGATTTTTGAGTGAGTCAAAATCCATCGGGCTGCCGATGATCTGGTGGGCGGGCACACATGGCACCGATGAGCCGCCGGGAATTACAGCCAGCAGGTTGTCCCAACCGCCGCGAATGCCGCCGCAGTGCTTGTCAATCAGTTCGCGGAAGGTGATACCCATTTCCTCTTCGACGTTGCAGGGCTTGTTCACATGGCCGGAAACGCAGAAGAGCTTGGTGCCAACATTGTTGGGCCGGCCCAGCGAATTGAACCAGGTCGCACCACGCCGGAGAATAGTTCCGCAGACAGCGATCGATTCAACATTGTTGATGGTGGTTGGCGCGCCATAGAGGCCGACGTTGGCCGGGAATGGCGGCTTCATGCGGGGTTGGCCTTTTTTGCCTTCCAGACTTTCGAGAAGTGCGGTTTCCTCGCCGCAGATGTAAGCGCCAGCGCCATGGGCGATGTAGAGATCGAAATCCCAGCCATGGATGTTGTTCTTGCCGATGAGCCGGGCTTCATAGGCCTGGTCGATGGCGGCTTGCAGGTGCTCGCGCTCGCGGATGAATTCGCCGCGCACATAGATATAGCCCACGTTGCAGGCCATGGCCGCGCCAGCGATCAGGCAACCTTCGACAAGTAATTGCGGATCGTGCCTGAGAATTTCGCGATCCTTGCAGGTGCCGGGCTCGGACTCATCAGCGTTCACCACCAAGTAATGCGGGCGCTCGCCCACGACCTTTGGCATGAACGACCACTTGAGGCCCGTTGGAAATCCTGCGCCGCCACGGCCCCGCAGATTGCTCGCCTTGATTTCATTCACCAGCCAGTCACGGCCCTTGTCGATAAATGACTTGGTATCAACCCAGCAGCCGCGCTTCTTCGCGCCATCAAGGCCCCAGTCATGGAGGCCGTAGAGATTTGTGAATATGCGGTCCTTGTCAGCAAGCATGGTTCATTCTCACTTTTTCTTTTTGGCCGGAGCGGGTTTCTTGGCGGCAGGCTTTTTGGCAGATACCTTTTTGGCTGGCGTCTTCGCAACTGCCCTCTCGACAGGAACAACCTTCGTTACAGGCGCTGGCGCCGATGCAACAGGTGCTGGAGCAGCCGGTGGCGCTGGCGGGGGTGCTTCAACGCGCTTGTACGCCCGTTCCTTGGCGTAGAGTGATTTGTCTATCAGCGATGTCAACCCACCTTCAGGGGCCGAGAGATGGCGACTATTTTGCGGGCCAGATTTCACAGCCTTTCCAGCCGCAATATCATCCAGCAGTTTTTCAAATGTTACAGGTGTCAAATCCTCGTAGGTGTCCTTGAAAATCTGTACCATAGGCGCGTTCACGCAGGCCCCCAGGCATTCCACCTCTTCCCATGAGAAATTTCCATCGGCGGAAAGGTTATGAGCGTCGTGATGGATTTTGCTTTGGCAGACTTTCTTCAAATCTTCAGCGCCACGGAGCATGCATGGTGTTGTTCCACAGACCTGCACGTGGGCCTTTTTGCCAACGGGCGAAAGCTGGAACATGGTGTAGAAAGTGGCCACTTCATAAACCCGGATGAAAGCCATATCGAGCATCCGCCCCACATATTCCATCGCGGGCTTGGTGAGCCATCCGGCATTCTGCTCCTGGGCGCGCCACAGTAGTGCGATGATCGCCGACGCCTGCTTGCCAGCGGGATACTGACCAATCGTCTTCTTCGCCCACGCCAGATTCTCTGCAGTGAATGCAAAGCTTGCAGGTTGGTTTGCATCTAGGCGGCGCACTGACATCAGACAACCCCCGAATACCAGATAGTGGCAATGGTCAGGATCGGCGCTGCGGAGGCTATAGTTTGGACTTTTGTGCCTATCATATTATGCATCACAATGTTGATGATCATTCCCAAGACAATCGTAAACACCAGCGCCATCAGACCCCGGCCAAAGCCCGTGAACACCAATGTAATAATCACAAGCAACGTTCCCATGAGGCTCATCGGTGATGTCGCTGTAGCAAAAGCCGGGCCAGCGGCAGCACCTGTCCGCTTGGCGTAGGCGTGATAAGTCGCTGCCCCCAGGCTCAATGCGATGCTGGCTGAAGCAAGAAGCAGAAAGAGTTCATTGCTCATCTATCCACCTCGCCGAACACAATATCGAGGGAGCCAAGGACTGCAGACACATCGGCCAGCATGTGGCCACGGCACATAAAGTCCATGGCTTGCAGGTGGGCGAAACCTGGGGCTCTCAATTTGCACCGGTAGGGCCTATTGGTGCCGTCGCTCACAAGATAAACGCCAAACTCGCCCTTGGGCGCTTCCACGGCGGCATAGACTTCTCCCTCCGGCACTTTGTAGCCTTCAGTGTAAAGCTTGAAATGGTGAATGAGCGCCTCCATAGAACGTTTCATTTCGTCGCGCTTGGGCGGAACAATCTTGCCATCACTGGAAGAAATGGCGCCCTGCCCGGCTTGCGTGTTCAGCATGGCGATACATTGCTTCATAATCTTCACGCTCTCGCGCATTTCCTGCACTCGGATGAGGTAACGATCATAGTTGTCGCCATTCTTGCCGATGGGGATGTCGAAATCCATGTCGGCATAGCATTCATAGGGCTGGGCTTTGCGCAAATCCCAGGCGGCACCGGAGCCCCGCACCATCACGCCGGAGAAGCCCCATTTGAAGCATTCTTCCAGCGAGACAACGCCAATATCGACGTTGCGCTGCTTGAAAATGCGGTTGCCGGTCAGCAACGTTTCAATGTCGTCCAGCACCTTGGGATGCGTGTCGCAGAAATGGCCGATATCGTCGATGAGCTTTTGCGGCAAGTCTTGATGCACGCCACCGGGGCGCACGTATGCCGCATGCATGCGGCTGCCGGAGGCGCGCTCATAAAACACCATGAGCTTTTCGCGCTCTTCAAAGCCCCAGAGTGGCGGCGTCAATGCGCCCACGTCCATGGCTTGCGTGGTGACGTTGAGCAGATGCGAAAGCAGGCGGCCAATTTCTGAGTACAGGACGCGGATGAGCTGCGCCCGTTTTGGCACGCTAATGCCGAGCAGCTTTTCAACCGCCAGAGCAAAGGCATGCTCCTGATTCATCGGCGCCACGTAATCAAGGCGGTCGAAGTAGGGCACGGCCTGCAAATAGGTTTTGTACTCGATCAGTTTTTCCGTGCCACGGTGGAGAAGGCCAATGTGGGGGTCCACGCGGGTGACCACTTCACCGTCAAGCTCAAGCACAAGACGCAAAACACCATGCGCCGCGGGATGCTGCGGGCCGAAGTTGATCGAGAAATTTCTGACGGTAGCCTCGGTCATGACTTCGCCTTCTCATCGCCGGGCAGAACATACGTCGTGCCTTCCCAAGGGGACAAATAATCGAACGAACGGAACTCCTGCACGAGTTTCACAGGCTCATAAACCACGCGTTTGGCTTCGTCGTCGTAGCGCACTTCGACGTGGCCGGTGAGCGGGAAGTCTTTGCGAAGCGGGTGGCCCGAGAAACCGTAGTCGGTGAGAATGCGGCGGAGGTCGGGGTGGTCGGAGAACAGCACGCCGTAGAGATCGAAGGTTTCGCGCTCATACCAGTTTGCGGCGGGAAACACGGGGATGGCGCTCGGAACCTGCGTGTCTTCGTCCGCCTGGATTTTCACACGGATGCGATGGTTCTTGTAGGGAGACAACAAATGGTAGACCACATCGAAACGCTTCTCGCGGGAGGGATAGTCGGCGCCACAAATGTCAATGAAGCAAACGAAGCGGCATTCCTCGTCATCGCGCAGGAATTCCAGAACCGTGTTGATTTCAGTGGCGGCGGCATGGATCGTCAGCTCGCCAAAGGCCACTTCGTGGCCCGTTATGGCTGCCCCAAGACTTGCCGCGATATGCTCGCCGAGTTCCGACAGGTTTTCACTCATCATCAGCGCTCGATTGTTCCCACCCGGCGGATTTTCTTCTGCAATTGCAGAATGCCGTAGAGCAGCGCCTCAGCGGTTGGGGGGCAGCCTGGAACATAAATATCGACGGGAACGATGCGGTCGCAGCCGCGCACCACTGAATAGGAATAGTGGTAGTAGCCGCCGCCATTGGCGCAGGAACCCATGGAAATCACGTAACGTGGTTCCGGCATCTGGTCGTAAACCTTGCGCAGCGCCGGGGCCATTTTATTGGTGAGGGTTCCGGCCACGATCATCACATCCGATTGGCGGGGCGAAGCGCGCGGCGCAAAGCCAAACCGTTCCACATCATAGCGTGGCATGGAAGTGTGCATCATTTCAACGGCGCAACAGGCCAAACCAAACGTCATCCACATGAGAGAGCCCGTGCGGGCCCAATTGATCAGGTCATCGGTGGATGTGACGAGGAAGCCCTTGTCAGCAAGCTCAGCATTGACCTCGGTGAAATACTCGCGCTGCTCGGGCGTTGCTGTCTCGATCAATCCCATTCGAGCGCTCCTTTCCGCCATTCATATACAAAGCCGATGGTGAGCACGGCGAGGAACACCATCATGGACCAGAAGCCGAGCACGCCGATTTCCTTGAGGCTCACGGCCCAGGGAAACAGGAAAGCGACTTCGAGATCGAAAATGATGAAAAGAATCGACACGAGATAGAAGCGCACATCGAATTTCATGCGCGCATCGTCGAATGCGTTGAAGCCGCATTCGTAAGCCGAGAGTTTTTCTGGATCGGGATTTCTCACCGCGATCAGAATGGGTGCAATCATCAATGCCAAGCCAATGCCGGCGGCCACTGCCATGAAGATTGCGATCGGCAAATAGTCTCTCAAAAGTTCAGGCATTATTCCCCGTTCCCAGTTCGCGTGAAAGCGAGCAAGATTTGATTGTGTGGTAGCGCAGCACGGGCTGAATCGCAAGCATTTCAGGGTCCGGAACCGCCGTTGCGGCATTGTTTCACGGCTATTTTAGGCGGTCAAACGGCGGTTTGCACGGGCTCTATGCGAATCTATTGAAATCATGGAGTTTGCCCGGCGTTGAAAACCATATATCAAGCATCAGGAGGAAACCCATGAAAAAACAAATTGCCGCCGCATTCGTGCTATTGGCGGCGGGCTGCACGTCGGCGAATGCCGAAGTTATTGATCTTGCAACCGTAAAGTGTTCGGAGCTGGGCACAATGTCGCAAGAGGATGCCAGTTTCCTTTTCGCCTGGATACACGGATATTATGGGGGCAAAGTTGGTGACACGACCATGAACCTTGAAGCCATGGCCCCCGCAGGTGAAGCCATTGGCCAGTATTGTGGAGAAAATCCTGAAGTAGGCATCATGACCGCAGTGACGCAGGTGTTCGGTCAATAAGTTGAAAAGCAAAAGGGCCGCCATTCCGCGACCCTTTTTATTGCATTGAATGGCGCGAGAGACGGGGCTCGAACCCGCGACCTTCGCCGTGACAGGGCGACGCTCTAACCAACTGAGCTACTCCCGCAATTCAACTTGGCGGTGGATAAAGTAGCCCTCCCCTCATGTCAAGCTAAGCGCCGGTCTTTTTGCCAGTAACCTCAATTTCGATCTTCATGCGGCGGTCGGCAAGGCCTGCCACAAACATGGTGGCGGCGGGGCGGATATCGCCGAAATATTTTTTCAAGACGGGCCAGCAGGCGGGGAAATCATCGGCATTGGGCAGGATGTAGTGGACCCGGACGACATGCTGCAAGCCGAAGCCGGCTTTCTCCATCGCCGTCTTGATATTGATCAGGGTTTGCTCTGCCTGCCTGGCGACATCGTCCGGGATTTCCATGGTGGCGTAGTCGAAGCCCGTGGTGCCGGAGACAAATATCCAATCACCCTCCACAACAGCGCGGGAATAGGCCATTTCTGCTTCGAATTTCGAGCCGGAGGATATGAGTTGTCTGGCCATGTTGTTCCTCCCTTTTCAAAAGAGATCGCCCCAGCCGCGCTTGCGGATGCGCTTGTGTTCGGCCTTGTCGCGCGCTGCCACCTTGCGATGCGACAGGCCGTTCTCAGAACACAGCTTAAATCTTGTTTCACCCTTGGTTGCAACAGGCGGCGCCAGGATGCGCGCCCTTGCCGTTTGGGTATGACTGCGCGAGGCAATCAGATAGCTGAATTTTTCATCCTCAAAGGGCACTGTGGCCTTCTTGGCGTGCATGTGTTCGCGGTTGCGGGGCAATCGCACGCTGAAATGGCACCAGTCGGGCGGGCTCAGGGGGCAAGCGTTCCTGTGGGTGCAAGGGGCAACAATGTGGGCTCCGTCCGCCATCAGTGCGGACCTTGCTTCAATGATGCGCGCGTAACCCTGTGGTGTACCCGGCTCGATGATCATGAGGATATCCTTGCTGGCTGCCCACAAATTCTTGGTTGCCACCCTTGTTTTGCCGAGGGGAAGCTCGGCCAGGGCGTAGGCGGCAATGACCAGATCGGCGGTCGTGGTCGACAGGGATTGGCCAAAATCAGCGGTTTGTGCCATTGCCTGCCGCAATGCGATATGGTCGCTTTGTTTGGCTAAGGTTATAGCCAGGCTCAGAAATTCCCGATTGATGTCGATGAAAGTGAGGCCTGACAGGTTCGGAAAGGCTTCGGCTGCCGCCCAGCCACCGGTTCCCGGGCCTGAACCCGCGTCAACCAGTGTTTGTGGCGCAAAATGTGGCTTGCGCAGCAAAAGCTCCTTGATGCAGGCTGATACGCTCGCATAGGTTGCCGGAAGTCTCGCAACCAAATAGGCGTTGAAATCCAGGGTGGCATTGGAATTCCCGCCTTTGCGGAAATGACCGGACATTTGGCTGGCTCGGGCGCCCAATCCACCCGTTCCCATCACCAGTTTTTGAACGGCTGCCTTCAACGCCGGGGGCAATATTGGAACCATGATTAAGGTTAAGACTTTACTAAAAGGCTGGATAGAACTAGTTTTAATCTTTAGACGGACTAGTATTTCCTCAATTGGTAATTGAAGTTAGTGTGTAAGCGTCGAAGCACGAATTTCGGAGGCGCGAAGTTTGTTGTGGGAGAGTAAAGTGAAAGTCAAGGGCGAAGATAAAACCGAAAAGGCATTCGCGCGTCGGGGCAAGTTTGCAACCCATCTGAAATCAATCCCTTCAATGTTGCGGGCGCAAAGCGCCAACAGGAATTTGCCGGCGATCGATACGAACAATTCCGATATTCCAAAACTGCCGCCGCTCGAAATGTCGGCGCTGATGACCAAGACCAATGTGTCTGCCATCAGCCAGGGTGTTTTGGATGCCTTGGCGGATGATCCCGATGCCGAAAAGTCGCTGGCTGACATCCGCCGCATTCTGGCTGGCCCAACACGCCGCCTGCAGGATGCGAGGTTTGATGAATTTGTTTCCATCCTTGAGGAAATGGACCGCAAGTTGCAGCACTCCGTTGAAGTGATGAGCAACCGCTGCAATGAAATTTCGGAAATAGGCGACAAGCTTTTCGCAGCATCGGAAGAAACGCGCCAGAGAGTTGATCGCCAGACCGAACGCCTGAACGCCGAAATTCACCGCAACACGGAAGCCCGGCAGGAAATCGCGTCCGAGCTGCGGCAGTTCTTTGAAGCGAGGTTGGACAAGCTTGAAGCAGACATGAAACAGCGCATCGACATGCTGGACAGAAAAGTCGCCCAGGAAGGCCAGGCGCTGGTCAGTGACCTGTCAGCGCGCATGATTGACTACAATGAGTCGACGAAGTCCAACCTGGATGGCATTCTTTCGGTGTTTGAAACGCGCCTCGAAAAAGTCGAATGGCAGACCGCCAACGACCAGCGCCGCCAGATCGAAGTCTTCGCCGGCGGCCTGTCCGAAATCGCCGGACAGCTGCAAGGCATCAAGAAGGTCAAAGGCAGGACGAAGTAGGATCGGTCGATTCTCCCCTGCCCCGAAATCCACCACGGCTGCGAGCTGTGTTCGGTGAAGCTCGATGGCAAGTCGTATTGTTCCAGCATTGGAATTGCTTGTTTGCCAAACAAATGGCGTTGCCTGATACCATGGGAATGATTTGGCATGGTGGGAGATGAGAGACTCGAACTCCCGACATCTTCGGTGTAAACGAAGCGCTCTACCAACTGAGCTAATCTCCCGTTGGCCGCTTCTTAGCCAGATGGTTTCCGCTTTGCAAGGGCATAAAAAACCCCGCGCTTTTCTGAGGGGCGCAGGGGTTGGTTTGCCTTGATTGTTGCCCTAGGTTTTAGCCGTTGACCGCCTCCTTCAATAGTTTGCCCGCTCTGAATCTGGCCCGCTTGGAGGCGGGAAGCTTGATGGTTTTGCCAGTTTGCGGGTTGCGCGCCTCGCCTGCCTTGCGGCGCGTAACCGTAAAGGTTCCAAAGCCTATCAGGCGCACATCGTCGCCCTGGCGCAGCGCCTTCATGATGTTCTCGATGGTGGCTTCAATGGCCTCGCCAGCCTCGCCTTTCGTCAGGCGCGTGTCCTTGGCGACCTTGGCAATCAACTCGTTCTTGTTCATGTCTTCGGGCTCCCGGAGATCAAAGAGGGAAGAAACACCACATACGCACATTGCCCTTTGTACAGGAAACGATGGAAAGGATGGGATTCGCAAGGGTGTAGCCGGGAAATATTTATTTCAGAGTCAGATCAAAGAGTTGCGGCAAGCCGCAAAAAGAACAGGCGGAGAACCGATGCTCCGCCTGCGGATGATTTTGAAAAAGTGATTCGGAACGGGAAAACAAGCGGCAATCCGCCCGCTTCATTTCAATGCCTGCAATATTGGGGTATGCCTGCTTCTACGCGATTGACCGCGCGGTGTCAAGGACTAAATTCCTCTATGGTTCGGGATGCCGCAAATGAAAAAGGACCGCCCAAAGGCGGTCCCGTTGTTTTTGATCCGGTCGGGGCTTAATGCGCCCTGGCGCCTTCGTTGTCGCCTTTCCGCTCGGCGGCGGCCCTGGCTGCGGCGGCGGCTTCCTCGGCAACTTCGTCCCATTCGATGGCAACTGGCAATCGCGTCAGCGCGTGCTGGAGAACGTCATCCATCATGGCCACGGGAATGATTTCCATTCCGGCTGTCACCGAGCCCGGGATGTCGGCCAAATCCTTGACGTTGTCCTCAGGGATCATGACTTTCTTGATGCCGCCGCGAAGCGCTGCGAGGAGCTTTTCCTTGAGGCCGCCGATTGGCAGCACCCGGCCACGGAGCGTGATTTCGCCCGTCATGGCCACGTCCTTCTTGACCGGAATGCCGGTCATGACCGACACGATGGCCGTCACCATGGCGATGCCGGCGGATGGGCCGTCCTTGGGCGTGGCACCTTCCGGCACGTGCACGTGGATGTCCTTCTTGTCGAACACCGGCGGCTTGACTCCGATCGAAGGGGCGCGTGAACGCACGTAGGAAGAAGCTGCGGAGATCGACTCCTTCATCACGTCCTTCAGGTTGCCCGTCACCGTCATCTTGCCCTTGCCCGGCATCATCAGCGCTTCGATGGTGAGCAACTCGCCGCCAACTTCGGTCCAGGCCAGGCCTGTGACCACGCCAACCTGGTCTTCGCGCTCGGCCTCGCCGTGCTTGAATTTCTGCACGCCGAGATACTGGTTCACCACTTCCGGGGTGACCCTGATCTTCTTCTTCTTGCTGATCATCAAATCCTTCACCGCCTTGCGGGCGATGGTGTTGATCTCGCGCTCAAGGTTGCGGACGCCGGCCTCGCGGGTGTAGCGGCGGATGGCCTCGTAAATCGCCTCGTCGGTGATTTCGAATTCCTTCTTGTCCAGGGCATGGTTTTCCATGACCTTGGGAACCAGATGGCGCTTGCCGATTTCCATCTTCTCTTCTTCGGTGTATCCGGCGATGCGGATGATTTCCATGCGGTCGAGAAGGGCTGGCGGAATGTTCAGCGTGTTGGACGTGGTGACGAACATCACGTTGGACAGGTCATATTCGACTTCCAGGTAATGATCCATGAAGGTCGAGTTCTGCTCGGGGTCCAGGACCTCCAGCAGCGCGGAGGACGGATCGCCGCGGAAATCCATACCCATCTTGTCGATTTCATCGAGCAGGAACAGCGGATTGGATTTCTTGGCTTTCTTCATCGACTGGATGATCTTGCCGGGCATGGAGCCAATATAGGTTCGCCTGTGGCCACGGATTTCGGCTTCATCCCTGACGCCGCCCAGCGACATGCGAATGAATTCCCGGCCCGTTGCCTTAGCAATGGATTTTCCGAGCGAGGTTTTGCCCACACCTGGAGGACCGACGAGGCAGAGGATCGGCCCCTTCATCTTGTTGGTGCGGCTCTGTACGGCGAGATATTCGACGATGCGCTCCTTGACCTTGTCCAGGCCAAAATGATCGGCATCGAGGATGCTCTGGGCGTAAGTCAAATCGCGTTTGACCTTGCTTTTCTGGTTCCAGGGAATGTTCAGCAGCCAATCGAGATAATTGCGCACAACGGTTGCTTCCGCCGACATCGGGCTCATTTGCCGAAGCTTCTTTATTTCGGCGTCGGCGCGTTCGCGGGCTTCCTTGGAGAACTTGGTGTCCTTGATCCTTTGCTCAAGCTCGCCAACTTCGTCGCGCTCCTCGCCATCGCCCAATTCCTTCTGAATGGCTTTCATCTGCTCATTCAAATAATATTCGCGCTGGGTCTTCTCCATCTGGCGCTTGACGCGGCTGCGGATGCGCTTTTCGACCTGAAGCACGGAAATTTCGCCTTCCATGAGGGCAAAGGCCTTTTCAAGCCGGGCCTGCACGGACTGCATTTCGAGTATTTCCTGCTTCTCGGCGATCTTGATGGCCAAGTGGGCGGCAATGGTGTCGGAAAGCTTGGCATAGTCGGTGATCTGTCCAAGGGTCGCCAGAATTTCCTGCGGTACTTTCTTGTTGAGCTTCACATAGCTCTCAAACTGGGAAATGGCCGTGCGCGCCAATGCCTCGGTTTCCTGCTCATTGGCAATGATATTGGGCAGCAATTTGACTTCGGCCTGGAAAAAATCGGCGTGGGCGGTGAAGCGCTCAACCTTGGCGCGTTCGGTGCCTTCGACCAGGACCTTCACGGTTCCGTCGGGCAGCTTCAAAAGCTGGAGAACCTGGGCCAGCGTGCCCACTTCATAGATCGCATCGATTGACGGATCATCATCGCCCGGGTTTTTCTGGGCCACCAGCAAAATGCGCTTGTCATCGCGCATGACTTCTTCGAGAGCCTTGATGGACTTCTCGCGGCCGACAAACAGTGGCACGATCATATGAGGGAAAACCACGATATCGCGGAGCGGCAAAACCGGTAGTGTTTCAGCCACACCTTCTGATGCCGGGGTCTTGGGAACTTTGTTCGTCATCTAGATTCCTTTCGCGGGGTCAGGCCACCTGTTTTGATCGCCTCCTTGCCTGAGCATCGATCAAATTGGCGCCCATCTGGTACCGGAGCGTCTTACGCAACACACCCTGAACCATCCCGACAGAAGTGGAGGTTCGGCCTTAACTTTTCAATAGTCAATAAAAACGTCTATTTTCAAATTCTTACGCGGAGGCTGGAGCCAGTCTCACGTTGCCCTGCTTGTCGCGGTCGGCATAGATCAGCAAGGGTTTGGCGTCGCCATCGACAACTTCCTTGGAAATCACCACTTCTTCCACGCCAGTCATTGTGGGAAGATCAAACATGGTTTCCAGCAGGATGAGCTCCATAATGGACCGCAATCCACGGGCACCCGTCTTGCGCTCAATGGCGCGCTTGGCAATGGAGCGGAGCGCTTCGTCCGGGAAGGTCAGCTTCACGCCCTCCATTTCGAAAAGGCGCTGATATTGCTTGATAAGCGCGTTCTTGGGCGCCGTCAGAATCTGGATCAGGGCTGCCTCGTCCAAGTCTTCCAGCGTTGCGATGACCGGCAAGCGGCCGACAAATTCAGGAATCAGGCCGAAGCGGAGGAGATCTTCCGGCTCCAGCTCACGCAGCAACTCACCTGTGCGGCGATCATCGGCGGACTTGACCTCGGCGCCAAAGCCGATGCCCGAGCCACGCCCACGCTGGTTAATGATGCGCTCAAGACCCGCAAATGCGCCACCACAGATGAACAGGATGTTGGTGGTGTCAACCTGCAGGAATTCCTGCTGCGGATGCTTGCGGCCTCCCTGGGGCGGCACGGAAGCTACAGTGCCTTCCATGATTTTCAGAAGGGCCTGCTGCACACCTTCGCCGGACACGTCGCGCGTGATAGAGGGGTTGTCAGATTTGCGGGAAATCTTGTCCACTTCGTCGATATAAACGATGCCGCGCTGGGCCCGCTCAACATTGTAATCGGCGGCCTGCAACAGCTTCAAAATGATATTCTCAACGTCTTCACCCACGTAACCAGCTTCGGTCAGGGTGGTGGCATCAGCCATGGTGAACGGCACATCGAGGATGCGGGCAAGCGTTTGGGCAAGCAGTGTCTTGCCGGAACCGGTTGGGCCTACGAGCAGAATGTTGGATTTTGCCAACTCGACATCATTGCTTTTGGAGGCATAGTTAAGACGCTTGTAGTGATTGTGGACAGCGACTGCCAAAACCTTTTTGGCATAGACCTGGTCGATGACGTAATCATCGAGAACCTTGCGAATTTCCTGGGGCGAAGGAACGCCATCCTTAGATTTGACCAGCGATGATTTGTTCTCCTCACGGATGATATCCATGCAAAGTTCGACGCATTCGTCGCAGATAAACACGGTCGGCCCAGCGATAAGCTTGCGGACCTCATGCTGGCTCTTTCCACAGAAAGAACAGTACAGCGTGTTCTTGTTGTCGCCCGCGCCTGCCTTACTCATGGTATCTCCTTGAACAAATCAATGGCCGCATATTCAACGAAAGCAATATGCATGCCAAGCACTTAATGAGACTTCACTCTAATGTCACAAACAAGGCAAACTAACGCAAATCACCCGGTTCAATCCAGCATGCGCTTGCAGAGTTAACCAACAATTGATTTCCCGTTGGAAAAAATCCGCATCTCCAACGGGAAACCCGCATCAGGATAGCTAGTTAACTATTTGGAATCACTCGGTTCTGCCCTTTTATCAAGAACTTTGTCGATGAGCCCAAAATCCTTCGCCGTTTCTGACGTCATGAAATTATCGCGCTCAAGGGCCTCCTCGATTGCTTTAATATCACGCCCGGTATGCTTAACATAAATTTCGTTGAGTCGCTTTTTGAGACTTTCAACTTCCTTGGCGTGAATCAAAATATCGGTAACCTGGCCTTGATAACCGCCCGATGGCTGGTGAACCATGATGCGCGCATTCGGCAAAGCAAAGCGCATATCCTTTTCGCCAGCAGTCAGGAGGAGCGAACCCATGGACGCCGCCTGCCCCATCACGGTTGTAGAGACCTTGGGGCGGATGAACTGCATGGTGTCGTAAATGGAAAGCCCCGATGTCACAACGCCGCCTGGCGAGTTGATGTACATTGAGATTTCTTTTTTGGGGTTGTCAGCTTCGAGAAACAGCAATTGCATGTTGACTGAGGCCGCAACATTATCGTCAATTGCCCCGGTTATGAAAATAATGCGCTCACGAAGCAATCGGGACGGCAAATCATAGACGCGCTCGCCGCGGGCTTCTTGCTGGATGACCGACGGCCAGAATGAGCCAGTGGTCAGATAGTCAACGGGATCGCGCATATTGGTCCTCATATTCGGTGAATCAGTTGACCTATAGATAGGTGACGCTTGGGTCTTCTGGAAGACCCATTGTAATACAAATAGAAGGGGTGGGCATTAACCACCCCTGAACTATTGTTGGAATGAAGCGATTAGTCAGCCTTCTTGGCTTTCTTTGCGGCGGTTTTTTTTGCCGCCACCTTTTTTGCGGCGGGCTTCTTCGGCTTGGCTTCAACATTATCGTGATCATGCTCAGCGTGATCGTGGCCGGAATGATCTTCTTCGTCCTCATCCTGCACCATGGCCTGCAATGCTTCGCGGGTGACTGACTTTTCAGTGACCTTGGCTTTGGATACGAGGAAATCGACAACCTTTTGCTCGAACACGGGCCCGCGCAATTCAATCAGCGCATTGGGGTTCTTGCGGTAGTGATCGAACACCTGTTTTTCCTGGCCAGGGAACTGACGGGCGCGCGCCATCAGTGATTGCTGAAGCTCCTGCTCGTTGACCTGAATGCCCTCTTTCTCACCGAGGGTTCCAAGCACCAGACCAAGCCGCACGCGACGCTCGGCGATAGTGTGATATTCCTTGCGGGCGTCTTCTTCGGTCGTGCCTTCGTCGGCAAAGCTCTTGTTGGCCTTTTTCATTTCATTGGTGAGCGCGTTCCAAATGCCGCCGAGTTCGGCTTCCACGAGACGTTCCGGCAATTCGAAGCTGTAAAGGCCATCGAGCGCATCCAGCACATCACGCTTCAGTTTCATGCCGGTCATCGTGGCATACTCATTCGAGATGCGCGAACGAATCATGTCCTTCAGCTTGGACAGATCTTCAAAGCCCAGCTTCTTGGCGAATTCGTCGTCAACAGTGTCTTCCTTGGGCGATTCCACCCCAGCAACCTTGACTTCGAACTCGGCAGGCTTGCCAGCGAGTTCCTTGACGCCATAGCTTTCCGGAAACGAAACTTTCACAACCAGCTCGTCGCCTGCGCCGACGCCGATCAACTGATCTTCGAAGCCCGGAATGAACTGGCCGGAACCGATTTCGAGCGGAACTTCCGCTGCCGTGCCACCATCAAAAACCTTGCCATCGACCTTGCCGACAAATCCGATAGTGACCTTGTCGCCCTTGGCAGCCTTGCCGGGCTTGGCTTCCCAGGACTTGTACTGGGCGGTCAGGCGGCCCAACGCTTCATCCACTTGCGCGTCCGACACTTCAACAACGTGGCGAACGAGTTCAACATTGGAAACATCTTGCAGCTCAAATGTCGGGATCACTTCAAAGGCGAGCGAGAAAGATAGATCGCCCTTGCCTTCCATGATGGCGGCGACTTCCGCTTCTTCCTGCGGCAGCACCACTTCGGGCTGGTAGGCTGGCTTCAACTCACGATCTGACAGCACCTTTTTGCTCTGGTCATCAATGGTTTTCTGCACCACTTCGGCCATGACCGATTTGCCATACAGGCGCTTCAAATGGGGCAGCGGCACTTTGCCGGGGCGGAAACCCTTGATGTTGGCACGGCCCGAAAGCTCATGGAGCTTCCGGTTCACTTCCACATCGAGTTCGTCCGCCTGGACCACAACCTTGAATTCGCGCTTGAGCCCGGAGCTCAGTGTTTCTGTAACCTGCATTGTCTCGCTCTTTCTTCAATTTCCATCGCGCATTTGGTGCGGGCGGAGGGACTTGAACCCCCACGGGTTTCCCCACAGGAACCTAAATCCTGCGTGTCTGCCAATTTCACCACGTCCGCGCAATGCGCTTGTTCGGCGCGGTCTATAGCAGAGGGGTTTGGGGGATGCTAGAAAAGAAAATGGGGGGATAAACTGCTTTGGACGGACCTCGAAAGGGCTTCAAATGACCCAACCCTGCGACGTTGTTCATGCATCAAAGCTCTATCCGGAGTGGCTCGCGAGTCTGAAGGATCGGGCAATGCTTCAGACCCATACATCACGCCCAGGCTATTTTTCGCTCGGGGTTTCACTGCCTGCGTGATCACCTTTCATCTTCACAAGTCCTCAGTTTTGCTGACGCCTTGCCGCCCCTGCCGCCGGGCATTTTCATCAAGGGATGGCGACCAGTTAACCCAAGGCCTCTTTCTTCGGCCGGCAGCTTTCCGCAAGAAGTGATTGCTGACTTGTCCCCTCACGTGATCCCCCAATCACAATTGTGTCTGATGTATTCGGTGTGCTGGCAGAAAAACTAGAACCGATCAATGCCAAGACCATGCATGAGCAGCTTCCGGCGCAATTGAAATCAATTTGGCCTCGAATCTGTCCTACGCCCTTTGGAGCTGTCCCAATGTCGACAACGCGATCCCTGCTGCAACCACCCCTGCTCCAATCCATACACTCACCGGATAAGTCTCACCCAAATACACGACACCAATCACCACGCCCACCGCTGCCGCCACATAGCCGATTTGGCTGAGGTAGGTGGGGCCGCCGATTTGCTGGAGGCGGAAGAACATGAGGAACATTATGGTTGAGACGATGATTTGCAGCGCGGCGAGGCCGGGGATGCTTGCCAGGGGTGCGAGGTTGATTGTTCCTGTTTGGGCTAGAGCTGTCAGCAGCAGAAGTGGCACGGCGGCGAGGTTGGTGAGGCTCGCGAGTTTGCGCGGTGACGCTCCCCGGGGCCATGCCATGGTGCGGTAAACGTTTCCAATGCCCAGAAAAATGGGGATCAGGAGGGCGGCGAGAATCCACACATCGCTGTTCGTTCTGAAATCTGTGTTGCGCGACAGGATGATGATCAGGGCGCCTGCCAGTCCCACCGCAATCCCCAAAACTCCTAGAATACTCGGCGGGCGAACGCGGAGAGTGAGCGATAGCAGCGCTGTGACGACGGGCGACAGGGCGAACATGATGGCCGTGAGCCCGCTGCCGATATTGGGGATGACCAGAAATGTGAGGAAGTTTGGCACCACGTAGGAGAGGAAGCCGGAGATGAATGCGAATTGAGTTGTGGCAGCGACTGCGGATTCTTGTTCGGCAAGCTTCACGATGATCAGCAGTGCAAGCCCTGCGCCGATTGAAATCATCGCGGCCCAAAGTGCTGGATTCACATTCGCGGCCATCGCCAGTTTTCCGATGGGAAAATTGAGGCCGAGGGTGGCGCCGGTGCCGAGGAGGAGAAGCAAGGGGCGGTTCAAACCAGATGCTCCAGCAAAGACTCTGCCGTGAGGCTTTTTAGACCGTGCCTGTTTGCGGCATCGCCATGCAACCAAACTGCCGCGCAAGCAGCTTCGAAGGGGGGCATGTGCTGAGCCAGCAAACCGATTGCCAGACCTGCCAGGACATCGCCCGAACCGGCGGTGGCGAGCGATGGTGGCGCGTTGGCGTTGATGACCGCGCGGCCATCGGGGTTGGCGATGACCGTGTCGGCCCCTTTGAGAATGACAATCGCGCCAGATTGTTTCGCAGCCGAAACAGCAAGTTCATGCTTTGGTTGGGAGAGAGGCACCAGGTCATTGAAAAGACGTGCGAATTCACCAATGTGGGGCGTCAAAATGACGGGTCTCGTTGGTAGTTCCGCTATCGCAACGAACAGCTGGTTTGGATCCTGGGCAAATGATGTGAGCGCATCGGCGTCGAGCACCGCAGCTGCGCCGCTGGCGAGGACTGCTCGGACCTTGGCGCGCGTCTCTGAGCCCATGCCTGCGGCCGGGCCGATGCAAACAGCATTCTTGCGTTTGTCATGGAGGAAATTTCCAAGCTCCTTGGCGCTGTCGGCCTGGGCCAGCATGATTGCGGTGGTGTGGCGGGCGTGAATGAGGAGCGTCGCCTCGTCGCCAGTTAGGGTAACGAGGCCGGCGCCGACCCTTAGCGCGGCCTCGGCGGCAAGGCGCGCTGCGCCCGTGTTGAGCTTTGGGCCGGACACCATAACCGCGTGGCCCTTGTTGTATTTGTGGGATGCCGGGCCAAGGCTGGGAAGAATTGGTTTCGTGTTTTCCCAAAGCCGCGGATTGATCGCAGTGAGAACACTGTCAGGGATTCCAATATCGGCGACGACAATTTCACCGCAGAGTTCGCGCCCCGGCATCAGGACGTGGGCCGGTTTCTTGCGGAAAAATGTGATGGTGAGATCAGCCTTGACGGATGCGCCACGAGGACAGTCAGTCAAGCCATCAAGACCGGAAGGCACATCAATCGAAATGATGGGAACGCCTGCGCTGTTTATCATATTTGCGAGTTCGATCGGAAAATCGCGCGAAAGCCCTGCCCCATACAGCGCATCAATGATGAGTTCGGCGTTGCTGATATCTTCTGAAATCTCAACGGGCCAACCCCATGATTTAAGATACCGGGCGGCAACTTCGCCATCCTTGCCATTGTTGCCAGGACCGCAGAGAACCACGGTGCGACGCGAACCATAACGTCTTGCGATTTCTTCGGCCACGGCGCGGCCCGCGTTGTCAATCAGGGCATCAATGGAAATGCCTGATTGCAACGCCAACTCATCGGCGCGATACATCTGTTGCGGGGTTAGCAGTTCAATCATCGCCGCCGTGGCTGACCACAATCTGCTTGCCCATGGGTTGGCCAATGTCTTTCAGCAACCTGGTGAACCACTTCACATCAGTGTCAAAAACCTTGCCGCCCTTGATGCGCGGGAATTCGATGGTGCGCAGCGTGTTCTTTTTGCCCTCATCATGCCCCACAACACCGCTTTCGCCCTTGAGGCCGCTCTTTACAGCGTGGTTGACCATGGACTTGATAAGGGACAGGTCTTCTTTGTTGGCGGCAGCCGACCTCGCGAAATAGCCTGACTTCTGCACCAGCACTTTTTCAGCGCCCACCATTTTGGCAAAGCGCTTGGCGAACCAATCGCCCACATTGACCTTGTCAATTTTCACATGGCCAAAAGCATCGCGCTCGGGCTCTTCGCCGCGCGCTCGCATCTCGGCCACGATATCGGCGATGCCGGCGCCTTCAGACAGAAAGATGCTGACGCAATCTTTCTTATCCATGGCTTTTTTCAATCGCCTGGCTTCGGCTTCAATGTCAATGGCCAGCTCTGGCACGTAAACGGCGTCAATGTCTTTGTGCTCCACGCCTAAATTGAATTCAGGGATGAATTTCTTGTGCTTCAGGCGCTGGCGATAGACATCGGCCGTTGCCGCTGTGAGCCAGCCACAGTTGCGCCCCATGACTTCATGGATGAGTAACATGCGGGGAGCCGTGCTTTGCTCGTTCACAACATTCTCGAAAAATATCGCGCCCTGCTCGGCTGCCGTCCAGGCGCCAAGTGTTTGTTTGATTGGGATCACATCATTGTCGATTGTCTTGGGGAGCCCCACGACGGTCAGCTCGTAATCATACTTGGCGAGGTAGGCGGCAAGATCGGCGGCTGTTGTGTTAGTGTCATCGCCGCCGATGGTGTGGAGAATCGTGATGCGATCTTTCACCAATTGGTCGGCTGCCACTTTCAGCGGGTCTTGGCCTTCCTGCACCAGGCCGCGCTTGACGCAATCCTTCACGTTGGTGAGTTTCACCCGGCTGTTGCCAAGGGGCGAGCCGCCGTGGGCTAGCAATACCTTAGCCCTTGTGCGGGCCTTTGGCGTAACCTTGATTGACTCGCCCCTGAGCAGGCCCGCGTAGCCGGAGCGATAACCGATGATCTCGGCCTTGGGTGCCAGTCTGGTATATTCACCAATCAACCCGCCGACGGCGGCGGAGAGACAGGGGGCGAGGCCACCCGCAGTGAGCATGGCGATTTTCTGTTTGAGCATGATGGAATCCTTTGGAACCGGCGGCATCTAACCCAACTCCGGCGATCTTTGCCAGTGCGTTCTAGCGGATGACCTTGATTTCAATTCCGAGGGCAAGCCCGCTCCATTTCTTATCCGCCGTGAGGATAATTGCTTTTTCCCTGATGGCAAGGGCAAGGCAGGCCCGGTCACCAAGCGATAGGCCGAGGTGCTTGGTGCTTGGACGAAGTTGAGCACTCAATATCGCTTGCGAGCGATCAAATTCAACGACAACGAAAGGTTCAATCGCTCGTACTCTTTCAAAATTTTCAACCGTAACCCCCAAATCCGCCAGTTTAGAATAGACCTCTGCAACGTTGACGGCACTTACATAGTGAGTTCCCTGACAGGCACGGACGAGATCACCGCCCGATTCCTTCAGGAATTCAGCCAGTATTGCCGAACTATCCAGAACCCAAGTCAATTTTCCTGCTCTTCGCGCGCAGCTTCCGCTCGTCTTTCCGCTATGAATTCATCAACGATTGAATCAGTTTCACTGCGATATGGTTTCAACATTTCCTGGATATGCCTGATTGCAACACGAGGCGAGACAAGCTTAAGGACGCCGTCTTCCAGATAGGCGGTAACCTTTCCTTCTTCGCCTAGTTCCATTGCGGCACGTGCGGCAGCCGGGATTACAAACCGGCCATCGGGTGCAACTTTCAATATCCAGCGTTGAGGCAATTCAGGTGCGGCTTGGTACTTAGCTTGGCCCTCGGAGAATCCTTGCGTCCCTGAGGAGGAATTTGTCGGTGGGGTTGATTTTGCCATTGCTGCTCTCCTATGGCGGATTTATCAGTTATGGCATAATTTGCATTTTATGGTAAGTTCGTCTATTTATGCCATGTCGTATTTTTAGGCAATCTGCCTATTTTTACATCAATTGCTTTTGCCCCCGGCCAATGAGTTCCAGCTAAACCACTGATATTGCAGCATTCAATACTTGGCATAAGTCCTGCAATCATTAATGCACGTTAACGCAAGGCTCACACCCATGAAAAAAATCGAAGCGATCATCAAGCCGTTCAAGCTTGATGAAGTGAAAGAAGCTCTGCAGGAAGTTGGGCTTTTGGGCATAACCGTTACTGAAGCCAAGGGTTTTGGCCGTCAGAAAGGCCATACGGAGCTTTATCGCGGGGCGGAATATGTGGTGGATTTTCTGCCTAAGGTGAAAATTGAAATCGTTTTGGCCGATGAGCTGGTTGACCGCGCGGTGGAAGCCATTCAAAAGGCGGCGCGCACAGGGCGCATCGGGGATGGCAAGATTTTCATTTCCACAATCGAACAGGCAATTCGCATCCGCACCGGTGAATCCGGCACGGAAGCGCTGTAATTCAAGCCAAAAATCAAAGAGGAAAAGACAATGGCCAAGGAACCTATGAACGTCGCGTCGGTCTTGAAAATGATCAAGGACAAGGACGTCAAATACGTCGATCTCCGTTTCACCGATCCACGCGGCAAGATGCAGCATCTCACCATGGATGTTTCCCAGATGGGCGAGGATGCCTGGGCCGAAGGCCTGATGTTTGACGGCTCTTCAATTGCGGGCTGGAAAGCCATCAACGAGTCCGACATGGTGCTGATGCCTGACCCGGCGACCGCGCACATGGATCCATTCTACGCGCAAACCACCATGGCCGTGTTCTGCGATATTCTCGAGCCGTCAACCGGCGAAGGCTATTCCCGCGACCCGCGCATGATTGCCAAGCGCGCCGAGGCCTACATGAAGCAGACCAAGGTTGGCGACACGATCTATGTCGGCCCCGAAGCCGAATTCTTTATTTTCGACGATGTGCGCTTTGCCTCTTCGCCCTACAACACGGGCTACAAGTTGGACTCCATTGAGTTGCCAACCAACACAGACACCGCATACGAAACCGGCAACATGGGCCACCGGATGCGCACCAAGGGTGGCTACTTCCCGATGAACCCGATGGATTCAGCCCAGGACATGCGCTCGGAAATGCTGTCCGTCATGGGCGAGATGGGTGTGACGGTTGAAAAGCACCACCATGAAGTGGCCGCCGCCCAGCACGAGCTTGGCATGAAGTATGACACGCTCACCACCATGGCCGACCAGATGCAGATCTACAAATACGTGATCCACAATGTGGCCCACGCCTATGGCAAGACGGCGACCTTCATGCCCAAGCCCATCTTCGGCGACAATGGTTCGGGCATGCATTGCCACTTCTCCATCTGGAAAGAGGGAAAGCCGATGATGGCAGGCAATCAATATGCCGATTTATCGGAACTCTGCCTGTTCTTCATTGGCGGCGTGATCAGGCATGCCAAGGCCTGCAACGCCTTCACCAACCCTTCCACCAACTCCTACAAGCGCCTGGTGCCGGGCTATGAAGCGCCGGTGCTGCTGGCTTACTCCTCGCGCAACCGCTCGGCGTCCTGCCGCATTCCCCATACGAGCAATCCCAAAGCCAAGCGCGTTGAGGTTCGTTTCCCCGATCCGGCGGCGAACCCATACCTCTGCTTCTCGGCCCTGTTGATGGCGGGCCTCGACGGCATCGCCAACAAGATCCACCCTGGCGAGGCCATGGACAAGAACCTTTACGATCTGCCGCCAGCGGAGCTGAAGCAGGTTCCAACCGTGTGCGGCTCGCTCCGCGAGGCCCTCGCAGCGCTGGACAAGGACCGCGACTTCCTCAAGAAAGGCGGCGTTTTCTCTGACGACCAGATCGACAGCTACATCGACCTCAAAATGGAAGAAAACATGCGCACCGAAATGACCCCGCATCCGGTGGAGTTCGACATGTACTACAGCTGCTAGGCTTGACACCCAAGGAGTGAATGAGGCCGGAAGCAAAATTTTCGGCCTTTATTGTTAAGCTGTGCTGAATGTTCATGGGCTTGACTTATGTCAATGCGGACGCTGGCCCAATCACTATGGACTGGCTTTCACCATGGTCCGGCGCGCCCTCAGTATTGCCCTTTTCATCGTTGCCTCGGCACTGTTGGTGGCGGCTGCCATATTCGTCATGAACAATCGTCCGCTGCCGATTCAGGTCGCAAGAACTGAGACGTCGGTGCCTGTTCAGGTTTTTGGGCTTGGCACTTTCGAAGCACAGGTTATCTCCAATATTGGCTTCGAAGTTGGCGCAGCATTGGTTGAGGTGACTGCGGACGATGGCAGCCAAGTGAAGAGTGGCGATGTTCTGGCCCGACTGCATACATCCGAGCAGGAAGCGCGCGTGACGCGGGCCAGCGCCGGAGTCCGTTCGGCAGAAGCTGTGCTGGGCCGAACTTCGTCCGCTGTTGATCGGCAGGCGGCGGTCTTGGCGCAAAAACTGGTCGTTAATTTCAGGCAGCAGGAGCTTGTCAAAAACAAAGTAATATCTGTTGAAAAAGCCGAGGAATCAGCCACAGACCTCAAGATTGCTGAAGCCGATCTGGCGCTGGCCACAGCTGATGCGGCGGTCGCGCGCGCTGCATTGGAAGCGGCCCGCGATGATCTCAAACATGAGGCCGTTCTTCTTGAGCACCACACACTGAAATCACCTTTTGATGGTATCGTGGTGGAACGGACCCGCGAACTAGGCGATGTTGTCAAAGCGGGCGACACGGTCTACACCATTATCGACCCGCGCAGCTTACGGGTACTAGCTCATGTCGAAGAAACACGCGCTGGCGGGATAGCTGTTGGTCAGAAAGCCGAAATACGGTTGCGATCATTGCCCGGCAAGATGTTTGAGGGCCACGTCACCAGCATTGGAATCGAGAGCGACCGCGTCAGTGAGGAGCGCCGCGTCTGGGTGAAATGCGACGGATGCCCGGCTGACTTCCACCTGGGCGAGCAAGCCGAGGTCAAAATCACGACAACGATCCTGCCTTCGGCTCTGCTCGCACCCGAACTCATGATATCACAGTATGATGGTCGAAGCGGCATTGTGTTCGTTGTGGAAAAC
Source organism: Rhodobiaceae bacterium (assembly GCA_009885825.1). Lineage (GTDB taxonomy): Bacteria > Pseudomonadota > Alphaproteobacteria > Rhizobiales > Aestuariivirgaceae > Aestuariivirga. Next base: position 36,642 of record VFJY01000003.1, on the reverse strand, counting down.
GGCGTTGCCCGGCGAACGGCTGTAACCTTTGGCAATCGCACGCTTGATGGCAGAATTGAAATGACGGGCGGCGTGCCGCAAGGCGCAAGCGTAATCATTGGCCCCTCCACCGGAGTTCGCGAGGGGCGCGCGGTGCAAGTCGCCAAGGAGGCCTCGCCATGAACCTCGCCTATCGCGACATACGCCATAATACCGGGCGTTTCGTATTGACGTGCGTTGGCCTCGGAATGCTGCTGGGCGTTGTGCTGGCGATGATCGGCATCTATCGCGGCCTTGTGGCGGATGCGCTTACACTGGTGTGCGCGCCGTCCGCCGACTTATGGATTGTGGAGGCCGACAGACGTGGTCCCTTCGCTGAATCCTCGCGCATTCCAGGCGATACCCGCGAAGCAATTGAGCGCATCCATGGTGTCGTGGTGGCCGGTTCGGTCAATTACCAGTCAGTGGATGTGCCGAAGGCGGGTGGCAGGCTGCGATTTCAAGTCATTGGCTACGAACCTGGAAGACCGGGAGGACCTGAGACACTGGTATCGGGCCGACCGCTCGCAAAAAACCATTATGAGATCGTGGCTGACAGGTCCACCGGACTTGCACCAGGTGATACTCTGATGCTGGGGCGCAACCGCTTTACGGTTAGCGGGCTTACGGCAGGACAGGTCACATCAGCCGGTGACCCCGTAGCCTATGTCAGCCTGCTCGACAGCCAGAAGCTGCAGTTCGATCTCGCTCCGCCTGCTGCCCGCATCGAAATTGCGCGCGGCGTCTCGGGCGCTGGCAAAGATACGGTTAATGCTGTTGTCGCCCGCCTCAACAACAATGTGCGGGCTGAAGACATTGCCCAGACCGTAAGGCGATGGAAGCACCTCACTGCACTGACGCAAGATGAACAGGTAACGATCCTGACAGGCTCGGTGGTTCAACGCGCCAGATAGCAGATCGGGTTGTTCACCACGATCCTCATGACCGTCTCGGCTGTAATTATCGCCCTCATCATCTATACGATGACCATGGATAAAATCCGCGAGATTGCCACTTTAAAGCTGATCGGCGCGCCCGACCGCACCATCGTCGGCATGATCGTCCAACAGGCCATTGCCTTGGGCTTGACCGGTTTCCTGCTCGGTGCGGCGCTGATTTCCAGTTTCAGAACCTACTTCCCCCGGCGGGTTGTTCTCCAACTGCAAGACGGATTGGCATTGGCGGCGATCACATTGGTTGTCTGTCTTGTTGCAAGTGGGCTGGGCGTCCGGCTTGCCCTCAGGGTTGATCCGGCCAAAGCCCTCGGCGGCTGACATGCCAGTCACGTCTGCAACAACGCCGCTCGTGGCCCTCACCAACATTTCCAAGCATTTCGGCGAGGGCGATACACGCGTCGATGCCCAGCGCCAGGTATCAATCTGCGTCTACCCCGGCGAGATTGTGGGACTGGTAGGGCCAAGCGGGTCTGGCAAGTCAACGCTTCTCAATGTCATCGCTTGCATCCTTGAGCCCTCAAGTGGCCGGATGCTGCTGGATGATGAACTGATTTATGATGCCCGCTGGCTGAAAAGGGATCAGCGCAAGTTACGGCTCGACAAGATCGGGTTTATCTTCCAGTTCCATAATCTTCTGCCCTTCCTAAACGCGACTGAAAATGTCGCGATGGTCCTCGAACTTGCTGGCCGCACACCTGCGGAGGCGCAGCGGCGCGCCGTCGAACTGCTGGAGTATCTGGGTGTAGGCAATCGCAAAAATGCCATGCCCGCCACAGTTTCAGGAGGGGAAGCCCAGCGCGTTGCCATTGCGCGTGCCATGGCCAACCGGCCCCGCATAATACTGGCCGATGAACCCACTGCTGCCCTCGATTCCCAGCGTGCCGGCGTTGTGATGGATCTGATGAGCCAGGTTGCAGTCGAGCAACGGGCTGCCATCGTGGTCGTTAGTCACGACGAAAAAATCTTCAACCGATTTAACCGAATTTTCTATCTCAGGGATGGATATCTGGAGCGAGTGCAGGAAAACGGCGGCAGCACTTGAACTTGACGAAAAACATGCGCACCGAAATGACCCCGCATCCGGTGGAGTTCGACATGTATTACAGCTGCTGAAGTTTGGTTCAGATAGAATAATGGTAAAGGCCGGGGGAAACTCCGGCCTTCTTGTTAAGCTTTGTGGTCAACCAGGGTCATATTTCCTCCAACTACCTGATAATTGGAGCATTTCCAGATACTTGTTGTTCACCATTAGCCTGATTTGCCTATCGAATTCAGGGCGGATTAGCCTGAATTAACGGTTGCAGCCCTAATGCTTTTAGCCATGGATTCATCGCTTCAGCTTTTGGCAAGGCAAGAGAGGAGCTCCTTGCCCCCTTCGGAGCAGGCGCGATTGCAGCGCATTTCGGACTACGTTAACTTCATTGACGGATCGACCGACCAAGTCTTCGACGGGATCACGGCTCTGGCGGCCAATATCTTCGACGCCCCCATTTCGGGGATCTGCATTGCAGAAGAAGCCGTCCTGTTGTTCATCGGGCGTTGTGGTTTCAAGTCGCAAAGCGTGTCGCGCGTCGGCAGTCTGTGCAACCATGCGTTGGAATGCGACGATGTTTTTTGTGTGCCCGATGTTTTTCTCGACGAACGTTTTTCGAAAAACCCTCTCTATACGAGCGGAAAAGGGATACGGTTTTATGCTGGCGTTCCGCTGACCGATTCAGATGGATTTAGGATTGGCGTGCTTTCCATAAAAGATACAAAAACGCGCAATGCACTAACGGCGCGCGAAAATGCGCTTCTCAAGGGCCTGGCGCAAATTGTGATTGAGCGGCTTGATCGTCTTCGCATGGTAGACAAGTTATCATCCGCAGAGGCCGCAGCATGTTCTGCGGCTGCCAACGCTGCGGAAGCCAACGCAAGACTGCGCAATGCCATAGAATTCCTTCCCGAAGCAATCATCATGATGGATGCCGAAGACCGGATCGTCTTATGGAACAAACGCTATGAAGACATGTTTCCAGAAATCATTGAACTGATTGCGCCTGGACTGACATACGAGGAATTGCTCAAGGCCAGCCTCAACAGCGGCAAGTATTTGGACGTGATAGGTCCTGATGGCCCCGAAGCTTGGTTCGCCCAGCGCCTGGCCGAGTACAAGTTGAAATGTGATGCCACTGAGCATTTTCTGGCCGGCAACCGTGTCATCCGTTATGAACAGCATCGGACTTCGGACGGTGGAGCCATTTGCACACGTGTCGACGTTACGGACGCGAAAAGGCGCGAAGAGTCGTTTCGATCGCTTTTCTTTGCCAATCCTCAGCCTATGGGTGTCTATGACCTGGAGGACCACAGGATGCTTGACATCAACGATGCCGCACTGGCCCATTTTGGGTTTAGTAAAGAGCAGATATTGGGCATGACTGCCGTAGAATTTTCTCCACCTGAACATCGTGAAAGAAATGTTGAACTCATCAGTTCAACAAATGAGATCGATTCCGAACAACACGACGCCATACTCTGGAGAGCTGATGGCAGTCATTTTACCGCCATTATACAGTCCAAACGAATTGACTACATGGGTAAAAAGGCTTGCCTTGCTGCTATCACTGACGTGACTGAGAAACGGCGGCAGGAGGAGCATATTCATCACCTTGCCCATCACGACTCGTTGACCGGCCTTCCAAACCGGTTCAGCTTTGACAAGCACCTGAAGTCACTTCTGGATGTTCCAGTTTCAGATAGCGCTACGTTCGCCTTGTTGCTGGTCGATCTGGATGACTTCAAGAATGTGAATGATACGCTTGGGCATCCGGTTGGCGATGAGTTAATCGTCGCAGTTGCCAAACGGCTTCGCAGTTGTGTCCGCGAAACCGATTTTGTGGCAAGGCTGGGTGGCGACGAGTTCGCGCTGATCCTGCCAATGGTTGACAACATCACGCAGGATATAGAATTTCTGGCGGATATAATCGTCACGGAAATGGCGGAGACTTTCGATATTGAGGGACATCGGATCAATATCGGGGTAAGCGTCGGCATGACATTTGCCCCAAGGGACGGCGCGAACAGTGCGATACTCTTGCAGAATGTTGATCTGGCGCTCTATCGCGCGAAATCAGTTGGGCGCGGCAGGTATCAGAGCTTTGAACCACAGATGCAGCTCCATGTACTGGCCAAGCGCGCCCTGGAACTGGAGTTGCGGAGCGCCGTCAGAAGGGGCGAGCTCTCCCTGTACTACCAGCCGCTGGTGGATCTGCAAACCGAAGCAGTAACTGGTTATGAGGCTCTTTTGCGTTGGAACCATCCGACGCGTGGAATCATCTCCGCTGAAGAATTCATGACAGTTGCGGAAGAAACCGGGCTGATCGTCCCGATTGGAAACTGGATTCTTAAAGAGGCCTGCAGTGAAGCAGCAACATGGCAACCCCACCTGATTGCCGCAATAAACTTGTCCGCCAAACAGTTCAAAGACACCAATATCATCGATTCGCTCCGACTTGCCTTGAACCACTCAGGGTTGGCCGCTTCACGGGTCGAACTTGAGATCACCGAAACAGCACTCCTCGAAAATTCCGATGAAACGCTTCTGACACTTCTCCAGCTCAGGGAGTTGGGCACCCTCATTGCAATGGATGACTTTGGGACTGGCTATTCCAGCATCAGCTATTTGCAGAAATTCCATTTTGACAAAATCAAGATTGATCGATCGCTTATCACCGACCTGGGCACCAGTCCGCGCAACGTTGAAATTGTCCGCGCCATTCTGGCGATTGGCAAAAGCCTAAACATGCGTGTGCTGGCCGAGGGAATTGAGATGGAGCCAGAACTGCTGGCCCTGCGGGAACTCGGCTGCCACGAGGGACAAGGCTATTATTTTGGTCGGCCAATGCCTGCGAAAGCCCTGCAAGGCGCGCGAAAACAGCAGCAAGACTCCGTCATTTAGAGCATGAGCAGGTTGATCTTGCTCCAAACAAAGAAGCCGGACCAAGCGCCGGCTTTTTCGGACTCAAGATGGCGCCAATCCTAGGATGCGCGGCAGTTGGCGTAGGCCCTATCGTAGTGTTTGCGCCATTTCTTGTTGGCGCTTACACCACCGAGCACGGTTCCTCCGATGCCACCGATGATGGCTCCGTCCCTGACTGAATGGCGACCGCCGACGATGGCACCAATTACGCCACCAGCAATGGCACCCCCGACGGCACCGCCGACAACCTGTTGGGCACCGGCCCTATGGTTGGCCACATCCTCGGCGTAGGCTCGGCAATAGCGCTTGCTGCGTGCTTCCGACGGTGTGGCAACAGAGCCTAACGCCATGAGCGCGACTAAAGCCGTGGCGGCTAATTTGCTTTTGATCATGATCCTGTTTTCCTTGTTGAGCCTCAGAGGGTTAACCCACAAAGTGTATCATAACTATTGTTTATTTGTGGCAAAAATATCGTCGGAATGCACCGATTTTTCTCCCAAAAGAGTCAACAAAACCTTGGTTTCCGCGATTTCGTAAGGGTCGCATGCAAAGACGTCCCGGTTCAGAATGATGATATCTGCGAATTTTCCGGGGCTTAGAGAGCCCGCATCCCTTGAGCGCCAAGCCGCTTCCGCAGCAAGAACCGTGTAGCCTTTCACACATTCGTTGATTGTCATGCGCTGTTCGGGCAGGAAAACTGGATACTGCCTGCCCCTGCCTGGCGGTTGGCGGGTGATGGCGGTTTGCATGATCGGAAAGGGATTCAGGGTGGAAACGCCCCAGTCACTTGAAATCGCATAGGGCGCCCCTGCGTCGATCAGCGAGCGGAAGGCATATATCCATTTTCCGCGCTCCTCGCCTGTCAGCGGCAAAGTGAACTCGCTGATGGAGGGTTCCAGCCTTGCCCACAGGGGCTGGATGTTTGCCACAACACCGAGTCCTTTACAAAATGGCCATTGGGCGGGTCTTGGATATTGCGATCAACGCCGAGGATTTCGCAAGCCTTCGAATTAATCGTGGCATTGTGGCAATCAGAGGCCAGAATGAAACATGGGTGATCAGGAACGGCCACATCAAGAACCGCGCGGTGCAAATTGTGCGCAGTGTTGCTTGCTGCAAGTTTGCGAATTTCTGCATCGGTGCCCAAGGCAGAAATTCGACCGCCAACAACTGCAAGCGCAGTTACACGTGGTGTCAGTGGGTCCATCGTCGCGATGTCGGCGTTTATGACGATGAGCTCAGTTTCTGACAAAGCTATTCCAACCGCGCGGGAAAACCGGGCGCGCGAAGGTCTGTATTCAGGGCGTCCTCCAACAGTTTCACGATCTGGGTGGATTGCGCCGCACCCCCATAGGCTTGACGGCCTTTGACAAAGGTTTCATTTGTCAGGCTGGCTAGATCAAGTGGCACGCCGAATTCCGTGCCGAAGTTCATGGCAAAGCCCAAGTCCTTGAGTGCCAAGTCCATAGTGAAGGCGATGTCGTAACTGCCGTTGAGGATAAGTTGGCCTTCAGTTTCGTGGACGAAGCTGTTGCCACTGCTGGCCTTAATTGCTGCCCAGCTTTGCGCCAGATCAAGACCGCCGCGCTTGGCCAGCATCAAAGCTTCGCCATCGGCCACAAGATGGATAAAGGCCAGCATGTTGGTGATGACTTTGATGATGGCGGCTGAGCCCAATTGACCCATGTGAAAGAGCTGACCACCCATCGCCTCAAGAGCTGGTTTATGCAGATCGAACAGGTCTTTGTCGCCACCCGCCAAGACGGTGATTTTCCCTTGGGCCGCAAGATGAACGCCGCCAGTGACGGGGCATTCCATGGCGCGAATGCCTTTGGCTTCAGCTAGTTTGGCCAATCTTTGAATTTCGTTTCGGCCAAGGGTGGACATTTCGATCCAGGTCGTGCCGGGCCTCAAACCGTCGACAAGCTGCAGTAAAACCTTTTCGGACACGACAGGCGAAGGCAGGCACGTGATGACGCAATCGACTTGCTCCGCCAGCGACCTTGGCCTATCGGCCCATTTACCGCCCATATTGATGTGGCGCTCAGCCAGCGATCGATCGACGTCGTTAACTGTTACATCGAAACCCGCGCGCAACAGGCTGGCCGCCAAATGCCCGCCAAGATTTCCCAGTCCTATGTAACCGTATCTCATACATTCACCGGGTGGTTTGTCATTTCGAGGTGCAGCCTGTTGCCCGTGTAGGGATGCGCCAAGGCCACGTCCTCATTCAGCTCGATGCCGAGCCCCGGTTCGGTTGGCGGGATCACATAGCCCTCCTCCCAACGGATCGGCTTTTTCAGGAGCTTGGAATACATGCCGCCAAAAGTTTCGATACTTTCGAGGATAAGAAAATTGGGAAGGGACGCAGCGTAGTGAATGTTGGCTGCGGCTTCAACCGGCCCTGCATAGAGATGTGGAGCGATCTGCGCATAGTGGGTTTCGGCCATCCCTGCTATTTTCTTGGCCTCCCATATGCCCCCTACCCGGCCAAGCGCCATTTGAAGGATTGAGGCTGCCCGGCATTCCAGCACCCGCGCAAATTCATATTTCGTGGTGAGGCGCTCGCCCGTCGCAATCGGGATAGAGGTTCCCCGCGCCACCAAGGCCATTTCCTCCGGCTTTTCAGGTGGCGTTGGCTCTTCAAACCACAGGGGATCATAGGGCTCAATATGCTTGGCAAAGCGGATGGCGCCAGCTGTGGTGAATTGGCCATGGGTGCCAAAAAGAAGATCGGCCTTGGTGCCCACGGCTTCGCGGATAAGTTTGCAGAATTTGGCGCAGAGTTCCATGGACTCAAGCGAGGGCTGCCTGGGATCGAAACTGGAATAGGGTGCAGCGGGATCGAACTTTATGCCGGTGAAGCCCTGCTTCACGTAGTGAGCGGCGCGCTCAGCCGATTGTTCGGCATTCCAGAAAATTGTGCTGTCCTGGCCTTTGGCGGCATCGGGATAGATATAGGTGTAGGAGCGCAATTTCTCATGCACACGTCCCCCAAGGAGCTCATAAACGGGTTTTCCAACCGACTTGCCGATAATGTCCCACAGGGCGATTTCGATGCCTGAAAGCACACCCATGAGCGAAACGTCAGGCCTGCCTGTGTATCCGGACCCATAAACTTTACGCCACAGGCTTTCGATGTGGAAAGGATCCATGCCCGCAACATAGCGCCCGAAAGTATCTTCAATCATGGCTGTCATGGCCTTGGGGCCGAAGGTGTCGCAATAGCATTCACCGATGCCGGAAATGCCATCATCCGTCGTGAGCTTTAAAAAGATGAAATACTGCCCGCCCCAACTTGGTGGTGGGTTGCCGACAATAAAGACTTTGAGGTCGCGAATCTTCATGGGTATAGGTCTCCCGTTTGATAGTGTTTACACGAGGATTCTGGAAATATGAATTTCGATTACGTCATTGTGGGTGCTGGTTCCGCCGGGTGTGTTCTGGCTGAGCGGTTATCAGCCAACGGCCGTTCTTCGGTTCTGGTGCTCGAGGCCGGCGGGTCTGACTATCGGTTTTTCGTTCAAATGCCGCTTGGTTATGGCAAAACCTTCTATGATCCTGCTGTCAACTGGATGTACAAAACCGAGCCTGATCCAGGCCTCAACGGGCAAGCCAGCCACTGGCCGCGCGGAAAAGTGCTTGGCGGATCAAGCTCCATCAACGCCATGGTTTACATCCGGGGAGCCCGTGAGGATTTCGAGGAGTGGGAGGAGCAGGGAAACAAGGGATGGGGTTGGGCTGATGTGCTCAGGGCCTTCCGCGCCATGGAGGACAATAGCGCGGGAGCCAATGAATATCGGGCAGTCGGCGGGCCGCTCTATGTCAATGACAATTCGCTGGCCACGCACCCTCTGTATGATCCCTTTGTCAAAGCATCGGTTGCCGCTGGCATACCTTTCAATCCGGATTTCAATGGGGAAACCCAGGAAGGCGTTGGCAATTATCAGATCACCACGAAGAATGGCCGTCGCAATTCAGCGGCGCGGGCTTTTTTACGTCCTGCAATGAAGCGGAAAAATGTAAAGGTGGAAACGGGTGCCCATGCCACGCGCATTTTGTTTGAGGGCAAAAAGGCAATCGGGATTGAATATATGGTCAACGGGCAAACAAGGACAGCTTTTGGCGCGCGCGAGATTATTGTCTCCGGAGGTGCGATCAATTCGCCTCAACTCTTGCAGCTTTCAGGAATCGGTCCTACGAGGCTGCTGAAGCAGCACGGCATTTCAGTGGTGCAAAACAACCTGAATGTGGGGACCCACCTGCAGGATCATCTCGGTCTCAACTATACATACCGTTCCACGATTCCCACTCTGAATGACGAATTGCGGCCTTGGTGGGGGAAGCTGAAGGTGGGTGTGCAGTATTTGCTCACCCGCACAGGACCCTTGAGCCAGAGTGTCAATCAGGGCGGTGGGTTTTTTCGTTCCTCTCCCAGGCACAAGCGCGCAAATCTGCAGCTCTATATGCAGGCCATCACCACCGTTGTTCACAAGCCGATGGAGCGGCCCTTGCTCACGCCGGACTCTTTCTCTGGTTTTTCATTGGGCCTGTCTTCATGCAGGCCGACCAGCCGCGGTACGATTGAAATTCGGTCGGCAAATCCCTTTGAACAACCGAAAATTATGGCCAACGCCTATTCAACCGCCGCCGACGTCAGGGAAATGCTGGAAGGCACCAAGATCATTCGGCGGATCGCGGCCCAGGAGCCGCTCGCCTCCTTGATTGTGGAAGAAATGATGCCGGGCCCTTCATGTGTTTCGGACAAGGACGTGATCAATGATTTCCGCCAGCGCAGCTCAACAATTTATCACCCTGTCAGCACATGCCGCATGGGGCCTTCGCCCAGTACTTCTGTTGTTGATTCCACGTTGCGTGTGCATGGCATTGAAAACCTGCGCGTGTGCGACGCCTCTATTTTCCCAAATCTGATCTCAGGCAACACCAATGCCGCCAGCATGATGGTTGGCTGGAAAGGCGCCGAGATAATTTTGGGGGCGCGCTAGGACTTTCCCGTTACAAGACAGCGGCGCTCCTTGCCTGTGTGCGAGCGATAGGTTCCTGTCGCCTTGTTGAATGAAACGTATTTAGCGGCGCAATATTCATTCCATGCGTCAGACCCTGGCTCAATATTTTTGGACGGGGCCTTTGCGGCTACGATCACTGTTTCGGGGGCGGAATTCGATCCTGGCGCCTTTATAGTCTTTCTTCCCGCAGGCTTCTTGGCCACCTTGACAGTTTCGGATTTCTTTTCCGGCTCAACTGCGGGTTCAACCGCCGTGTACTGATCAATGCAATCCGCGTAGGAATTGCGATAGAGTTTTTGCCATTGATCCACATCGGTGGTCCTGCCATCCGCCACATCTTTGGCGAAAAGCTCGCAGTGGGACTTGCTGTCAGCCCAAGACTGGGTTGTGAAAACTGCACATGAAAGTGCCGCAAAAATGATTAATGTACGCATACGGGCAATTCCTGTTTTACTACCGCATCATTACTCCAAATTATGGCAGCCCCGGGGCGTAGTAAATCACGTTTCTTTAAGGTTTTCCAGACAATTTCGAGCTGCCGCCGCAGCCGTTGAGAAACAGGCCTGGAGCAGATATCCGCCGGTGGGCGCTTCCCAATCCAGCATTTCACCCACGGCATAGCAGTGTTTGAATTTGAGCAATTGGAAGTTGTCGTCAACTTCAGTGCGGGCTATTCCGCCTGCGGATGAAATGGCCCTGGCAATTCCTGCGGGACGCAGAATAGTGATGGCAACGTCCTTGATCCCCTCGGCGGTGGCTGGCGTATTTGTTTCGTGCAACAGCGAAATGGCAACGGGCGGCAGACCAACGGTCTTTCGAAGGTAGGTGGACAGGCTCTCCTTGCCACGGGGCCGCGCTAGCTTTTCGGCAAGGGCAGCGATCGTCATGTCGGGCCGCAGGTCGATTTGCAGCGGTTCGCCGGGAGACTCGCGCATAAATTTTGAAAGTGCATAAATGGCGCCACCCTCAATGCCCTCCTGGCTGATCATCAACTCGCCACGCACCTTGTTGTTGGCATAGCTGAGGCCGACATTCTTGACGGGCGTTCCGGCGAAACGGTCGCGAAACAGCGGCGTCCAATTGACGAGGAACCGGCTGTTGGCGGGCTTGAAGCCGTTGACCCTGATGCCAGCGGCTCGCAGCACGGGCACCCAGGCAGCGTCTGAACCCAAATGGGGCCAACTGGCGCCGCCCATGGCAAGGATCGTCGGCGTGCCGTCAAAGCTCACCCATCGCGTTCGAGTTTTGAACGTCACACCAAGGCCCTGCAAGCGCCGCAGCCAGGCGCGCAACAGCGGAGAGGCCTTCATTTGTTTTGGGAATAAACGACCGGAGCTGCCCACAAAGGTTTCTATGCCAAGCTCATTGCACCAGGCGATGAGGGCTTCCGGCGGGAAAGCGCGGATCGCCGGTTCCAAAAACTCCTTCGCTTCGCCATAGCGGGTGAGAAGGGTTTCGAGTGGCTCGGAGTGGGTGAGATTGAGGCCACCCCTGCCCGCTAGCAGAAATTTGCGCGCTGGCGCTGGCATATGGTCGAGGATCGTGACTTCGGCGCCACCTTGCGCCAAAATCTCAGCGGCCATCAACCCTGCCGGACCAGTTCCCACAACGGTTACTCTCGCGGCACTCATCAATGGGCTCCGACACGCAAGCGAATTGCGAATCTATTACGCGTGTGGTTTAGCATAAGAGAATGCGTTCCATGGAGGCGGTATTGGGGTTTGGCAGGATGAAGGCTGTCGTTGCTGCTCTGTTGCCGTTGTTGATGCTGAATGTCAACTTTGCGCCTGCTGCCGCAAAGCCATCGGACATAGATTTCTATAAATGGAAAAAACTCGATCCGGCAATACAACCGGGCACCCTGTTGCGCTACAGGCCCATGCCGCTGCTAATGTTCTACCGCGCCAAGGCTTGGCGGATTCTCTACATGACACGCGACTATGCGGCAAGGCCCATTGTTTCATCAGGCATGGTCGTGCTTTCGGGCTACGCCAACAAGAGCCCGGAGCTGCGCGATACCGTGGCGTGGGCGCATCCCACACCAGGCATTGCCCGTAAATGCGCGCCGTCTCTGCGCCAGAGTCCGACTGAATCAATACCCGGTTTCAACGAACTGATCCATGCGGGGTACACTATTGCCGCCACGGACTATCCGGGCCTCGGAACGCGGGACCCGATTGGCTATCTTGTTGGCGCAGGACAAGGGCAAGCGGCCATAGATTCCATTCGGGCAGCCAAGCAGATTCCCGAAGTGCTTGGCAGCGGGCGTTATGCCCTATAGGGCTATTCACAGGGCGCTCATGCCGCACTCTTTGGCGCAAAGGTGGCTGCTGCCTATGCGCCAGAACTTGAGTTGGTGGGAGTTGCCGCAACTGCACCGCCAACAAATCTCCGGTCTCTTCTCATTGCAGACATGAACTCGGTTGCCGGCCACATTCTGGGATCGTTTACGCTGCAATCGTGGAGCGTAAAGTACAACGCCAGTCTTTCAGATCTGGTGGACAAGCAAACAGCGGCCATCGTTGCTCATGTCGTTTCGAACTGCGTGGACAACACAAGCGGAGCGATCGAAGCACTGATGGCCCAGAAACCATTAAAATCCAAGTTTCTGACCCGCGATCCTGGAACCATCCAGCCGTGGGCTGATCTCCTGAAATCTAACAGCATCTTGCAACTGCCAGGTGGCCTGGCCGGATTTGTTGCACAGGGCGGCGCCGATCAAATTGTTCTGCCGGCGGTCACTGCAAGATTTGTGCGGCTGTCGTGCAGTGCGGGAAGCCGGATCAAGTTTGTGCAAATGCCGGGCGCAGATCACGCAAGATCGGCAGATGCAAGTGCCGCAGCAGCGGTGGCTTGGATCAAAGGCCGTTTCGCCGGAGAAATTGCGCCAACATCATGCCGATAGAATAGCTTGCCAATGTGAACTTTCGGGAAACTATGCTGTTTCCCGGCGCAGCGGCTGGCACATGCAATGAACACCCCCGCCGGCCTGCACAAACATGCTAATGTCAGGATCGTAGACCCTGAAGCCCGCAGCCCGCATATCGGCATTCAGCCCTTTGGCGCCCGCGGTGGACAGGACAGCATCATTGCCGAGGGCCACAACATTGCAACCCAGCGCCATGGTTTCCTTGAATGATGCCGGAATGATTTCTATCTTCTTGGATTTCAGCCATTGCACAATATCATCTTCCGTGGTTTCCAGGCACACGGCGGCGCAATGTTCATTCAGCATGCAGACCATCAGGTCGATGTGAACATAGAACTGGTCAATGGGAGCGAATTTGATTTCCCAGCCCTCCTTGACGAACCAGTCAGCGACCTGGCGGGCCGCCACTTCTTCTGTGCGATGATCAGTGTAGCCCACCAGCGCCACGCCGGGCCTGATGATGTTGAAGTCGCCGCCCTCGAAATTCCCAGCCGAGATCATGTCATAGACCGGAATTTCGTTTTCCAGATAGAAGCGCAAGACTGGCGCATATTCGCCGCGCCGGCGAGGGTTTGCCAATTGGCAGATCACGGCACCGTAGGGCGTCATGAAGGAGCTATCACGGGCGTAGACCTGGTAAGGATTGTTCATGTCTATGGGCAAAAAATGCGTGGTGACGCCCGCCTCAGTATAAGCATCCACCATCTCGCGGTGCTGGCGCATGGCGAGCTGCTTGTCGAATTTATAGCCTTTGCGAAGCGTGTCGCGCACCAGTGACGACCATTGGGCGTTTTCCAGCCCCATCCAGCGGAAGCTTTCCGATGGCCCCAGCAATACATCCTTCAGCGGTCCGGTTTCCGATTTGAGATACCAGTTTTTCATAAGCGGAGTGTCACCGCCTTCAAGACGGGCGCGGAGAGGAAGAGCAGGCTTAGTCATAAGAAACCTCAATAGGCGCGTTCAAAATACTCTTCTGATGTCATCGCATATATGTCAACGGCCTCAATGCGGCCGTCGCCAATGGGATAATCGGCGAAGGGTTTTTCGTGGCGCATGCCGATGCGCTTAGCCAACTCTGAGGAAGCGACATTGGCGCACATGATCTTGCACCAAACCCGCTTTGCCTTAAGGCGTTCAAAGCTAAGACCCAGAAGGGCCTGGCCTATTTCTCTGCCAAAACCCATTGACCACATGGCGGGATGCACGCCCCAGCCCAGTTCATAGACCTGACCCTGCTGGGCAATAATGAAACCATCGCCGATGGCCTCGCCGGATGAACGCTCCTCGGCGGCCAGGTGAAAAACGTTGCGGCGTTCATCGCCCTGTCTCGAGATGGAACGCGCAACGAAAACTTTTACGTCGGCTTCTGTGCGCAGCCGGACCGAGGTGTAGCGTTGGTAACGGGGCTGCGTCATGAAGCCGGCAAAACCCTTAGCGTGGTGCGGAATCATTTCACACACCACAAGATTGGGTGTGTCGACGGAGGGTATTCGCGTGATCGTCTTCATGGCCTGAAGCTAACCGCAAATTGCCAGTCTTGAAAGCCCTCTTTTCAATGAATATCACACGGTGTGACAAGCCTATCCGAATCGGTCATGGTCAGCGCCATACTAAAAATGGGGAGTTTGATGACGACGACAAAAAAATTAGTTGCCGAAGCAATTGGAACATTCACACTGGTTTCCGCAGTGCTTGGCGCCGCCCTGATATCCGGCAACGCCGCTGGACTTGGTGTGGCGATCGCAGTTGGCATCGCGGTGATGGGCATGGCCTATGCGATGGGGCCCATCTCAGGAGGGCACTTCAATCCCGCAGTCACTCTGGGGTTGGTTGTGGCTGGACGGTTCGAAAAATCCCAAGTTGTGGGCTACATCATCGCGCAGGTGGTAGGCGGTGTCGCTTCGGCGTTGTTTTTTGCCCTCATTCTCGCCAGCAAGGGTGCGCTTCCCGCAGGATTTGCGTCGAACGGCTATGGCGAGCATTCAGGCGGGGGATATCCCCTGATTGCCGCCTTGCTGATGGAGATTGTCCAGACGGGGCTCTTTGTGTTCCTCATTTGCCGCGTTACGCGGGTAAATGGCGCTGGAAACATGGCCCCTGTTGCGATTGGCCTAACGCTGTGCATGATGCATATCATGAGCATTCCTGTAGCGAACACTTCGCTCAATCCGGCCAGATCAATAGCTACGGCGGTCGTTGAGGGTGGTTGGGCATTGCAACAGCTATGGTTGTTCATTTTCGCCCCCGTTGTGGGTGGCGCTATTGGCGGCGCGCTTGATAAATTCCTGGGTGAAAGCAATTAACCTCCCATGCGTAGCAAACTGGGGCGGGCAGCAATGTCCGCCTTTTTCTTTCATAATGTTAATATGCTAAATAATTGACTTTTGGGCCGAAAGCTCCTAATGGGCGGATCAGATAGCGCGCCCCCGGATGTGGCGATACGGCCCAGGGCGCTCCACGAACTCCCAATCGCCAGAACGGTCTTTCAACACTAGATGAATTTTACTGAACTCGGGCTTAGCCCCAAAGTACTCGAAGCCATTACGGCTGCTGGTTACACCACGCCGACCGCCATTCAGGCGCAGGCCATCCCCCATGCCCTGCAGCGCAAAGACGTGCTGGGCCTTGCGCAAACCGGATCCGGCAAGACTGCTGCCTTCGTGCTGCCCATGTTAACCATGCTGGAGAAGGGACGCGCCAAGGCCCGGATGCCGCGCACCCTGATTTTGGAGCCTACACGGGAACTGGCTGCCCAGGTGCATGAAGCATTTGAGACCTTGGGTGCCCAGCACAAATTGACCGTTGCCCTGCTCATCGGTGGCGTGGCGTTTGAACCGCAGGCTGTCAAAATCAATCGCGGGGCAGACGTGGTCATCGCAACGCCTGGGCGTTTGCTTGATCACATGGAGCGCGGCGGTCTTTTGCTTACCGGCATTGAGATGCTGGTCATTGACGAGGCTGACCGCATGCTGGACATGGGCTTCATTCCGGACATTGAAAAAATCTGCAAACTTTTGCCTTTTACCCGGCAGACCCTGTTTTTCTCGGCCACCATGCCGCCCGAAATTCATCGCTTGACGACGCAGTTCCTGCATAATCCGGTTCGCATTGAAGCGAGTGCCCCAAGTTCAACCGCCGCAACCATAGAACAGCGCCTGGTAAAGGTTCCTCATGAAGCCGCGCCGAAGCGCGATGCGTTGCGCGTTCTGCTGCGCACGCAAACCAATGTGAAGAACGGCATCGTGTTCGCCAACCGCAAGACCACCGTGGCGCTCCTTGAAAAGTCATTGAAGAGGCACGGCTTCAGCGCCGGCGCCCTGCACGGTGACATGGACCAATCGGCGCGCCTCAAGATGCTGGCGGCGTTTCGCAACAATGAGGTGACTTATCTCATTGCCTCAGATGTGGCGGCGCGCGGGCTGGATATTCCGGAAGTGAGCCATGTGTTCAATTACGATGTGCCAATCCACGCGGAAGACTATGTGCACCGGGTTGGCCGCACGGGACGTGCGGGACGTGAGGGCCACGCCTTCACGATGGTCACCCGCGAGGAAGCCAAGCATGTGCGCGCCATTGAAGCGCTGATCAAACAGGAAATAGAGTACTTCGACATTGTTGCGGTTGAAGATGTTGGCGAAGCACCGGCACGTGAAAAGCGTGCGCCACGGACCCGCCACAGGGAGAAGCCCGAAGCGGCCAACCCTGTTGAAGTTCCGAAGCCCCATGCGGAAAGGCCATCCCGGGCGCCAGCGCCGCGGCATCCACGGCCCGCCCGCCAGCTTGAAGACGCTCCAGACGTGGGCGGCTTCCATCAAGGCAACATGCCCGCGTTCCTGATGCGGAAGTAACCGATCAAACCAGCCATATCCTGCCATAGGGCGGGATCTGAAGCTGTTCGTTCGGGGTCATCACACTTGCATCACTCAAGGCATCGTGAAATCTTTCTATTCCGTGACCCCGGGCAAACGCTGCTGGCAGGTTTTGCCACAGTTCGCTGAAATTGAAGATGCCAAGCAAAGGCCCCTCGTCACCCATGCGCAGAAACGCAAAGATCGACTGATTTTGAGGTTCAAGAATCTGTGTTGGATTGCTGGCTGCGAGGTGGCCCAGGGACTTCCGGCGCCTGACAATGTGTTTCGTACCCTCGAATATTTTCAACTGGGGAGAGCCTTGTCTTGCCCAGTTCATCCTTGGACGGTGCATCCAGCGATTGTCATGGGCATGCGCTGGTTCGTCAGCGGAGGCGTAATCGTTGGTCAGGCCGATTTCATCGCCCATGTACAGCAAGGGCAGGCCGCCAAAGGAAGCAATCAGCGCCAGCCCCATGAGCATGCGGTCAATCGCCGTGGCGATGGCTTGCCCGTCGCCACTTTCAATCGCCGCCTCCAACCCGGCAAGGCTGGCGAAGGTGCCGCTGTTGCGCCGGTCGCCCGTCTCGGCATTCTCCTGAAATATGCCGCCTCGGGCAAATGAACCGGGATGCTTGCCAGCGTAGAAATCGGCCAGGAATTTGCGGTGCCCGGGGCCGGACACATGGGGAATGGCGGCGCCATCCTCCTCGGTGATGGCCCAACCGATATCATCATGGCAGCGAATGTATGTCGTCCAGCAGCCATTGCGGCAACACTCCGGGAAATGGGTTTTCAGCGTGTGGGTCATCAGCGCGGACTTGCGGCTGGCCAGCGACGACCAGAAATGCACCATGAGGTTGTTGTGATAGGCGAGATTGGCCTCCCTGCCCCGATGCCGCCCGATGCCCAAATAGGGCACCAGGTCACGC
Source organism: Rhodobiaceae bacterium (assembly GCA_009885825.1). Taxonomy (GTDB): domain Bacteria; phylum Pseudomonadota; class Alphaproteobacteria; order Rhizobiales; family Aestuariivirgaceae; genus Aestuariivirga. The sequence continues at coordinate 18,974 of VFJY01000003.1, read as the reverse complement.
GGTGCCACGATGGCTTCAGCCTTGTGAATAAGTGCGGGCGCCGCGATGCGTGTGGCGGCCCGCAGGGCCTGCAGAAGGTCATGGACCTGCGGCAGGTTCTGGCAATTGGTGCCCAGCTGCTTCCACATGAAGGCCACGGCGTCCAGCCGAAGGCTGTCAACACCCCGGTTGGCGAGGTTGAGCATGATGTCGATGATTTCAAGAAACACTTCCGGGTTCGCCCAGTTCAAATCCCACTGGTGTTCATTGAATGTCGTCCAGACATATTTGCCGAAGCCGGGGTATAAAGTGAAATTCCCCGGCGCGTCATTGGGGAAAACTTCAACGAGTGTTTTCTCGTAGTCCAGCGTCTCCCGCTCATCCTCGAACATGTGATAATAGGCCTGATATCCCGCTTCACCGGCTTGGGCCTTTACGGCCCATTCATGCTCCTTGGCGGTATGGTTCAAAACCAGATCCACACACACGCTCATCCCCCTGTGGCGCAGCGTTTTGGCCACCTTTTCGAAATCGGCCATGGCGCCAAGCTGTGGATTGATCGCGCGGTAGTCCATCACAGAGTAGCCGCCGTCACTGTCGCCAGGCCTTGGTTTCAGGCAGGGCATGAAGTGAACGTAGGTGATGCCGAGATCATCAAGATAATCGACGTGGTCAAGCACACCGTTGAAGGTTCCAGCGAAGCGGTCGACATAGAAAACATAGCCAACCATGTTTTCAGACAGGAACCAGCTGGGCTGCAAGTCCCGTTGCAAATCAAGGTCTTTCAACTCGGCCGGGCGCTCGCTCCAGCGGGCCAGAAGCAGTTTCCTAAGCCTGCTTTCAAATTCCGGGTTTGCGCCATAGAGGCGTTCCAAAGGCTGAAACAGATCAGCATGGCTGCGCTGCCAGCGAAGGTCGAAGGAACGTCTATCTGCCCGAGACAAGGCCATGCGAAAATCCCCGGTTCCGAAGCCCCCGGAATGCCACAACTGGAAAAAATTTCCAGCCTATTTCTTGGGCTTCCTTTTCGCCGCGGCTTTCAGCGCCACGCCGAAGGCCATACGGCACCACCGCGTCATTTCATCAATGTCGTCCAGGCACCGCTCCGGCATGCAGTGATATGCCATGACCATCTTCTTCCCGCCCTTCGCCTGATAGGTGAAAGGCGGCAGGCTCTCGGCCTCAAAGGCTGGCCGTGTGCTGTCGTCAACCTTCAAATAGAGCGTTTCATTATCGACAAGGGCAAACATCAGCCCGTTGTGATAAACGCCCGCGCCGCCAAACATGGCGCGGATCGTTACCGGGCCAAAACCTTCCATCTGCTCAATTAGGAATTCCTTGAATTCCGCACTTACGCTCAAACTGCGGCCTCTGCCTGTTTCAGTTGGACGCTTTCGCCGCAGCCGCAGGCCGAGGTTTGGTTGGGATTGTTAAAGGTGAAACCGGATTTCAAGGTCGAGATTTGGTAGTCCATCTCCGTTCCGAGCAGGAACAGAATGGCCTTGGGATCAATCAGAACCTTGACACCCTTGTCCTCAATCACTTCATCGAATGGCTTCTGCTCGGTGGCCCATTCCATGGTGTATTCCATGCCGGCGCAGCCGCCATTTTTAACTCCAACGCGGAGGCCCAAAACCGGTTGATCGGACTTGGAAATTATCTGTCGCACGCGCTCAGCCGCCGCATCAGTGAGCGACATGGCTTTGGGCCGGGGACGTAGCGTTGCTTGAGCCATATTCCTATCCTACCACATATTCATAGCGACACGGGCCTCGTCTGACATCCGGCTGTGATCCCAAGGCGGATCGAACACCAGGTTTGCCTTGGCTGAGGCCACGCCCGCCACGGTTGAAACAGCGTTTTCAACCCAACCTGGCATGTCACCCGCCACGGGGCAACCTGGAGCCGTTAGTGTCATTTCAATCGCCACGTTGCGATCATCATCAATATCAACTTTATAGATGAGGCCCAGCTCATATATATCAACCGGGATTTCCGGATCGTAAACGGTTTTGAGGGCCAAGACGATGTCGTCGGTCATTCTGGTTAATTCCCCGGCAGGGATGGCCGAGGGGTTGGGGGTGTTGTCAGTTGCAAGGTCTGTCACAGGAATATCCTTTGTGCAGAGATAAGGGCTTCCGCCAGTTTATCAACTTCTTCATGGGTGTTGTACATGGCAAATGAGGCGCGGCAGGTGGCGGTGACGCCAAAGCGCTGCAGCAGGGGCTGGGTGCAATGGGTGCCGGCGCGCACCGCCACCCCTGCCCGGTCAATCACCGTTGCCACATCATGGGCATGGGCGCCGTTCATATTGAAGGAGATGATGGCCCCCTTGTTCTTGGCGCGGCCAAAGATGCGGAGGGAGTTGATTTCCGAAAGGCGCTGGGTGGCATAATCGCGGAGGCTGTTTTCATGGGTGGCGATGCTGTCGAGGCCGATTGTCGTCATATAATCGAGGGCGGCTCCAAGGCCTATGGCCTCAGCAATGGCAGGTGTTCCCGCTTCGAAACGATGCGGCGGATTGTTGTAGGTAATGCCTTCCATGGTGACTTCGTTAATCATCTCGCCGCCCCCTTGATAGGGTGGCATGCGGTTCAAATGTTCCATTTTGGCATAGAGAACGCCTATTCCCGTGGGACCATAGGTTTTGTGGCCGGTGAACACGAAGAAATCCGCATCGAGCGCTTGGACATCGACCTTCATGTGAACAGCGGCCTGGCTGCCATCGATCAACACAGGGATGCCGCGCGCGTGGGCAAGCTTGATCACTTCCCTGACGGGAACGATGGTGCCGAGCGCATTCGACATTTGGGTTATGGCAACAATTTTTGTGCGGGATGTGAGGAGCTTCTCAAACTCTTCAATGAGGAAGTTGCCGTCATCATCAATGGGCGCCCATTTGATGACGGCTCCCCACCGCTCCCGGTGGAAATGCCAGGGCACGATATTTGAATGATGCTCCAGAATGGAAAGAACGATCTCATCACCTTCATTGATGACAAGATTGCCAAAACTCTGAGCCACCAGATTTATGGCTTCAGTAGCATTACGGGTGAAAATTATTTGATCCTTGGACGGAGCATTCAGGAACCGGCGGACCGATTCCCGCGCGTCTTCGAAAGCCTGTGTTGCGGTATTCGAGAGGAAATGCAGCCCGCGATGCACATTGGCATATTCAAGCGAATAGCTCTTCATCATCGCGTCAAGGACAGCTTTCGGCTTCTGCGCGGAAGCGGCGTTGTCGAGATAGACCAACGGCTTGTCATAAACCTGGCGCGAGAGGATGGGAAAGTCCTGGCGGATTGAGGCGACGTCTAACATCGCTGCCCTCTCCAAATTAGTCCGTAATTCCGGTGGAAGCCGGAATGACGATTCTTTGGGGTTCATCCCGCCCTCCGATGCTGGGTCAGCCATTTGCGGGAAAACTTTACCAGGGCTTCCTTGATGCCTTCGTGGGCGACCACGTCGAAGGCTTCACCGACGAAGGCGGCTATGAGAAGTGATTTGGCTTCTGCCTCCGGGATGCCGCGCGACATCAGGTAAAAGAGATGATCATGATTCAGATCGCCCGATGTGGCGCCGTGGCCACAGACAACGTCATCAGCGAAGATTTCCAGTTCGGGCTTTGCGTCGAATTCTGCGGTTTCAGAGAGCAGGAGAGCGTGGCTGGACTGCTTGCCATCGGTTTTCTGGGCATCCTTCCGCACCATCACCTTGCCCTGGAAAATTCCGCGCGCATGGTCATCCATTACGCATTTGAAGAGCTCGCGGCTGGTGCAATGGGGCTGCTGGTGATCGATCACAAGACGCGTGTCAGCGTGCTGCTCGCCACCCAGCATGAAGGCCCCGGAGACTTTCGCGTCGATCCCCTGCCCTTGAAATTCGACTGTTCCGTTCTGGCGGTTGACGCCAGCACCTGACGTCAGCGTGAAATCATTGAGAACTGAATTCCTTGCAAGTGTCACATGGGTGTGGCTGAGGTGGATGGCTTCCCCGGATTCCAGCTCCACCTTAATCCGGTCCAGCTTGGCGCTTTCACCGAGGGAAATTTCAGTGACGCAGTTTGCGAGATAGGCTCCCTCGCCCATGTGGGTCTCGATGACGGTGACGGATGCCTCCTTTTCAATTTCGATCACATTGCGCGTGGCAATGGTGCGAGGCGCAGCATCGGTGGAAACGAACAGCAACTCAATCGGCGTATCGGCATTGCCGGAAATCCTCAGTCGCGCGCCGTCTGTGGCGAAAGCGGCGTTCATGGCGATGACAGGCTCTTCGATTTTCACCTTCGAGGCCAACTCATCATTCTTGAGTTGAGAGTGTTCAGCGGCGAAGTGGCCATTCACGAAAACCATGCGAGCGCTTGCCACCTTGGCGAAAGGCGAGGACTTGATGAGTTTTTCAACGCCCTTTGCAACAACAGTCTGGCGGGGCGGATAGGGGCGGTCAATGAGCTGGCGCAGATCAGTCCAGCGCCAATCCTCCATCTTGCGATGGGGCAGCGACAGGCCGTAGTTCAATTCGGCGGCAGTTTTTGGGACGATGACGTTCACGCCGCTTCCCCCGCAAACTCGGCATAGCCATTGGCTTCAAGTTCAAGCGCCAGCGCTTTGTCGCCAGATTTCACAATGCGGCCTTGCGAAAGCACGTGCACAAAATCCGGCACAATATAATCCAACAGGCGCTGATAGTGGGTGATCACGATCATGGCGCGGTCGGGCGAACGCAGGCCGTTCACACCATCGGCCACCACACGCATTGCGTCGATGTCAAGGCCGGAGTCGGTTTCATCAAGCACGCACAGAGCGGGCTCCAGCACGGCCATCTGGAGAATTTCAGCGCGCTTCTTTTCGCCGCCGGAGAAGCCCACATTCACCGGGCGCTTCAACATGTCTGGACTGATGTTCAATCTGGCCGCGCGTTCCTTCACGTAGCGCATGAAGTCCGGCGTGGTCATTTCCTTTTCGCCACGGGCTTTCCGCTGTGCGTTCAGCGCCACTTTGAGGAACTGCATTGTGGCCACGCCTGGAATCTCGATGGGATATTGAAAGGCGAGGAACACGCCCTTGGAGGCACGCACATCGGGTGCCATGGCCAGCAGGTCTTCGCCCCTGTAGGTAACAGAACCCTCGGTCACTTCATAGCCTTCACGGCCCGACAGCACATAGGAGAGCGTTGATTTGCCCGAGCCATTCGGCCCCATGATGGCATGCACTTCGCCGACTTTCACAGAGAGGTTGAGGCCGTTGATGATGACGCGGTCCTCATCGGCGAGCTTGACGTGGAGATTTTTGATTTCGAGCATTGGCTTCAATTTTTCCCTTATTCTTCGCCATCGTAATAATCGAGACTTCCGGCCGGCCGCGCGATGTGGCGGACGCCGCCCGACATGGCTTGCCAGTCAAAACGCGAGGTCACGGCGAATTTCCCCGAATCCGGATATTCCACGACTTCGGTGTCGACCGTGGTCGAGATGCCGAGATATTTCATGGGCGACTTGCCGTTATTGATGATCTGATGGGCATTCTCCGGCCCGCCGGTGGGGGCGGCCAGCACATCGCCGGCTTTCACGGGATAGCGCTCCTTGCCGAAGCGGTATTCGCCTTCGCCTTCCAAAGCCAAAAACAGTTCATGAATCTGATGGTGCACATGGAAGGGAAAGGCCTTCTTGCCGGGTTCCACCACGTGCAGCATGACGCCGATGCCCTTGGATCCAATCATGCCTCCGAATGAGCCTACCTTGGCGGCGAAACCCTCGCCGTTTCCGGTGTCGCGCAGCGGGACGTCGGCCAGATTGATAACCGGTTTTGTCATCCGACACTCCCCTCGAGACTGATGCCGATCAGCTTCTGCGTTTCAGCCATGAATTCCATAGGCAATTGCTGAAGCACGTCGCGGACGAAACCGTTGACAATTAGAGCTACGGCCTCCTCCTGCGTCAGGCCACGCGACATGCAGTAGAACATCTGGTCATCGGAGATTTTCGATGTGGTGGCTTCGTGTTCGAATTGCGCGGTGGAGGTTTTGGCCTCAATATAGGGAACCGTGTGGGCACCGCACTTATCACCGATGAGCAGCGAGTCACACTGGGTGAAGTTGCGGGCGTTCAATGCCTTGCGATGGGCTGACACAAGACCGCGATAGGTGTTGTCGCTGCGGCCAGCGGCGATGCCTTTTGAAATAATGCGGCTTGAGGTGTTCTTGCCCAAATGGATCATCTTGGTGCCGGAATCGACCTGCTGGCGGCCGTTGGAAATGGCGATGGAATAGAATTCGCCGCGTGAATTGTCGCCGCGCAGGATGCAGCTCGGATATTTCCAGGTGATGGCGGAACCGGTTTCAACCTGCGTCCAACTGATCTTCGCGCCTCTGCCCCGGCAATCGCCGCGCTTGGTCACGAAGTTGTAAACACCGCCCTTGCCTTCGGCGTCGCCGGGATACCAGTTCTGCACGGTCGAATATTTGATTTCGGCATCGTCAAGGGCGATCAATTCCACAACTGCGGCATGGAGCTGGTTGTCCTCACGCATGGGCGCGGTGCAGCCTTCGAGATAGGACACATAGGAACCCTTGTCGGCGATGATCAACGTGCGTTCGAATTGCCCGGTGTTCTTGGCGTTCATGCGGAAATAGGTGGAAAGCTCCATGGGGCAGCGCGTGTTGGGCGGCACATACACAAATGAGCCATCGGAAAACACGGCGGAATTCAGGGCTGCATAAAAGTTGTCGCCCTGGGGCACGACTGAACCGAGATATTTTCGCACCAGTTCGGGATGCTCGCGCAGGGCTTCCGAGATGGAGCAGAAGATGACGCCGGCCTTTGCCAGCTCTGCCTTGAAAGTGGTGACAACTGACACGCTGTCAAAAACCGCATCAATGGCCACGCGGCCCGCGACGATTTCATTGCCTTCCTCGTCAAGCGTGCTCTTCTCGCCCTGCTTTCTCACGCCCGCGAGAATTTCCTGCTCCTTCAGCGGAATGCCCAGCTTGGCATAGGTTTCCAGAAGCTTGGGATCAATCTCATCAAGGCTCTTCGGGTTCACCATGCTCTTGGGGGCTGCGTAATAATAGAGGTCTTGAAAATCAATCTTGGGAAATGATACGCGCGCCCAGCTTGGCTCGTCCATTTGGAGCCAACGGGCGTAGGCCTCCAAACGCCATTCCAGCATCCATTGGGGCTCGCCCTTCTTGTCGGAAATGAACCTGATGATATTCTCGTTCAGGCCCTTGGGCGCGTAGTCGGATTCAATATCGGTGGTGAAGCCGTATTTGTATTTTTCGACTTCGATTTCTTTGACGAGTTCGATGGTGTCAAGGTCAGCCATGGTTATCCCTATGCCGCTGCTTTGGCTTTGTGGCGAGCCAGCAGGCGCTGCCAAACCACGATGAAGTGATTGATGTTTTCGTATGTGGTGTTCCAGCCAAGGCTGACACGGATCGCTCCGCGAGAAAGTTCGTGTGGCGCCTGCATTGCTTCGAGCACATGCGAGCGCGCAACCTTGCCCGATGAACAAGCTGAGCCTGAAGAAACGGCGACTCCTTCAAGATCAAAATTCATCAACAGGGTTTCCGCTGACATGCCGGCGCAGGCAAAGCAGGTGGTATTGGAAAGCCTTGCTGCATCCTTGCCAAAGATAACGGCCTCTGAAAGCTGCGTCTCAAGTTCATCGCGTAAGGAATTGGTATCAATGTGTTTTTCCCGGGCGACTGCGGCAAAGCCGGCGATACCAATGAGGTTTTCGGTGCCAGCCCGGCGGCGCAATTCCTGGCCGCCACCGTGGACCACTGGTTCCAGTGCCAGTCCATCGCGAACCACCAATGCGCCCACGCCTGCGGGACCGCCAACCTTGTGGGCGGCGATGGTCATCATATCGACGCCCAGCAGTCCAAAGTTCACCGGAATCTTGCCGAAGGCCTGCACGGCATCCGTATGCACCAGCGCCTTGTTTTTTTGGGCCAACTTCACAATTTCGCGGATGGGCTGAATGACGCCGGTTTCATTGTTGGCAAGCATCACGCTTATCAGCGCTTTCGGGCCTTCAAGCAAAGCCCTCAGAGCCTCCAGATCAACGACGCCCTGCGCCGTGGCGGGAATGAACGCCATCGGTTTGCCACTGGCCTTTGCAGCTTCGATCACTGCAGGATGCTCAATTGCCGAAACCAGCAGGCGCTCAACAGGCGCACCCTTGATGGCGAGATTGTTCGCTTCGGAGCCGCCGGAGGTAAATGATATCATCGGCGCGATAGCACCGATTTCCCGCGCAATAGCCTCGCGGGAATCATCCAGCAGCTTGCGCGCCACGCGGCCTTCTCGGTGGACCGAGGACGCATTGCCGCTCAGTTCCATGGCCGCGCACATGGCTTCTGCCACGGCTGGCCGCAACGGGCTGGTGGCGTTATGGTCGAGGTAGGTTCTCAAGCTATTGGCCTCACATGACGTTCCTTGGCCTGCTTGATTGTTGCAGCGAGTGCCAGGTTGCGCTTTTCGCAAACATCCTCAAGCGTGATGGAACCTAGAAAATGCATCATTTGCCGACCGAGTGACGACCACAGATCATGGGCTGAGCACTGCTCGCCCTTGACGCAACCATCTACAGCATCGCCAGAACAGCGGGTGACACGCAGGGCTTCGTCGACGGCCAGGATTATATCAGACACGGCGATTTCACTTGCATCCCTCGCCAGCCTGTAGCCGCCGCCTGGTCCTCTTGAGCTTTCGACGATTTTGGCGCGGCGGAGTTTGCTGAAAAGCTGCTCCAGGTATTCCTGGCTGATGTCCTGCCGATCAGCGATTTCGGCGAGGGAAACCGGTTGGCCTGCGGAATTCTGGCCAATGTCAATCATGGCCATGACGGCGTAGCGACCCTTTGTGCTCATTTTCATCGGCTTTTTCCCTTGTGCGACCCACGAAAAGCTTGCTTTTTGCCCCCCGTGCTGTGCTAAAGCCCTTCCAACACTCTCAGGTTGGGCGGGCGATTGCTTTCTTGAACCATTCTAAAGAAGACATATATTAAACCCGACTGCTGGAGTCAACTATTCGGTGAGACTCTCCAGAAATTAAAAACGGGCCAAAATAACGGGACGGATTCCACAGGATGCCAGAAGTCATATTTAACGGCCCAGCCGGTCGTATTGAGGCGCGTTATCACCACGCAAAACCTGCGGGTTCACCTATCGCCATCATTCTGCATCCGCACCCGGCCTTTGGCGGCACCATGAACAATCCGATCGTTCATTCGCTGTACCAGACTTTCGTCAGCCGGGGGTTTTCGGTGCTGCGGTTCAATTTTCGCGGTGTTGGACGCAGTCAGGGGCTTTTTGAAAATGGCGCTGGCGAATTGTCTGATGCGGCGTCGGCGCTGGATTGGTTGCAATCTTTCAATCGCGAAACCAAGACCTGCTGGATTGCCGGTGTTTCGTTTGGCGCGTGGATTTCGATGCAGCTCTTGATGCGAAGGCCGGAAATCGGCGGGTTCATTTCGATTGCGCCGCTGGCCAAGCATTATGACTTTTCATTCCTGGCACCCTGCCCGGCTTCAGGTTTGTTCGTGAATGGCGAGAAAGATGTGGTGGCGCCGCCTGAGTCGGTTCACAGCCTTGTTTCAAAACTGAAGACCCAGAAAGGCATCGCGATTGAGCATAAGGTGGTGAATGGGGCGAATCACTTCTTCCAGGACAAGACCGACGAACTGACGAAGATTTGCTCCACGTATCTGGACAAGCGCTTGACGCAAGAGGGCTAGGGTTTGGCCAGTATGCCACCGGTCATGGGGTGCGGAGCCCTGGTTGTTTGCGGAAATGTGATTGGCAGGCCTTTGAGCGATCTCACAGCGAGGTAGGCCCAAGCCTCAGCTTCCATGGAATCGCCGTTCAAGCCCGCGTCTTCGGCCACAATGACTTTTTCGCCAAGTGGTTCGAACAGGCCGCGAATTTCGCGCATGAGCGTTGGGTTCAGGCGCCCGCCGCCACAGATGACGTATAGCTTGGGCCGCTCGGACAGGTGGCCGACCCCCCTTGCAATTGATGTCGCCGTGAAATGGGTGAGGATGAAGGCGCCATCTTCGGGACTCAGACCATTGAGGCAGGAAACATCAAAAGCATTCCGGTCAAGGGATTTGGGAATGGGTTTCTCGAAGTAAGTATTCAGCGCAAGGACCATGAAGGCGTTGGTGTCCAGAACGCCACGCGCTGCCAGCGCGCCATTCTCATCCATCGGTTTGCCGATGTGCCTGTCGCACCAGTCATTCAGCAGGGCGTTTCCTGGTCCGGTGTCGAAGGCAGTAATGGCATCATCCACGCCCATCCAGGTCATGTTGGCGACACCCCCGATATTGACGAAAGCCACCGGCCGCTCATTGAATATGGAAGCCAAAGCCTGATGATAGACAGGTACAAGAGGTGCCCCCTGCCCGCCAGCAGCCACATCGGCGGCGCGCAAATCGTAAACGACTGGAACGCCCATCCGCTTCGCCAGCGCCGGACCATCTCCCAATTGCATAGTGAGCTTGATTTCCGGTCGATGAATGACTGTTTGGCCATGGAAGCCGATAACATCAATAGTCGCGGGATTGGCTTTCAAAAAACTTGTGACCGCCTGCACGTGCCAATCTGTGAGTACCGCTTCAGTCTTGGCCAGTCCAAACGGTCTTTCTTCGCGAAGCTCAAGGTTTTTCGCCTCCACCAAAGCTGCCTGCAAAATATTGCGCTGCTCGTCAGAATAGGCATAGGTTTGCGATGGCCCGCGCTGGACGATATTTTCACCATCGGTGTGGATCAGGGCCACATCAATGCCGTCCAGCGAGGTGCCCGACATCAGGCCGATTGCAGTCGTGAGTTTTGACACCGCATTGTCCCATGCTATGAGCTTGGCTACTATGAGCACATATAAATCAGAATTTCTCAATATGCTTGCAAATCGTGGCTACATCCACCAATGCTCGGACGCGGCAGGCCTTGATGCCTTGGCCGTCAAGGGCGACGTCACAGCCTATATCGGCTTCGATTGCACCGCAAAATCCCTGCATGTGGGTTCGCTCGTGCAAATCATGCTACTGCATTGGGCGCAAGCTCATGGACAGAAAACCATCGCCCTCATGGGCGGCGGCACCACCCGCGTGGGCGATCCTTCAGGCCGGGACGAGAGCCGGAAGCTTCTGACGCTTGAAGATATTGAAGACAACAAGGGCGGCATTCAGGAGGTGTTCAAGAAGTTCCTGCGGTTTGGCGACGGACCAAAAGACACCATCATGGTTGACAATGCGGAGTGGCTGGTCAAGCTCAACTATCTTGAAATGTTGCGCGAAGTCGGACGGCATTTTTCGGTTAACCGCATGCTGGCGATGGACGCTGTGAAACTGCGGCTGGAACGCGAGCACGAACTGTCATTCATCGAATTCAACTATATGGTTTTGCAAGCCTATGATTTTGCGGAGTTGGCGAAGCGTTATGGTTGCAATTTGCAAATGGGCGGCTCCGATCAGTGGGGCAATATCGTCAATGGCATTGACCTTGGCCGCCGCATGGGAACGCATCAGCTCTATGCGTTGACAACGCCGCTCATTACACTGGCCTCTGGCGCCAAGATGGGGAAAACTACCAGCGGAGCTGTTTGGCTGAACTCTGACATGCGCTCGCCCTATGATTACTGGCAATTCTGGCGCAATACGGAAGATGCCGATATGGGGCGTTTTCTAAAACTCTTCACAACGCTCCCGATGGCGGAAATTTCCAGGCTCGAGGCCCTTGGCGGTTCTGAAATTAACGACGCGAAGAAGGCATTGGCCAATGAAGCAACCGCAATGTTGCATGGCCGCAAGGCTGCCGAGGAAGCCGCAGAAACCGCGCGCAAGACTTTTGAAGAAGGTGCGAGCGCCGCAGGACTGCCAACACTTGATCTCGATCTGACCGTGGGTATTGGGATTCTTCAAGCAGCAGTTCTGGCTGGTTTTGCAACGTCAAACGGCGAGGCGCGCCGATCCATTCAAGGAGGCGGAATTCGCGTCAACGATGTTGTTGTAAGCGATGACAAGATGCAGCTCACCGCTGAAAACCTCGGCAGGGATGGCGTGATCAAGATTTCAATGGGCAAGAAGAAGCATGTTTTGATTAGGCCTTCGTGAGGCCTGATCAATTGTCATTGTCCCGCTTTACCCTTGTCGGTTTGCCAGACGCGTCAAACTCAAAGAATTTGCGAAGAATGCCCGGCGCCAGGGCTGAGACGGGGTTGACCTGAAATTTCGGCTTGGCCATCGTGCCGCCCATCGCGTAGGCCAGCCCAAATATGCCCTCGCCTTTTCCGCCTGTGAGGATTGTGCCAAGCAGGGGGATATTGCCAACAAACGAATTCAGACCATAGGCCGGAATAATGGTCCCGGTGATATCTATGGCACCGTCTGACTTGCGGATTACGCCTTCGGCGGTTGCTCCCAAATCATTTCCTCTTATGAGTGAGTCACCAATCCGGACAAATTCGCTGTCTGCCGTAAAGGGCACCGTCAGTCGCTTGAAGGAAAGGCCGTCGCGCCTTTGGCCTGATTTCTTGGCCTTGCTGCGATTATCAATCTCGGCGATTGCCGATTCATTCTGGACATCGAATTTGCGGATGATCAATTGGCCATTTTGGATGGTGGAATTGAGTTTGCTGGTTAACGTTGCAGAAAGCTCAAGCTGGCCACCTGAAACTTTTGAATAAAGATTGGCCGCGCGCAAGGCTGCGCCAGCATCGCCAGAGCTTACTTGCAGCAATCGGCCCTTGTCAGTGGGGCGAACATTCACGGCCAATGGTGAGCCGGAAACAAACTTGCCGTCAATTTCAACGGCAGCCATCAAACCGTTGCTGATAGCCAAGCTCGCGGAAACGCCGGTCAGGACTTCACCCCGGTGCGCATAAACGCGGTCAAGTTTTGCGGTGATATTCAGATTCTGTTTGCTATCGGTCTTTCCGTTTCCCTTTGGGCCGCTTGAGAACATTGATTTGATTAGATCTTTCGCATCGAAGGACTTTCCAACAATGGCAATGGCCTCGCCACCTTCAATTGGCTCCAGCGTCATCGTAAAATCGCTTTCTTCGCCCAGCACGACCTGGCTGAATTTGGCGGATTTCAATGCGCCGTCCGGCGCCAAGACAACGTCACCCTTAATGCTCAAGCCCTGTCCCTTGACGATCAGGTTCTCAACTTTGCGGCCGGTCTCAGGACTTGAACGATAAGTGAAGGTCGCCGTTGTATTGTCAGTCGGCGGCCTAGTCCACTTTATTGCGTCAACCTGAATCTCCGCCTTCGATAAATCCGCCTTCACTTGCATGGTGGTGGTACCCTCGCCAATGCCAGTAATCTCGGCGGAGACCTTCGCAGTGCCCTGGAGGACAGTCCCGAGTTTTAGCCCCAACTTGCCGCGAGCTTCGTCATCGAGTTCAGCAACCAAGGCGGTGACCGGCTGGGCGTTTGGGCCGCGCGCCCGTTGCCATGATATTTTTGCGGGGAACCCGTTGATTTTTATGGGGCCTTCAAGTTTGGTTCCCTGTTGATCGGAGATGACCGTGATTGCGCCTTCAGTCAAATCAATGTTGGGCACAACTTTCTGAATGCCGGCGTTGGTAATTTTTATGAGGGCGTTGGTCTCCACCCGGTCGCGCGGCACATCCTTGATAAGCGGCAGGCGGATGTCGATTTTAGCGGTTGCCTCGCCGCTCAAGTTCAACGACGCCATTTTACCGGTGTTGAGGAAACCGAGGCTGGGTTGGGATGCGAGTTCCATAAGCTCGGCAGCGCCTGCTGTCAGGTTCAGGGCCAACAGGCCCGGCACTTCGGCCGCCAGAAGACTGTTCGCCTTGAACATGGACCGCCTGACCTGAACGACGCCGAGGGATGGCAGGTCAATATGTCCAGACTCGATACTCAATTCAAAACTATCACCACGCAATTTGGCGGATCCTGATCCGTCCCTGAGAATTGGCAAGGTTTTGAAATAATTCGCGTTCACCTCCGCCAGCGAGAACTTGAATTCGATATTGTCATCGGGAAGAAGTTTTTCACGCTGGGCCTTCGCCAGGCCATCGGGCGGAATATTGATAATGAATACGCCGTCGGTCATGCGCCCGGCCTTGATGTTTTCGTTCACCCATGCGCGCGATTTGGGTGCCACTATCGGTGGCCAAAGTTTCTTCAGGAAATCCGCCGAAACATCCCGCACACGGCCTTGCAGACTAATTCCTGTGGATTCTTCTCCGCCCGTCAGCTTGCCGCGCATGCGAACCCCGGCATTGCCGGACATGACGACGAGATCGCTGATGTCCAGCGTCGCGCCTTCGATTGAAGCGCTACCCGCAAACTCCACCTTGTCAACAAGCACCGGGTCTTTGACCGTGCCCTGCGTATCAACGCTGACATTGGTTGCCTTGAGTTCTATTTTGAGATCGCTCAACCTCCCGTCAGCGGCCCTCACCGGATCGACACGACCCGTAAGCTCCGCTTTCGATCCGCCGACAAGAATAACTGAGTCAATGATGTTTATGCCGCCGGTCTCCGGATCATAGTCAACGCGCAGCGCTCCTTCATCAATGACAATGGGCTGAGCCAGAAAATCCGGCAGGCCTAGCACACCTGCGGCGGCGGCAAATTCCGCCGAGCCGCTGGTTACAACGCCCTTATCGCTGATTTCCAACTCGGCGTGACCCGAAAGGGGCACAGCCACTTTTGCAAACTGCGCGAGCGCGAAAATCTTGTCTGAAACATTGGCGGGAACCAGATCATCAATGCGAGCGCTGATGGCAAATGATCTGGATTGCACCTTGTAATTGGCCGAAAATTCGGTTTTCCAGAATGTCGGCCCGCTGGCGACAGTTGCCTTGGCAAAGATGACAAAGCCGTAGGGCATTCGTCTAAACGTCAAATCGGCTTCGGGCGCTGTCCAGTTGGATTGGTTGGCTTCATCAAAAAACTGGATTGAGGCTCCCGAAATTCGAATGTCTTCAAGCGTGTTCGCGCCAGCGCCCGGCGCGGTTCCGGCCAACATATCGATGACCGATTTCGCGGCGGCTTGCGGCAGCACCGGAACCTGCCCGGCTTCGCTGCCATCTTCTTCAGCTGTTGCATCCATGGTCACGGTTTCGTCCACGGGCGCCGGCGGGCTGCCAAACCCCAACGTCAACTCGCCACTCAACTGGCGTTTGACAAATATCCGTGAACCGATGAATTCCAAACTCTTGGGCACAAATGCGCCAATCAGCAAGGAGCCTATTTCGAAGCTAATCGCTGCCTTGGAAGACCGCGCGATCTGGTTGCCATTCTGGTCAAGCAGGACCATGTCGCGGAGGCGGAATTGCGGAACGCCTGACTTCTCATCAAGTTCAAACAGGGCCCCGCTCACCTTGACGGACATGCCGGTAAGAGTTTGATTTATTTCAGTTTCTATTCGCCTTGTCAGAAAGTCTATGGACACCGGCCCGTTCGACAGGCGCCAAAAAAAGGCTGCCGCGACAACAACCAGAAATCCGGTGATCGAGAGCGCCGCAATCAAACCTATTCTGACTATCTGCTGCCGCAATGGTCCGTCGCCCTAACTTGCCGCCCACTCATTCGAAGAACAGGCCGGAATCAGCCTTGATGAAAGCAAATCCTATCCGCTTTTTAAAACATAAAATCAGTTCTTCGCGTCTTTGGCCAGCAAACATGGGCTAAACCAAGGCAGCGGTGGCCGCGCATTAACCTGTTGCAAAGCGTCGCCAACGGTCTATTTTAACCCAAATCCTCCATGACAAGAGCAATTCTTGCAGTTATATTCGCTTGAGTGCAATCAGGTGACCGGCCCTGAAGTAATTGGCAAACACAGAATGATTTTTAAGCGCAGCAAACCTACGGCAAACGGCAGCGACAGCGCCCATAATTCGGGCCCTTCGATCATCAGCCAGGACGTGACGATTGAAGGCAATATCACCACCAATGGCGAATTGCATATTGACGGCACGGTTTATGGCTCCGTCCGGGCCCATTCCTGCGTGATTGACCTCAATGGCTTCGTGCAGGGCGACATCATGGCTGACGATCTTTTCGTGCGCGGCCGCGTGATCGGGCCCATTCGCGGCACCAATGTGAACATCTATGCCGGCGCCCAGGTCGAGGGCGACATTCTCAACGAAACCATTTCCATCGAGAACGGCGCCAATATCTATGGCATGGTGAGCCGGATGGAAAGCCCGATGGCGGACTTCCTGGCGGAGCCGACGCCCGATGAAGAGAAGAAACTTTTTCCTTCAGCGGGCCTGACATTCGGCAAGGACATGGGCGCTGCGGATAAAACCGAGCCAGGCCCGCCGCCTAAGACCGTGAAGCCGCTGTAGGTTTCCCGACTCAGTTCAGATCAGTTGCACGTCCCCTGACATGCGCTCTGGGGCACGGAAGCGCACAAGCTGGGCTCCGAACTCCTCATCGATTGCGATCTCTGCCTAACGCTCGAGCCCGGCCAGTCCATATTCACGTTTCAATCAGCATCGGGCATGGCTCCGCCGGGGGTGAAAACGGTTTTGCCGTTTCCGAAGGCAGGTGAGAAGCGAAGGCCGCCTCAGGAGGTGTCTGGCTTGAGCGCGTCCCAGGCGAGGCCGTCGCATTCGATGAGCACCTCATCGACTTCATGAACTGGCTTCCGGCGGTAGCCGGGCGGATGGCCGGGCCGGAGCGGCGACAGGAACTTGTGGCTAGGCGCCTTCGCGCGCCTGAGCCTCCAGCGGGCCAGACGTTTGGCCTGGCGGGGCAGATCATCGAGAGCCAGCTTGAGGGCCTGGAGCCTCCTGGTGAGGCGCTCGGCATTGACCAGGCCATCGGGTGGCGGAGGGGGATCAACCACAGGCCTTGGCGCTGGCCACAGGGCCGCCACCCTTGGATCGCTTCCAAAGAAGTGGATGCGTGGGGCAATCCGGGTGAATTTCATGGCCCGCACGGGTTTCAAACGTTTCCGCGGATCGAAGAGCTGGAAGGAAGGACGTGAGTGCCCGACGCCCTTGCCGATTGGCCCCGCCGGCATCGGACGCGAAGGCGCCAGCTTCACCACAAGGCCGCGCGCCGCGATGACAATGAGACGGCGCACGGCGGATTCGGCGGGCCGGAGGACGCGCAGCACGGCGCGATGGAGAGGCTGCGGAATCCGCGCCACCATGTCTGATCCCGCCAGCCCCAGCATGGCGAAAAGCGCTTCAACTATCCCAACGAGCGCTTCGCTGTTGCGTTCGATGGCCCTGGCCCAGTCCATGGTGTTTCCCTATCAACCACAAAGAACAAAACTAGAACATAAACTGATAGGAATAATTTGTCAAGGATTATAATTCTATTCAACGATAAATGCCTTTGCGATGGCCAATGCCAAGCACCAAAACTCTGATTTTATCGTCTTCTATACGGCAAATGATGCGATAGTCCCGGACGCGGTAGCGCCAGAGGCCCGCTAGTCCGTGGGTTAGCGCCTTGCCAAAGCGGCGCGGGTTTTCTGACGTTGCAATTCGTTTGCTGAGGTATTGGATGATTTCGCCCTGGGCCGTTTTATCGAGCTTGCCCAAGGCTCGCTCGGCGGCCGGACTAAAGCTTACCTTCCAGACCGAGCCGCTTGGCGACTGCCCCAAGACTTTTCCCCTTCTTCTTTCCCTTCGCGGCCATTTCTTCAAGCGCTGCGGCGGCAAGAAGATGATCTTCCATGTCTTCAAGATAACGTTCAAGGGCCTTCGTCGCGTAATAGGCCTTAGCCCTCCCCGTGCGCGCCGCAATGCGCGTAAGCTGATCGTCCAGCCGCTTAGGAATGCGGACGATGCCGTGGGATGAGGCTGGTTCGGTTTTGCGGGTGGCTGTTGTCATGGGTTAAATGTAACATATGTTACACATTTTTAAAAGCTAAATTATGCCCCTCCCCCGCTCTCCATCATCGGCCCCCGAGCCGATGACCCAGACTGGTTGACCGCCCGAAGGGTGGTGATGGAGAAATTAATTCAAGCCGCCCGTGTCGGCAGCTTGCGCACTTCTTTTCCGGCTTCCGCTTCGGCAAGACGCAAATCATATTGGCTTTGCAGGTTCGGCCAGAACTGCGGGCTCATGCCAAACCAATGGCCCAGCCGCAAAGCCGTGTCACCCGTAATGGCACGCTTATCTTGCATGATTTGGCTAATCCGGTTCGGCGGAACCCTGATCTGCCGCGCAAGAGCGCTGGCGGTCAAGCCGAGTTCAGCAAGCTCATCGCTCAGAATTTCACCGGGATGGATGGGTTGGCGGGGCATGGTTTAATCCTCAATGGTAATCTACTATTTCAACGTCAAACGTACCTAATACAACATTGACATTACCACTAATTGGGACAAACAATCCTGACATGAAACAGCTTAAATCTCATTTCATCCACGAAGGCCGCTATGCTGCGGAAGTGGAAATCACCTTGATTGACGATAAGACTCCGTGGGCGCCAATCGTCGCCAAGGAGGATATCTTCAAGACTGACCGGGTCCGCCTCGCACTGCGGCGCGGCGATATCAAAGCTGCGGCGAAAGAGGCGAAGGTGTTTGAGCTGTTGCCAATCAATCCCTGAAGAGCGAAGCTACATGCTCAGGTTTTTAGATCGCCGCCGAACTCAACTTCCGCACTAGAATCTTGATCAAATTTTCGATTGGACCTTTTTTGGCTTTGTGAACTGCTTCTAGACCTAAGGTTGCAGCTTTGTCAGCAATTGTGCGCTTGATTTTCATAAGAGTGGGGTCACTAAGTTTTTTTCCACCAACCGCAGTAGCAGCTAACAACCTATCTGACCACTTTTTATTTTTATCTCGCGCCAATGTAATGTCTATTCCCTCTTCATCGATAATATCTTTAACAAAAGCTTCATTATAGAGATCTTCCAGTTCAGTTTCCTTGTGGCCTTGGGGTAATCCCCCCCTAGACTACTATCTGATTCACACAATTCCACCGGCCATTTGAGTCCCATATTTGACGGCGTGATATTTCTGGAGGCCTCGGGCCAAAGTAGCTGGG